>JAHJXZ010000207.1 GCA_018827205.1 Gammaproteobacteria bacterium | reverse complement strand
TCTGGCCTTGAGGAACGGACATGTCCACTCCTGAGTTATCCCGTCGCGCCTTTTTGCAAGGCAGCGTTATCGCCGGTATCGGCATCAGCTTCGCGCCGCTGGGCAGTAAGGCGTTTGCCGCCCTGTTCGAAGACAAGGTGACCGCCATGCCGCAGCCCTGGTACGACGCCAGCGGCAAGGCGGTGGCGCGTATCGATGGGGTGTCTAAAGCCTGTGGGGCCAAGGTGTTTGCCCGTGATATCCGTGCCAAGGACATGCCCGGCTGGCCGCAACAGCAAGGCCATGCCCTTTTGCTCAAGGCCACGCGCACCGAACAGCTCTATCAGGGCTTCGACCTGTCGCTGTTGCCGGCTGAGTTGCAGCCTGATCGGGTGGTCACCGCCAGTGATCTGGCGAAGGATGGCATCGCCTTTCCGGATGGCCACCACCTTGATCCGCTGTTGCCGGAAGGGCAGGTGCCAATGTTTATCGGGCATCCGGTGGCGCTGCTGATCTGGAAGGATTTCGAACGCTATCGCCAGGCCAAGAACATCCTCAAGTTCAATGACAAGGTGATCCGCTACGGTGAAACAGCGCCGGCGTTCCAGTCCGACCCATACGGTAGCTTTCGCTTTGTGCGAGTCGGCGGCGCGACGCCGTTCGAGCGCGACACCTTCTCCAGCCTCAAGGACAGCATGCTGTTTCCGCTGATCCATAACCGCAAGCCGGCCTGGGGCGAAGGCAAGATCAGTGGCGATCTCACCGAGCAAGGGCTGTATCACGCCGAACAGATGCAGCAGCAGTTGCAGAGCCCGCCGGATGATTGGCTGGTGTTCGATGAGCGCTTCAAAACCCAATCCATCGAGCCGTGCGCGCTGGAGGCCGATAACGGCAACGGCTGGTTTGACGCCGCTACCGGTACCCTGCATTTCGTGGTCGCCACCCAGTGCCCGTTTGAAGTGGCCGAGCAGACCGCGCACATGCTCGCGCCGTCGCGTTTCGCTGTGCAGAAGCTGAACATGCACCCCGGCTACACCGTGGGTTATGGCTCCAAGGACAACAACATCTTCGTGTTCTACGCCGCCCTTGCTGCGATCTACGGCGGCGGTATTCCGGTGCGCCTGGCCAATGACCGTTATGAGCAATTCCAGAGCGGCATCAAGCGTCATCCCTTCGACATGCACTACCAACTGGCGGTGAATAAGCAGGATCACAGCTTCCAGATCTTCCGTGCACACATGGATGTGGATGGCGGTGGTCGTGCCAACTACAGCTCTTCGGTGGCGGCGGTTGGTGCTACGGCGGCGCAGTCGATCTATTACCTGCCGCGCAGTGACCTGGCGGCGACCGCGTATTACTCGCGCGGTGTGGAAGCCGGTTCGATGCGTGGTTACGGCACGCTGCAAACCATGGCCGCTACCGAGATGATGGTGGACGAAGTGGCCGAGCGGCTGAGCATTGATGCCATCGAATTGCGTAAAAAGAACGTGTTCCAGTCCGGTATGAAGAACACCCAGGGCGCGATTCCGGCCGGTGCGTTGCGTCTGGACGAGATTCTCGACAAGGCTGCTCAGCACGAAATCTGGAAGAACCGAGTCGAGCGTAAGCAGCGCTTCGACGCCGAAGACCCGGACAACCTCTACGGCGTCGGTTTCGCCATCTGCCAGAAGGATTTCGGCACCGGTTCCGAAGCGCCGATGGCCAGCCTGGAGTTCACAGCCGATGGCCGCGTCAGCCTGCGCCATATTGCCATCGACATGGGCACCGGTATGGCCACCTCGCAGGCCTTGCTGGTCGCCGATTACCTCGGTCAGCCCGCCGACGAGATCAAGACTGGTGAAACCGAGTGGAGCGAACTGGCCCTGACCACCAGCGGCAACCCCTACATCATCAGCCAGGCCGAGCAGGACGCCGCGCTGCGCAACCCGCGCTGGGTCGGCAAGCTGGCCTCGCCGTCGTCGGCGACCAACTCGTCCTACTACTCCGGGCATGCCACCCGCGAAGCGGCGCGCGTGCTGTTTATGCATGGCTTGTGGCCGGCGGCCATGGCCATCTGGAACCGTGGTGAGTACGGCGGCCTGGCTAATCCGTATGTGGTGCGGCGGGAAAATGCCCATTGGGTTGACGGCAAGTTGACCGCCGATGGCATGCCGCCGATTCCCTTCAAGCTGCTGGCGCACAAGGCCCACGAGTTGGGTTTGGTAACCGGCGTTAGCGTGCACGGCTTCAACCGCTGGAGCTGGGCCGAGGGCGAGTTCGAGATCAATGGCCAGCGTGAGCGTGTGCCGCTGGATGCGCTGGCGGTGAAATACGGTGACGGTGCAACCTCCGTGCAGAAAGCGCAGATGAGCCGTAACGGTTTCCACCTGCTCGACCGGGTCAGCATCAACTACCCAGTCACCCAGTTGAACAACGCCATGGTTACCTACTACAGCCCGGTGGCCACCCTGGTCGAGATCAAGGTCAACAAGGGCAGTGGCGAGGCGCGGGTGATCAATCATCATTCCTGGCTCGAATGCGGCCGGGTGATTGTCGAAGAGCTGGTACTGGGTCAGCTCGAAGGCGGCATCGCCATGGGCATCGGCCACGCACTGCTGGAGGACATGCCGCTGTATGAAGGTGGCCCCGGCGATGGCACCTGGAACTTCAATCGCTATCAATTACCGCGCGCCAAAGACTGCGCCGTGTGGGCGCAAACCGCAGAGATTCTGCCGCCGCTATCACCCAGTGATCCGGCCAAGGGCATCGCCGAGGTGGTGATGATTCCGGTGGTCGGCGCCATCGTCAACGCCGTGGCCCATGCCACCGGCAAGCGCTTGCGCGACCTTCCTCTGACTCCGGCCCGCATCAAGGAGGCCCTCCATGGCTAAGCGCATTTTGAGCATGATCATCAACAGTCAGGCCGTCGGCCCTGTTGAGGTGCCGGACGATCTGATGATGATCGACTTCCTGCATGAACACCTGAACCTCACCGGCTCGCGTTTGGGCTGTGGCCAGGGCGTGTGTCACGCCTGTGTGGCGATCCTCGACAAGGCCGACGGCACCAGCGAAGAAATCCGCACCTGCATCACCGGTGTGCACTTCTTCGATGGCAAGCGCGTGCGCACCATCGAGGGCCACGCCAAGCGTGATGCCCAGGGCGAGGTCAGCGAGCTCAGCCCGATCCAGCAAAAGTTCGTCGACAAGTTCGCCTTCCAGTGCAGCTACTGCACCCCCGGTTACGTCAACGCGGCCACCGTGTTGGTGGAAAAACTGCAGCGTCAGCCGGTAAAACGCAGCGAGCTGGAAGGCGAGATCGAAGATGCCCTGGGTAAGCACATCTGTCGCTGCACCGGCTACGTGCGCTACTACAGTGCCGCGCGCGATGTGGTGGAGTCACTCGGCCTGGTCAAGGAGGGATGAACATGCGCGCATTTGTGCTGGCAGCCCTGCTGCCGCTCACGGCCTTTGCGGCCGACGAGCAACTGATTGAACGCGGTAAGTACCTGGCGCGTGCCGCCGATTGCGTGGCGTGCCATAGCATCGAAGGCGGCGCCGAGTACGCTGGCGGCCTGCCGTTGGAGTCGCCATTCGGCACCATCTACGGCACCAATATCACCCCGGACAAAGAGCATGGCATCGGCAATTACAGCGCTGATGATTTCTACCGCGCAGTAGCCGAAGGTGAGCGCCGCGATGGCAGCAACCTCTACCCAGCGATGCCGTATACCTCCTATCACCTGCTCAAGCGCGAAGACTCCGACGCCATCTACGCCTACCTGATGAGCCTGGAACCGATCGCCAAGCCCAGCCCGCAGACTGACCTGAGCTTCCCGTTCAATCTGCGCTTCGGCCTGAGCTTCTGGAACATGTTGTACAAGGACAGCGTGCAGTTGCAGCCGGCTGAAGGCAAAAGTGAACCCTGGCAGCGCGGTCAGTATCTGGTCGAAGTGCTGGGCCACTGTGGCGAGTGCCATACCCCGCGCAATGTCATTGGTGCGTTGCAGCAGGACGAACGTATGCAGGGTGGCGTTTTGTTAGGTTATGAAGCCCCGAGCCTGTTGGCTGACGACCTGGCCGCGCGCGGCTGGAACCCTGAGGACTTGGCAACCTTCCTCAAACACGGCATCAGTGCGCAAGGTTCGATGTTCAACGAGATGTACCCGGTGTTTCACCACAGCACCCAGTACCTGCCGCTGGACGATCACAAGGCCATGGCCACCTACCTGCTTGGCGACCAACCGCCAGAGGCGCGCAAGGTCGCCAGCGTGGCGCTGGACCAGCTCGGCGAGAGTGCTCAGCAGGGCCGTCAGCACTACCTCAATACCTGCGCCGGTTGCCACGGTGCGGCGGGAGAGGGCATTCCCCATGTGGCCGTGGCGATGGAGGGCAACACCACCCTGCGCTTGAACGATGCGCGCAACCTGTTGCGGGTGATTGATGACGGCATCAAGGAGCAGCAGTTCACCGGCTTTGAGCGCATGCAGCCAATGCCGGGCTTCGGCGACAAACTGGATGACGGGCAGATGCGCGACCTGCTGCATTACCTGCGGCAGACCTGGGGTGGCCAGGCAGCCGAGCTGAGCCCGCAGCAGGTCAGCCAGTTGCGCAGCGAGAAAGGCCACTGATGCCGAGTAAAAGCTGATGCAGCACCTCGATCTGCTGGTGCTGCGCAAGGCGTTGCAATGGTCTGCTGGCGGGCAGCGTGTTTGGCTGTGCACGGTGCTGGCCACTTATGGTTCGGCCCCGCGTGCGCCGGGCTCGCTGTTGGCGGCCACGGCGAGTGGAGAGTGGGTTGGTTCGCTATCCGGCGGCTGCGTCGAGGATGAATTGCTTGAGCAGTTGGTTGCCGGCGCCTTTCCCGAACCACTGTATCTGCTGCGTTATGGTGATGGCGGCGACCCGCGTTCGCGGATCAGCCTGCCCTGCGGCGGCGTGCTGGAAGTGCTGGTGGAAAATCTGCCGGCTGACTGTGATGTACAAGCGCACCTGCGTGAGCTGGAGGGCGCGTTGGCTGGCCAGCGCCGGCTGATCCGCGAAGTGGTGTTGCCAACCGGCGAGCGCCGTTTGCTGGCCGACAACACGCAGGGGCCACGGGTGGAGCGCCAGCCCAATCTGCTGCGCCTGCGTGTCGGCGCTGCCCAGCGCTTGCTGCTGGCGGGTTATTCCTCAGTGGCCCATGTCTGTGCCGAGTTTGCCCAGAGCCTGGGTTTCGAGGTGGTGCTCTGCGATCCGCGTGATGAGGTGTTGCACGGCGTCGAGTTGCCTGGAGTAGAGGTTCGCCGCGAGCTGCCCTCTGAAGTCATTCGCCTGGGCGGCTGCCATGCCGACACCGCGGTGGTCGCGCTGACCCATGATCCGCGCATCGACGACCTGGCGATGATCGAGGCCGTACGCACCGAAGCGTTCTATATCGGTGTGATGGGCTCCATGGTCACCAGTGCCAAGCGTTTCGAGCGTTTGCGCCGGGTGGGCGGGTTGGATGACACAGCGCTGGCGCGGATTATCGCGCCGATTGGTCTGAATCTGGGCAGCAAAACGCCGGCGGAAATCGCCCTGGCGGTGCTGGCCGATATTCTGCGCGTGCGTAACGGCCTGGCGCGGGATGCACTCTAGAATGCCGCGCGTATTGGCACCGCTGCTGGCCGCCGGGCGCGGCCGACGCTTCGGCAGTGACAAGCGCCTGGCCCGTTTGCCGGATGGGCGCGGCCTGTTGGCGGCCAGTGCCGAGCGTGCGTTGCAGGTATTCGATGAGGTGCATGTGCTGCTGCGCGACGAGGATGATGCGCAGGCGTTAGGGCTACCGGCGGATTGCCGGATTATCCGTTGCCGTAACGCCGATCAAGGCATGGGCCACAGCCTTGCATCCGGTGTGCAGGCCTTGGCTGGGTGCGACGCTGAAGCCATCGCCGTGCTACTCGGCGATATGCCCTGGGTAGGAGCCAACAGCCTGTGGCAGCTGTGCCAGCAGGCGGCGGCCGAACGCATCGTCTACCCGCTGTGCGATGGTCAACGTGGTCATCCGGTGCTGTTTGGCCGCGCCTTCTGGCCGCAACTGCAAGCCCTGCGCGGGGATGAAGGCGCGCGCGCGTTGCTGCAGGCGTATGCTGCCGCTTGCCAGGGCGTCGCGCTGACTGACCCCGGTGTGCTGCGCGATGTTGACCGGCCGCAGGCGCTGTTGGCGCCGACATAAGGCGCCAACCCTTGTGGCAGCCAGTCGCGCGACAATCGACCACAGCCGAACTTAGTGCGCCAAGCGCTACTCTCTGTACATACCTTGACCCGCATCAATACTGATCTTGCGGGGTTATGTGGGGCGCTTGGCCCTGCGCGATGGCTATCTGAACCAGAACAATAATCCCCCGACTGAATACCCGTGACTGGCATGCGCGCCCGTGGCCGTGCCCCGTATCACCTGACTGAGGAAACGCCATGTTTGGATTGGAGGCTCTCGATCTAGCCAGAATCCAGTTCGCATTCACCATCTCGTTCCACATCATCTTCCCGGCCATCACCATTGGCCTGGCCAGTTACCTGGCGGTATTGGAAGGCTTGTGGCTGAAAACGGGACAAGAGGTGTACCGCGATCTGTACCACTTCTGGGCGAAGATTTTTGCGGTCAACTTCGGCATGGGCGTGGTCTCCGGGCTGGTCATGGCCTACCAATTTGGCACCAATTGGAGTGCATTCTCCGACTTTGCCGGGGCGGTCACCGGGCCGCTGCTGACCTATGAAGTGCTCACCGCATTCTTCCTCGAAGCGGGCTTCCTCGGGGTCATGCTGTTTGGCTGGAACCGCGTTGGCCCGGGCCTGCACTTCTTCTCCACGGTGATGGTGGCGGTCGGCACGCTGATCTCAACTTTCTGGATTCTGGCCTCCAACAGCTGGATGCACACCCCGCAGGGCTTCGAAATTATCGACGGCCGGGTTATTCCGGTGGACTGGTTTGCGGTGGTGTTCAACCCCTCATTCCCTTACCGGCTGGCACATATGGCCACGGCGGCGTTCCTTGCCACCGCCTTCTTCGTCGGCGCGTCGGCGGCCTGGCACTTGCTTCGTGGGCGTGACAACCCGGCGATCCGCAAGATGCTGTCGATGGCCATGTGGATGGCGCTCCTGGTTGCACCGATCCAGGCGGTTATTGGCGATTTCCATGGCCTGAATACCCTCAAGTATCAGCCGGCGAAGATCGCCGCGATCGAAGGCCACTGGGAAAACCATGGCGACGAACCAACTCCGCTGATCCTGTTCGGCTGGCCGGATATGGAGCGAGAAGAAACCCGCTTCAAGATCGAAATTCCAGCCCTCGGCAGCCTGATTCTGACCCATAGCCTGGACAAACAGGTGCCAGCGCTCAAGGAATTTGCCAAGGAAGACCGAGCCAACTCGACCATCGTATTCTGGACCTTCCGGATCATGGTCGGCCTGGGCATGCTGATGATCATCACCGGCCTCTGGGGCCTCTGGTTGCGGACACGCGGCACCTTGTTCCAGAGCCGGCCGTTTCTTCACCTGGCGGTATGGATGGGCCCATCAGGGATCATTGCCATTCTCGCCGGCTGGTACACCACGGAAATCGGTCGCCAGCCCTGGATTATCCATGGCCTGATGCGCACGGCTGATGCCTCATCCGGGCACAGTTTTGCGCAGATGAGCCTGACCCTGATCCTGTTCGTGGTGGTGTATTTCGCCCTGTTCGGCGTCGGTATTGGTTACATGATGCGCCTGGTGCGCAAAGGCCCGATCACCGATGAAGGTAAGGAAGTTGCCGAGGGTGGCCCAGGCCAGAAACGCACACCATCGCGGCCATTGTCAGCGGCCGAGGAAGATCTTGACGACGGCGAGACTGATCTGCCGGCAGGGAGGAATTAAACATGGGTATTGATCTCTCGCTGATCTGGGCCGTGATCATCGCCTTCGGGGTGATGATGTATGTGGTCATGGACGGCTTCGACTTAGGAATAGGAATCCTCTTTCCCTTCGTCAAAAGCGAAGGCGAGCGCGATGTAATGATGAACACCGTGGCGCCAGTCTGGGACGGCAACGAAACCTGGCTGGTACTTGGCGGCGCGGCACTGTTCGGTGCCTTTCCGCTGGCTTATGCGGTGGTGCTCAGTGCGCTCTACTTGCCGTTGATCTTTATGCTGCTGGGGCTGATCTTTCGCGGTGTGGCGTTCGAGTTTCGCTTCAAGGCCAAGGCCGCCAAGCGGCATATCTGGGACAAGGCCTTTATCGGTGGCTCGCTGACCGCAACCTTCTTTCAGGGGGTGGCGCTGGGGGCTTATATAGACGGCTTCGAGGTTGTTGATCGGGTGTATGTCGGCGGCTCGCTGGACTGGTTTACCCCATTCTCGCTGTTCTGTGGTCTGGCGCTGATTGCCGCCTATGCCTTGCTCGGCTGCACCTGGCTGATCATGAAGACCGAAGGCCGTTTGCAGCAGCAGATGCACGATATGGCGCGACCGCTGGTGTTCGTCCTGCTTGGCGTCACCGGCATTGTCAGCCTATGGACGCCATTGGCGCATTCCGAGATAGCCCAGCGCTGGTTCAGTCTGCCAAATATCTTCTGGTTTATGCCGGTGCCGCTGCTGGTGCTGTTGTGCACTTGGGCGCTGCTGCGCGCGGTGGCACGCAACGCCAACTACGCGCCGTTTTTGCTGACCCTGACGCTGATTTTTCTCGGCTACAGCGGCCTCGGCATCAGCCTGTGGCCAAATATCATCCCGCCGTCGATCAGCATCTGGGAAGCCGCTGCACCACCGCAGAGCCAAGGCTTTATTCTGGTCGGGGCGCTGTTCATTATCCCGTTTATTCTGATGTACACCGCCTGGAGCTATTACGTGTTCCGCGGCAAGGTTACGGAAGAAGATGGCTATCACTAAGGTGCGAGTGATGAACGATGTAGAAGAGAAAAAACCGCTGTGTCAGCGGCTCGGCTGGCTGGTAGCGATCTGGGCCGGCAGCGTGCTGGCCCTGGGCGCGGTGTCCTATCTGCTGCGTCTGTTTATGCAGGCGGCGGGGATGGGCACGCCGTAAGCGCGATTCAACGTCAATCAGCGATGCACTGTAGGAGGCGCTTCAGCGGCGAGCTTGTAATGGCGGTTTATCGTGGCTGAGGCCCCTCCTACAGAGCTTCGGGGCTGTGCTTATTTGATCGCTTTCAGCACCACAAACTTCGGTGTAGCCGCCACCTGTTCTACGCCACGGAACAGCCGTTTCAGCTTGGCGTGGTAGCCCAGGTGGCGGTTGCCGACTATCCACAGTTCGCCGCCGGTAACCAGCGCTGCGCGGGCCTGTTGGAACATGCGCCAGGCGAGAAAGTCGCCGACCACCTGTTGCTGGTGGAATGGCGGGTTGCACAGCACCAGGTCCAGCGAATCCTCCGCCTGCTCGGCCAGACCATCGCCTGCGCGAATCTCTACCGGGCGCTCACCCAGCGCAGCGCGCCAGTTCTCTTGGGTCGATTGCACCGCCATATACGACTCATCAACCAGCGTCAGCTCGGCCTGTGGGCTGCCCAGTGCATAGGCAATACCGAGCACGCCGTTGCCGCAACCAAGATCGGCAACGCGCATTCGACTTAGGTGTTTTGGCAGGTGCGGGAGGAAGGCGCGGGTGCCGATATCCAGGTCTTCACGGCAGAACACGTTGGCGTGGTTAAGCAGCTCGATAGCCGGTTTTTCCAGGCGATAACGCGTCGGGTAGGGCGATACGAGTGCGGGTTTGGGCTCTGGTGTGGCAAACAGCAGGCGGGCTTTTTTCACTGCCAGCGAGGCCTGCACCGTGCCAATATATTGCTCCAGCAGATCACCGGCAGCACGCGGCAGGTGCTTGACCATGGCTGAGGCGATCACCTGCGCGTTTGGGGCTAGATGGCCGTGCAGGCGAATCAGTTGCTCCTCCAGCAGCGCCAGGGTTTTCGGTACGCGGATCAGCACCACATCAAACGGACCCTGAGCGACTGCGCTGGCCGGCACAAACGTCACGGCACCCGCCGGCAGCTGGTTACGCAGCAGGTTGACCTGCAAACCCAGATGGCCGAGGTGGGAGTCGCCGCTGCTTGTCACCTGCGCCTGCCCAGCCAGGCTCGCCGCCAGTGCGCCGAAGCTGTCGTTCAGCACCAATACCCGCACGCTGCTCGTCAGCCCTTGTTCATGTAGATGGTTGAGCAGGTACTCGTCCGCAGCATCGAACGCCTGCAGCGGCTCGTGGGGCTGGTCGGGTTGGCGAAGCAGATCGAGCTGGGCGAATGGGGTGCTGAATACAGGCATGGGAAACTCGGGTAACAGCCCGCAAGGGCGCGATAGAAAGTGCAGTTGGTCGCCATTGTCGGTGCAAGTGGCGGAAAAGTCTCGGAACTGCGAGCTGGTTCAGTAAATCGCGGTTGTGCCACACGCGGCTTTGCCGAAGAATGCCGCCCCCCCTTGCGGATCTGCTCAGTCGTGTCTGATACCCGTCAGTCAGCAAGCATGAGTCAGCAAGGTCGGTATTCAAATAATAACCAGGCCCCGAGCATTACGCCCGGCTGCGATCTGGTAGCGCCTGATGATCAGGACTGCGCCGCTGCTCTGCCGCTTGCGCCGAATCATCCATAGCCCACATCCCCAATTAATGAGGCCTGCTTATGCAGGCTTCACGGCGTTCTATTTGCAAAAAGGTATGTCCATGTTCAAGTCCCTGCTGTCTTTAACCTTCACTGCGTTGCTGGTCGCGGCAAGTCCGACCCAGGCGGAAGGCAAGGCGCCCATCGTGATCAAGTTCTCCCATGTGGTGGCCGAGGACACGCCCAAGGGCAAGGGCGCGCTGCTGTTCAAAAAGCTGGTGGAAGAACGCCTGGCCGGCCAGATTGTGGTTGAGGTTTACCCGAACTCGACGCTGTTCGGCGATGGCGAGGAGATCAACGCGTTGCGCGAGGGCAAGGTGCAGATGTTGGCGCCTTCGCTGTCCAAGTTCGAGGCTTATACCAAACAGCTACAGGTGTTTGACCTGCCGTTTCTGTTCGACGACCTAGAGGCGGTCAAACGCTTCCAGAAACGTGACAAGAGCCGCGAGCTGCTGCATTCCATGTCCAGCCACGGCATCTACGGCCTGGCCTACTGGAATAACGGCATGAAGCAGCTGACCGCCAACCGCGAGCTGCGCAAGCCCGAAGATGCCAAGGACCTAGCCTTCCGTATTCAACCCTCGTCGGTGCTGGAGGCGCAGTTCCGTCAGCTTGGCGCCAAGACCGTGAAGATGCCGTTTGCCGAGGCATTCAAGGCGCTGCAGGCCGGCACCATTCAGGGCACCGAAGGGCCGTGGTCGAACATCGCCAGCCAGAAGGTCGACACCGTGCAGCCGTTTATCAGCGAGCTCAACCACGGCTCGCTGAGCTATATGCTGATCAGCAGCAAAGAATTCTGGACCAGCATTCCCTACAAGACCCGCACCGAACTGGAAGCGATCATCGAAGAGGTCTCTTTCTCGGTGAACAAGGACGCCGAAGCGCTGAACAACAATGATCGCGAGCGCATCATCAGCGCCGGCAATGCCCAAGTGGTCACCCTTACGGCAGATGAGCGTGCTGCCTGGCGCACGGCACTGAGCCCGCTATGGAAAACCTTCGAAGCTGAAATCGGTGCCGATGTACTGCGTGCCGCGCAGGCGGTCAATCGCCGCTAAGAGCCGGTTCTAAGGGATACAGGCCTAGAGCCCCCAGGTTTTACCGGTGTTTGTCCGGCCGGCGTTGCGCCACACTGGGCCTGTGCAATCCGCATAGGTCCGGTGCTCGCATGGTCAGTGACGACAAGTTCACCCAGCAAACCCTCACCTCTATCCAGGTCTGGTCGCCCAGCCTGTTCAGCCTGCGCTGTACGCGTGATGCGGGCTTTCGCTTCCAGGCCGGGCAGTTTGCCCGGCTGGGTGTGCAGAAGGCCGATGGTTCGGTTGTCTGGCGTGCCTATTCGATGGCCTCGGCGCCCCACGATGAGTTTCTCGAATTCTTCTCCATCGTCGTGCCGGGTGGCGAGTTCACCTCAGAGCTGAGCCGGCTGCAGGTCGGCGACAGCCTACTGGTGGAAAAGCAGGCGCTGGGCTTTCTCACCCTTGATCGCTTTGCCGATGGCCGCGAACTCTGGCTGCTGGCTAGCGGCACCGGGCTCGCGCCATTTCTTTCGATCCTGCAGGGGCTGGAGGTGTGGCAGCGCTTTGCGCGTGTGGTGCTGGTGTATAGCGCGCGTACGGCCAGCGAGTTGGCCTATCAGCCGCTGATCCACGACCTGATGCAGCAGGAGCATCTGCAGGAATACGCCGAGCGCTTTGTCTATTTGCCGTTGGTCACCCGCGAGGAGGTGCCCGGTTGCCTGCATGGGCGCATTACCAGCTTGCTGGAAAGTGGCGAACTGGAGCGCGCCGCCGATCTGAGCCTGGACCCTGCCTATTCGCGGCTGATGATCTGCGGTAACCCGCAGATGATCGACGACACCCGCGCGCTGCTGAAACAACGTGACATGCAGCTCAGCCTGACCCGTCGGCCGGGGCAGGTGGCGGTGGAGAACTACTGGTAGCGGCTATTCCTCGCGGATGGCCTTGATTCGATGTTCCCAGCGGCGCTTGGCAAAGCGACGCATATTCGGGATGTCGTCGGTTTCGTCGAGGATCGGCTTGCCGATGATGGTTTCCATGATGTCTTCCATGGTCACCAGGCCATGCCAGCTGCCGAACTCGTCATACACCAGGCACATGTGCTGACGCTCATGCATCATCTGGGTCATCAGGCTTTCGACGTTCATGCTGTCGGAAACCACCTTGAGCGGTTTGAGGATGCTCGATACCGGCGCCTCATCCACTTCGGCACCCAGGGCGTCATAGCGGAACACCACGCCCAGTGGTGACTCATCCTCACCGATGACCGGATAGCGGGAGAACTGGCTCTCTTTCACGCGCGCTTTGAACGCCCCTAGCGTGTCATCGGGTGCCGCAAACTCGCAGACAATCCGTGGCGTCATGATGTCGCGTAGCTTGATTTCATGCAGGTCGAGGATATTGCTGATGACGCGCTGTTCGTCTTCATCCAGCTTGCCGACTTCGCGGCCCAGCAGGGTCAGCGCCTTGATCTCCTGGCGGATATCGTGCTCAGGCTCTTTGCCGCCAAACAGCCGCATGATCAGGTCGGACATCAAGATGAACGGCTTGAGCAGTGCAATCATGCCGCCCAGCAGGCTAGGCAGGTACGGAGCCAGGGTTGGCCAGTAACGTGCACCAATGGTCTTGGGCAGAATTTCCGAGAGAACCAGGATCAGTAGGGTCATCACCGCTGAGGCGATGCCCAGATAACCGTCACCAAATACCACCGTGACTTGCGCACCCACGCCTGTGGCGCCAACCGTGTGGGCCACGGTATTAAGCGTAAGAATTGCGGCAAGTGGCTGGTCGATCTTGTCTTTCAGCCCTTTCAAGCGCTCGTAAAGCTTGGGCTTGGTGGCCTTCTGCTGGGCGATGTAGCTGGGCGTCAGGGAAAGCAACGCAGCTTCAAGAATGGAACAGATAAAGGAGACGAGGATGGATAGAGCGGCAAACGCAATCAGGAGGGTCATCGAGGGGGAAAGTAGCCAAGGGACGGACAATTTACACGAGCGTGTTGAAAGCGAGCGCGCTGTCCTGCAACAAATCATGTACGGGAGGGCGCTCGGCCCTCCGCGTGGGTGCACTCAGTCTCTGCTTTGTTGCGTCTTGAGCAGGTCGCGGATTTCGCTGAGCAGCTCCTGCTCCTTGGTCGGTGCGGCGGGTGCAGCCGGGGCGGCTTCTTCTTCGCGCTTGAGTTTGTTGAGCACCTTGATGCCCATAAAGATGGCGAAGGCGACGATCAGGAAGTCGAGCACGGTCTGGATAAATTTGCCGTAGGCCAGGGTGACTGCAGCGACATCGCCTTCGGCAGCTTTCAGCACAATCGCCAGGTCGGAGAAGTCCACGCCGCCAATCAGCACGCCCAGTGGCGGCATCACCACGTCACCGACAAAGGAGGAGACGATCTTGCCGAACGCCGCGCCGATGATGATGCCCACGGCCATGTCGACCACGTTGCCTTTGACCGCGAAGGCTTTGAATTCACTGATTATGCTCATGCTGCGTTCCCTGGTAGGTGAGGTTGCGCTGAGTGTAATCCAGTGAACGCCGCTTGCCAGCTACTTCTCAGGCCGGGTAGTGGACTTCGGGCAGCGACTCGAACCCTGGCTTGGCCAGCAGGTAACCCTGAAACAGCTCCACGCCCATATCGCGTAATGCATGCAGTTCGCCCAGGCTTTCAATGCCTTCGGCGATTACCCGAATATTCAGTTTGCGACACATCTGCAGGGTCGCTTCGACCAGAATCTGCCGCACGCTGTCCTGATCGATATCGCGGATCAACTGCATGTCCAGCTTGATCAGGTCGGGTTGAAAGTCGGCCAGCAGATTGAGGCCGGCATAGCCCGCGCCGAAGTCATCAATCGCCGTCATAAAGCCTTGCTTGCGGTACGCACGCAGGATGCCGGTGAGGTGGTCGATATCTAGCACCTGCTCCTGCTCGGTGACCTCGAAGATGATCCGCTGCAGCGGAAAGTTGAAGCGTGTGGCCGCCTCCAGCGTGGCGCGGATGCAGGTCTCAGGCTTGTACACTGCATTGGGCATAAAGTTGATCGAGACCATGGCCGGTACTTGCAGCTTGGCTGCCCATTCCAGCGCGGTAATCCGGCAGGCCTGGTCGAATGGGTAGAGATTATCCGCGTTGAGCTTGCTCAGCAGGCTGCCCGCCGATTCGCCGGCTGTACCGCGTACCAGCGCTTCGTGGGCAAATATGGTTCCGGTACTCAGGTTGATAATGGGCTGAAAGGCCATGCTGATTGGAAACCCCAACCCTTGGCCGTCACGGCAAGCCGAACATCCTGATGCTGTACTCATAACCTGTTCTCTTGTTGGTTCCTGGAGCCTGGAGAAAGATAGCAGAAGTTGCCTGGGCCTTGTGTAGCAAGGCCTTTAGGCAGAGCCGGCGCGACTGGGCTAGGCTCAATGAAGGCCCGCCATGAGGATGCCGTTATGCCACTGGAACATCATCCGCTGCACCGCGAGTTTCCCGAGTTCAAAACGCAGCTGCACGCCTTGTTGTCCAGTGATGGGCATTTCGCTCGGTTGGCCGAGGAGTATGAAGAACTCGACAAACGTATCTATGAGGCGGAAAGCGGCCGGGTGGCCATGGATGAGATGCTGCTGCTGGGCCTGAAGATGCAGCGCGTCAGCCTCAAGGACGAACTGGCCGGCTTTCTCGGCGGTGCGTCATAGCGTGATGGGCTTGATCCGGGTCAAGTGTCGGCCCCGGCTCAAGGGGTAGTCTGCAGGCAGTGACTATCCCAGAGGAACGCCCGCATGCATGTTGAACACCATCCGCTGATCAAGGACTTCCCCGAACTGCGCGGCGCGCTGCATGAGCTGCGCCTGGGCGACGCCGACTTCGCCCGCCTGGCCGACACCTACGAAACCCTCGATAAACGCATCTGCCGGATCGAAGCAGGTAGCGAACTGCTGGCTGACGATGCGTTGCTTGCACTCAAGCAGGAACGTGTCGGCATCAAGGATGATCTCGCACGTCGGCTTAAACGCGCTGCCGGGCAGTGTTGTGGCTGTGGTAAAGGTTGCAAGGGATAGCTGCGTGGGACTGTAAATATATCCAGCTATTTCGTATGATCCGGGCTCAGCGTTTATAGGAGTCCGGCATGGCCAAGGCCAAGCGCATGTATGGCTGCACCGAGTGCGGCGCCACCTTCCCTAAATGGGCCGGCCAGTGCGGCGAGTGCGGGGCCTGGAACACCCTGGTCGAGACCCTGCTTGAAGCCAATGCGGCCACCCCCAGCGGGCGTTCCGGCTGGGCGGGCGAGCAGGTGCAGATCAAGACTCTGGCCGAGGTCAGTGTCGAGGAAGTGCCGCGCTTCTCTACTGCATCAGGCGAGCTGGACCGCGTGCTCGGCGGCGGTCTGGTGGACGGTTCGGTGGTGCTGATCGGCGGCGACCCCGGTATCGGCAAGTCGACCATCCTCCTGCAGACCCTGTGCAATATCGCCACGCGCTTTCCCGCGCTGTATGTCACTGGTGAGGAATCCCAGCAGCAGGTGGCCATGCGCGCCCGCCGCCTGGGTCTGCCGGAAGATAAGCTCAAGGTGATGACCGAAACCTGCATCGAAAGCATCATCGCCACCGCACGCCTGGAAAAGCCCAAGGTGATGGTGATCGACTCGATCCAGACCATCTTTACCGAACAACTTTCCTCGGCACCCGGTGGCGTGTCTCAGGTGCGCGAAAGTGCGGCGCTGCTGGTGCGTTATGCCAAGCAGAGCGGTACAGCAATATTTCTGGTTGGCCACGTGACCAAGGAAGGCGCGCTGGCCGGTCCGCGCGTACTCGAGCATATGGTCGATACCGTGCTGTATTTCGAGGGCGAGTCTGATGGTCGTCTGCGTCTGCTGCGCGCGGTAAAGAACCGCTTTGGTGCGATCAACGAACTGGGCGTGTTCGGCATGACCGACAAGGGCCTGAAAGAGGTCACCAACCCCTCGGCGATCTTCCTCACTCGTGCCCAGGAAGAAGTTCCGGGCAGCGTAGTGATGGCCACCTGGGAAGGCACCCGGCCGATGCTGGTGGAGGTGCAGGCGCTGGTCGATACCAGCCATATGGCCAACCCACGCCGCGTGACTCTGGGCCTGGATCAGAACCGCCTGGCCATGCTTCTGGCCGTATTGCACCGCCATGGTGGCATTCCCACCTACGACCAGGACGTATTCCTCAACGTGGTCGGCGGGGTCAAAGTGCTGGAAACTGCATCCGACCTGGCGCTGATGGCGGCAGTGATTTCCAGCCTGCGCAACAAGCCGCTGCCGCATGACCTGCTGGTATTTGGTGAGGTTGGCCTGTCGGGTGAAATCCGTCCGGTGCCGAGCGGTCAGGAGCGTCTGAAAGAAGCGGCCAAGCACGGCTTCAAGCGGGCCATCGTGCCCAAGGGCAATGCGCCGAAAGATCCGCCGCCGGGTTTGCAGGTGATTGCCGTTACACGCCTGGAGCAGGCGCTGGATGCGCTGTTCGAGTAGCCGAGCAGCGGGTATGAAAAAAGGAGGCCTAGGCCTCCTTTTTGTTTACTCGTCGTCTTCGCCTAGGGCAGCGAGTTCGCGTTCCAGCAGGCTGTCATCGCCTAGGTTGAGTTCCACCAGGCGACGCAGGTGGCTGATCGAGTCGAGATCGATATGTCGGCAAACAAAGCCGAGCAGATCCGACTGGGTGCGGGTCAGTACCACTTCCATCAGCACGCGGGTGTCGTCGGCCAGTTGGATATTGGCTTCGAACGGCTGATTAGGGTCACCGTTCCAGCCGTTGGGGCGCTTGATCAGCAGGCCTTTCAGCGATACGTCATGCAGTTCGACCGCCCAGCGCCGCTCCCCTTGCACTATCTCGGTGGGGGCGTCGAAAGCGATGCGGTGAAAGCGCCGACGCTCATTGGCTGTTTCGCTCATGCAAAGAAACTCCTGCGAGGTTTTATCCACTATAGCCAAGGCTGCTGACGATGGCTTGGTTTTATCTGTGCTGCGGGTGGCTCGGCAGATAAAAAAAGCCCGCCAAGTGGCGGGCTTTTAAGCAGCAGGTCAGATACTCAGTTGCCGTAAACCGGGAACTTGGCGCAAACCGCTTTGACTTGTTCACGGATGCGCGCTTCAACCGCATCGTCGCCCAGGTTGGCGAGGATCTCGCAGATCCAGCCAGCCAATGCGCGGCACTCGTCTTCCTTGAAGCCACGAGTGGTTACGGCTGGGGTGCCGATACGCAGGCCGGAGGTGACGAATGGCGAACGTGGATCGTTCGGTACGCTGTTCTTGTTCACGGTGATAAAAGCGCGACCCAGGGCGGCGTCGGCATCTTTACCTGTGATGTCTTGCTTGATCAGCGAGAGCAGGAACAGGTGGTTCTCGGTACCGCCGGACACCACGTCGTAGCCGTTCTCAATAAACACGCTGGCCATGGCCTGAGCGTTCTTGATCACTTGCTGCTGGTAGGCCTTGAACTCAGGTTGCAGGGCTTCCTTGAAGCACACGGCCTTGGCAGCGATTACGTGCTCCAGCGGGCCACCTTGGCCGCCTGGGAATACCGCGGAGTTGAATTTCTTCTCCAGTGCTTCGTTGGCACGAGCGAGGATCAGGCCACCACGCGGGCCGCGCAGGGTTTTATGGGTGGTGGTGGTGACCACGTCGGCGAACGGCACCGGGTTCGGGTACACGCCAGCAGCAACCAGGCCGGCTACGTGAGCCATGTCGACGAACAGGTACGCACCAACTTTGTCCGCGATGGCGCGGAAGCGTGGGAAGTCCAGAACCTGCGAGTAGGCGCTAAAGCCGGCGATGATCATCTTCGGCTTGTGCTCAACGGCCAGGCGTTCAACTTCGTCGTAGTCGATCAGGCCGGCATCGGTGATGCCGTACTGCACGGCGTTGTACATCTTGCCGGAGAAGCTGACGCTGGCGCCGTGGGTCAGGTGGCCGCCATGGGCCAGGCTCATGCCCAGTACGGTGTCACCGGTTTCCAGCAGGGCCAGGTACACGGCGCTGTTGGCTTGCGAACCGGAGTGCGGCTGGACGTTGGCGTAGTCGGCACCGAACAGTTCCTTGGCGCGGTCGATGGCCAGCTGCTCGACGATGTCGACGTATTCGCAACCGCCGTAGTAACGCTTGCCTGGGTAGCCTTCGGCGTACTTGTTGGTCAGTACCGAGCCTTGAGCTTCCATCACCGCTGGGCTGGTGTAGTTCTCCGAGGCGATCAGCTCGATGTGATGTTCCTGGCGCTGGGCTTCTTGCTCCATCGCAGCAAACAATTCGGCGTCATAACGGGCGATAGTCAAATCACGGCTGAACATAGCATTCCCCTGAGAAAATCAGCTGGGCGGTAGAAAGAGGGGGCGAATTCTACCTCATCCGCACTAAACAGGCATATGAAGCGTGGTCATCTGACGGACAAGCGGGGCTCATGCACGGCGGTGATTCAGCTCAGCATAAACAGGGCGGTGCCGGTAAACAGCGCGGTGAACTGGTGGGCCGGCATTGGCCTGCCGAGCAGGAAGCCCTGCACTTCGTCGCAGTCGTGGCCGCGCAGGAAATCCAGCTGGGCCAGGGTTTCTACGCCCTCGGCGATTACCGTGAGGTTCAGGCTGTGGGCCATGGCGATGATCGCCCGGGCAATCTGGCCGTCCTGTTCGCCGTGGGGCAGGCCGTCGACAAAGCTGCGGTCGATCTTCAGCACATCGATGGGGAACTGCTTGAGGTAGTTCAAGGAGCTGTAGCCGGTGCCGAAGTCGTCGATGGCGATGAACACGCCAAGCTGCTTCAGGCTGCTGAGGGTCTGCATGGCGTTGGCCACATCTTCCATCAGGATGCTTTCAGTCAGCTCCAGCTCCAGGCAGGCTGCGGGAACACCGCTCTGCTCAAGTATCTGCGCGATACGCTGGTGCAGGTCGCCTTCGGCAAATTGGCGGGCCGAGAGATTGACCGAAATCTTCGGTACGCGAATCTTGGCCTCATGCCATTCGGCCAGCTGCCGGCAGGATTCGCGCAGCACCCAGTCGCCAACCTGCACCACCAGGCCGAGCTCTTCGAGCACCGGAATAAAGTCACTCGGCGGCACCAGGCCGCGCTGTGGATGCTGCCAGCGCAGCAGTGCTTCAGTACCGGTCAGGCGCTTGCCGTCGCCGGAGAACTGCGGCTGGTAATACAGCTTGAACTCACCCTGCTCGAGGGCGTGGCGCAGGTCGCTCTCCAGCTCCAGGCGCTGCAGGGCGCTGGCGTTCATGTCGGCCTGGTAGAACTGGAAGTTGTTTTTGCCGCGTTCCTTGGCGTGGTACATCGCCGTGTCGGCGTTCTTCATCAGCTGGCTCAGTTCGTTGCCGTCCTGCGGGCTGAGGGCGATGCCGATACTGGCGGTGACGAAAAACTCGCGACCTTCGAGGATAAACGGCTGCGCCAGGCTGGCGAGAATCTGCTCGCCGACGTGAATTGCACGGGTCAGTGCGCCTTCGCGCCGGGCCTGGGATTGCAGCAGTAGGGTGAATTCGTCACCGCCCATGCGTGCCACGGTGTCGTCACTATCAACGCAGGCACACAGGCGTACCGCGACTTCCTTGAGCATGCGATCGCCCGCCGCGTGGCCGAGGGAATCGTTGATCGGCTTGAAGCGGTCGAGATCGAGGAACATCAACACCACCCACTCCTGGTGCCGTTCGCCATGCTGCAGAGCGCTGTGCAGGCGGTCCTGGAACAGTGTGCGGTTGGGCAACTGCGTCAGGGCGTCGTAGTAGGCCAGGCGGTGGATGCGCTGCTCGCTGGCCTTGCGCTCGCTGATGTCGCTGAAGAAGCACACGTAGCTGACCAGGTCGCCTTCATCGTCCCTGACCGCCGTGATGCCGACCCACGCTGGGAATTTCTCGCCGCTTCTGCGCTTGAGCCATACCTCGCCCTCCCAGCTGCCCTGCTGGTTGAGCTGTTTGATTACATAGGCCAGGTGGCTGGCTTGCTGGGTGTCGGCGGTGAGCATGCTCGGCAGCTGGTCGAGAATCTGCTTGGAGCTGTAGCCGCTGACCCGGCTGAAGGCATTGTTGACCTGAACGATATAGCCGGCCGGATCAGTCACCAGAATCGCCGCCGTGGAGTGCTCGAATACCGTGGCGGCCATGCGCAGATCTTTCTCCGCGCGGCGTTGCAGGCTGATGTCGCGACCGACGCCAAGCAGGCCTTCGAAGCGCCCACTGTCATCCCACATCGGCACCAGGCGCAGCTCCACCGGAATCTTCTGGCCATCGGCGCGCAGTGCATCGAAGACGAACAGCTGTGGCAGAAACTCGGCGCGCAGTTCGGCCAGTCGTTGTGGGTCGCCCAAAGCGTTGCGCACACGCTCGAGCAGGGCGTAGAAGCCGCTCAGCTGACGTGGGTTGGTAGCCAGGCTGTGGAAGCCGTTGGTCAGCGCCCACTCGCTGTCATAGCCGAGCACCGGCATTACCGACGGGCTGACGTAGTTGAGCTGCAGCTGGGCATCAGTGGAGAAAATCACGTCGCTGATGCTTTCCGCCAACAGGCGATAGCGCTGCTCGCTGGTGCGCAGGGATTCGCTGTGGGTGATTTGCTCGGTGATGTCCTTGGCTACACCGATCAGCCGGCTGACCCGGCCCTTGGCGTCGCGCGCCAGGGCCTGCTCGCGGATGTCGAACCAGTGCCAGCTGCCATCGCGGTGTCGCCAACGCAGCTCGAACTGCATCAGCAGGCCATTGCCTTGCACCTGCTGGATATTGCGCATGCGCTGGTACAGCTCGACATCATCGGGATGCAGAATTTTTTCCCACAGTCGCTCGCCGAGCTGATGCACTTCCGCCTTGCTGTAACCCAGCTGCGGGCCGAGGTGGTTGTTGCTGTACATCACCCGTTTGCCGGCGATGTCGTGCACATAGATAGTGTCGGGGACTGCGCTGACCACATCGGACCAGAAACGCTCGCGCTCGATCAGCGAGGTTTCGATGCGCTTGCGATTGGTGATGTCGCTGATGCTCAGGGTCACTGCGCGCAGGTCATCGCTGCTCTCCGGCAGGCGCAGCAATAGCCATAGATGGCGCTCGTGGCCTTGCGGCGTTGTGATCTGGCACTCCATTTCCAGCTGGCCGCTGCCACTGAGCAGGGCGCTGATCAGTTGCATGCGGAAGCCATCCGGGCGCAGCGGGCCGCTATTGAACAGGTGCTGCCAGGCTTGCTGATTGGAGTCGACACCGAGCAGTTGCAAAGCCACCTGGTTGGTTTCGGTCAGGCGCAGGCGCTGGCAGAGCTCGCTGTGGTGCTGCGGGTCGGCGTCCAGCCAGCGTTGCAGGCTGGTCATGTCGCGCAGTTGCTGCTGTTGCAGGTAGCGCTGCAGCTCGGCCAGGTCGAGTACGCACAGGGCGGTGCCGGTGCCGTCGAAGATGTCCTGGTAGCGCCGGCGGGTTTCCTGCAGTACGTGGGAGGCATGCTGTTCTTCGGTGACATCGCGCAGTACCCAGACAAAACCGGTGCGCTTCTGGTCTTCGCTCAAGTCGCTGCGGCTGATGTCGTAGAGGTGGGCGACGCCGTTCTGCTGGATTTCCACCAGATCCGGGCCGAGGTCGTTGTGCAGGGCGGTGTCGTGCAGCAGCAGCGGGTCGAGGCGCGGCAGTAATTTGAGCAGGTGCCAGTTGCGCGCCTCGCTGTTGCTCAGGCCGAACATCGCCTCGGCCTGCGGATTGAGGTATTGCAGCTGGCCGTTGCTGTCGGTGACCAGCACGCGCTCTTCAATGGCGCCCAACACGCTTGCTGCCTGCTGCAATGAACGCCGTGAGGCGGTGTTCAATGCATGTAGGCTGCGTTGTTCATTCAGTAGGCGGTACAGCGCAACTAACGTCAGGGTGGCGCAGAGGATAAACAGCAGCAGCTTGCTGGCCAGTTGCGGCAGTTGCTGGGCGCGTACCTTGCGCTCGTTGAACAGTGCGCGCAGCTGCCAGTCACTGCCCTTGAGCGGGGTTTTCAGCATGCTCTGGTCGAGATTTTCCGCGGTAACCGGCGGCGCCACCGATGAGTTGTTGGCGCCTTGGGTCGTGTTGCTGGCAATCACCCGTTGCGCATTGCGGTCTTCCAGTAACCATTGGTGCGGGCTTTGATGATGCTCATGCAGCCAGCTGGTCAGCGCCTGATTGGTTAGGCGTAACACCCAGTAACCGCTGGCGGCGCTGTCAGGGTTGTGGCGCAGCAGCAGGTAGATGCGGCCGTTGTCGTTAGCACTGAAGGTATAGAAGAAGCTTTCGCCGCCACCGCGCTGCAGCAGCTCGGCCAGGTACAGCGCATCTTCGGTGGGCGCATGGCTGTCGGCGATGATCCGGCCTTGGCCGTTCAACCAGGCCAGGCTGCGCAGGGTCGGGAATACGCCGCGCAAGGTGTGCAGCAGTTCTTCCAGCTCATCCGGGTTGCTTGGCGGCAGCACATGGGGTTGCAGCAGGGCCTGGCCGGCGCTGGCCTTGAGCTCCATGTTCAAGCTGAGGTGGTTGGCCAGTTGCGAGCTGTAGGCCAGGCCAAGTTGGCGCTGGTTGTCGAGCAGTTGCTGGGATTCCTGGCGCAGTTGCCAGAGCAGCAACACCAGCATGCTCAGCACCAGCACCACCAGTGCGCCACGCGTCGGCCCACGCATCGTCTCAGCCGGCGGAGCGCCGGGTGTACGCGGTGTGGTTGGGGGCGTGACTGTTGGCAAAGACTTACATCCTGGCGGCTGAGCGGCGATGGACTGGTCCCTGGTGGGTGCGCGGTACGGCCGGCAGGCAGGGGGCGGCTAGAATGCCATAACCGTGGCAAAGTGCCAGCGCCGCCGACGAGCGTCGTTTGCCCTGTCCGGCGCATTCCGGTAGCTTTGCCGCACGCGCGCGTGACTGTGCAAACGACGCAGCGCAGGTATCGCCTGGCGGCTCCGTCCCCGCCGTGTGGCTTCAGGCTACACGCATCAGTTGGCGGCTTCTTTTTCGTTTCAACCCAGAATCAAGGTCATCATGGCTCAATACGTTTACACCATGCATCGGCTCGGCAAAGTCGTACCGCCGAAGCGGGAAATCCTGAAAAACATCTCCCTGTCGTTCTTCCCAGGCGCGAAGATCGGCGTACTCGGCCTTAACGGCTCGGGTAAATCCACCCTGCTGAAGATCATGGCCGGCGTCGATACCGAGTTCAATGGCGAAGCGCGACCGATGCCAGAGCTGAATATCGGTTACCTGCCACAGGAACCACAGCTCGACCCGAGCAAGACCGTGCGCGAAGTAGTGGAAGAGGCCGTCAGCCATATCAAGGACGCCCAGGCGCGTCTGGATCAGGTTTACGCCGCGTACGCTGAGCCGGATGCCGACTTCGACAAGCTGGCCGCCGAGCAGGCCAAGCTGGAAGCCATTCTGCAAACCAGCGATGGCCACAACTTGGAACGTCTGCTGGAAGTCGCCGCCGATGCCCTGCGTCTGCCAGCCTGGGATGCCAAGGTTGCCGTGCTTTCCGGTGGTGAGAAGCGCCGTGTGGCCCTGTGCCGCCTGCTGCTTTCGGCCCCCGATATGCTGCTGCTCGACGAGCCAACCAACCACCTGGACGCCGATTCGGTAGCCTGGCTGGAGCATTTCCTCCACGACTTCCCGGGCACCGTGGTCGCGATTACCCACGACCGTTACTTCCTGGATAACGTTGCGGGCTGGATTCTCGAACTCGACCGCGGCGCCGGTATTCCGTACGAAGGCAATTATTCCGGTTGGTTGGAAGCCAAGTCGAATCGTCTGGCCCAGGAATCCAAGCAGCAGTCGGCTCACGAAAAAGCCATGAAGGAAGAGCTGGAGTGGGTGCGCAAAGGCGCCAAAGCCCGCCAGTCGAAATCCAAGGCGCGTTTGCAACGCTTCGAAGAAATGCAGTCGCAGGAATTCCAGAAACGCAGCGAAACCAATGAAATCTACATCCCGGTTGGCCCGCGCCTGGGCGACAAGGTCATCGACTTCGTCAACGTCAGCAAGGGCTACGGCGACCGCGCGTTGATCGACAACCTGTCGTTCAGCATGCCTAAGGGCGCCATCGTCGGCGTGATCGGCGGTAACGGTGCCGGTAAGTCGACCCTGTTCCGTATGCTGATGGGCAAGGAGCAACCGGATTCGGGCAGCATCGAGATCGGTGACACCGTGCAGATGGCCTGTGTTGATCAGAGCCGCGATGACCTCGATGGCAGCAAGAGCGTGTGGGAGGCCGTTTCCGATGGCTCCGACATGATCAAGATCGGCAACTATGAAGTCCCGTCGCGCACCTACGTCGGTCGCTTCAACTTCAAAGGCGGTGACCAGCAGAAGTTCGTCAAGGACCTCTCCGGTGGTGAGCGCGGTCGTTTGCACCTGGCGCTGACCCTGAAAGAGGGCGCCAACGTGCTGCTGCTCGACGAACCGTCCAACGACCTCGACGTGGAAACCCTGCGCTCGCTGGAAGAAGCGCTGCTCGACTTCCCAGGCGCTGCCATTGTGATCTCTCACGATCGCTGGTTCCTGGATCGCGTGGCGACCCACATCCTGGCGTACGAAGATGACTCGCATATCGAGTTCTTCGAAGGCAACTACACCGAGTACGAAGCTGACCGTAAGAAGCGCCTGGGTGATGCTGCTGCACAGCCGCACCGCGTGCGTTACAAGAAGCTGGCGCAGTAAGCCACGCTGTTCAACAGAACGGAGCCGCAAGGCTCCGTTTTTGTTTGTGCCCCTCCGCCGTTAGCAAAAGTTACCAAGAACTGACCTGCGACAGTGCACCTCCAGCAGGGCAGGGCCACACTCAAGTCAGTACCCTTGAGGACTGCCAGCATGACCGCGTTTGACCCCCATATCGCCCTCTATACGTTATTGAACGAATACAGCGCTCGCGCTAATGCCATTCTCCAGGATCTGGCGCGTAGCCACTCGGCGGATTTTGCCGAGCAGGCGCAGCAACGGCAGAACGATGAAGTGCTTGAGGCGCTACTTGCCGAGGCCGAAGCCGGCTTGCGTCAAGTCGGCCTGGCCAAATTGCGTCTGGCCGAGGGTCGATACGGCGCGTGTCTGCATTGTGGCGAGGCCATCAGCCCAACCCGTTTGCAGGCAATGCCAACAGCGCAGTGCTGCCTGGCTTGTGCCGATCAGGTTGAACCCGATTGATGCGATACGCCCATCAGGATTAAGTGCGCCGACTGTCTGGCATCGTTCTCGCGCGGCCGATGTATCACTCTTTGAGATCTGGCCTGCATTGCACGAAACAAGCAGCCGTACGCGCACATTGGATCGAGCATAGCGCTTGTGGATGAGGACCGATGCAGCCATGATTTCCCCAGGCCCCCGTCCAAGGATTTCCAATGCCAGACTCCGTCGCAGCCCATTTGCGGTTGGCACCTGAAGCACTTACCCGTCCCTTTTCACCTGAACAGTTCAACTTCACCAATACCGAAGACCTGGAGCCCTTCCGTGGCGTATTGGGTCAGGAGCGCGCCGTCGAGGCGTTGCAGTTCGGCGTGGCGATGCCGCGTCCTGGTTACAACGTGTTTGTCATGGGCGAGCCCGGCACCGGGCGTTTCTCCTTCGTCAAACGCTACCTCAAGGCTGAAGCCAAGCGCCTGGAGACCCCGGCTGACCGCTTCTACGTCAACCATTTCGATGAACCGCGCGAGCCGCGCGCGCTAGAGCTGCCGTCTGGCACTGCCGGTGAGTTTCTTGCCGATATCAACGGTCTGATCGACAACCTGTTGGCGACCTTCCCGGCGGTGTTCGAGCACCCCTCGTTCCAGCAAAAGAAGAACGCCATCGACCGCGCCTTTAATAAGCGCTACGACCAGGCGCTGGATGTGGTCGAGCGGTTGTCGCTGGAAAAAAACGTCGCCCTGTACCGTGACAGCAGCAATATCGCCTTTACCCCGATGCTCGATGGCAAAGCGTTAGATGAGGCCGAGTTCGCCCAGTTGCCGGAAGCCGAGCGCGAGCGTTTCCATGCCGATATCGCCACCCTGGAGGAGCGGCTCAATGAGGAGCTGTCCAGCCTGCCGCAGTGGAAGCGAGAGTCGAGCAACCTGCTGCGCCAGCTTAACGAAGAAACCATCACAGTCGCCCTACAGCCGCTGCTGACTCCGCTGTCGCAGAAGTACGCGGAGAATGCCGAGGTCTGTGCCTATTTGCAGGCGGTGCAGGTCAACCTGCTGAAGACCGTGGTCGATCAACTGGTCGAGGTGGAGAAGGCCGACGCACAAACCCGCAAACTTCTGGAAGAGCAGTACTGCCCAAGCCTGGTCGTCGGGCACCATGCCCAGGGGGGCGCGCCGGTGGTGTTCGAGCCGCACCCGACTTACGACAACCTGTTCGGTCGGATCGAATACAACACCGATCAGGGTGCGCTTTACACCAGCTACCGCCAGCTACGTCCCGGTGCGTTGCACCGCGCCAACGGCGGCTTTCTGATTCTTGAAGCAGAAAAGATGCTCGGCGAGCCATTTGTTTGGGATGCACTCAAGCGCGCCCTGCAATCGCGTCAGCTGAAGATGGAGTCGCCGCTCGGTGATCTCGGCCGTATCGCCACCGTGACCTTGACCCCGCAGATGATTCCGCTGCACCTCAAGGTGGTGATCATCGGCTCGCGTCAGCTGTATTACACGTTGCAGGACCTCGATCCGGACTTCCAGGAGATGTTCCGCGTTCTGGTCGATTTTGATGAGGACATTCCGCTGGCCGATGACAGCCTGGAGCAGTTCGCCCAGCTGATGAAAACCCGCACGTCGGAAGAGGGTATGGCGCCGCTGAGCGCTGCTGCTGTGGCCCGGGTGGCGACCTACAGCGCGCGGTTGGCCGAGCATCAGGGGCGGTTGTCGGCGCGTATTGGCGATCTGTTCCAGCTGGTCAGCGAGGCTGACTTTATCCGTAGCCTGGCGGGTGATGAAGTGACCGACGCCGGGCATATCGAGCGCGCACTCAAGGCCAAGGCCACCCGCACCGGGCGCGTTTCGGCACGGATCATCGACGACATGCTGGCCGGGATTATCCTGATCGACACCGCCGGCGCGGCGGTCGGCAAGTGCAACGGTCTGACCGTGCTAGAAGTTGGCGACTCGGCTTTCGGCGTGCCAGCGCGGATTTCTGCCACGGTCTATCCCGGTGGCAGCGGCATCGTCGACATCGAGCGTGAGGTCAACCTCGGCCAGCCGATCCACTCCAAGGGTGTGATGATTCTGACTGGCTATCTGGGTAGCCGCTATGCCCAGGAATTCCCTCTGGAAATCTCCGCGAGCATCGCCTTGGAACAGTCCTACGGCTATGTCGACGGCGACAGCGCTTCGCTTGGCGAGGTGTGCACGCTGATTTCGGCACTGTCGCGTACGCCGCTCAAGCAGTGCTTCGCCATTACCGGCTCGATCAACCAGTTCGGTGAGGTGCAGGCGGTCGGTGGAGTCAACGAGAAGATCGAAGGCTTCTTCCGCCTGTGCGAAGCGCGCGGTCTGACGGGCGAGCAGGGTGCGATCATTCCGCACTCTAACGTCACCACCCTGATGCTCGACGAGCGCGTGCTGCAGGCGGTGCGTGCTGGACAGTTCCATATCTATGCCGTGCGCCAGGTCGACGAGGCGCTGAGCCTGTTGGTCGGCGCAGATGCCGGCTCGCCCAATGAACAGGGGCAATTCCCGGCGGGCAGCGTCAATGCACGGGTAGTTGAGCGCCTGCGCGATATCGCCGCCATGGGTATGGAAGAGGACGACAAGGAGGAGCCGAAGAAGGAAGAGCCGGCTGCTGCGGTCAAGGAGAAGAAGCCTCGGGCGAAAAAGCCCGCTGCTGAATGACCGCCCGGCTGCGACAATTCGCCCGGTGGCTGGTCAGTCACTGAGCGAATTGCGTCGCCGGCCTATGCGCCTGGCTCAGGCCGGCTTTTCCTCATTCCATCCACACAGTTATCCACAGCAAGCGGGGATAACTGTTGGCTTCCCAGCGGCGCTTACTCGGGTGTAGGCTGAAGACCTGCTCCCGAGAGGGTCGTCGCCATGTCGCGCAGCCTCAATCTCACTCGCCACTGTCTGGGTCTGGATACTCGTATCGAATGCGTGGTGTTGCCGCTGGCCGGTAACAATGGCCTCTGGACGCTGATTTGCGCGGCCGGCATGGCAGGTGCGCAGCCTTCCACGATCAAGGCGCAGGGCCCATTCCACGGGGCTTTCGCCGCCGAAAGCATCCTCACGGATATCGCTGAAAACCTGCACGGTATGGGGTACGAGCAATCTACCGATGTGCCTATCTGGCGCCTGCATATCCAGGCCGAGTTGCGCCGTCTGAACGGTGAGCGTGGTCGCCACCTGGGTGATTACCAGTTTCAACCGGAAACCTGAGCGGGCAATTGCCGAGAATTTGACCAGGCGGCTGCAAGCCTGCAGAGCGCTGGCTTGCAGCCATTGATCCTGAGCCTGCCCACAAGGTTATCCACAGTTGCCGTGGATAACCGTCGCGGCCATCGATTGCCACACTCCAGGGTTGTCTGGGCGAGGGTGCTGGGTATACTCGCCGGCAGTCTTGAATCCTAAGTGAGCCCCTATGGAACGCTTTATCGAAAACGCCATGTACGCCTCGCGCTGGCTGCTGGCTCCTATCTACTTTGGCTTGTCGCTGGCGTTGCTGGCATTGGCACTGAAGTTCTTCCAGGAAGTCTTTCATATCCTGCCCAATGTCTTTTCTATGGCAGAGGCGGACCTGATTCTGGTGCTGCTGTCTCTAATCGACATGGCCCTGGTTGGTGGTTTGCTGGTGATGGTGATGATTTCTGGTTATGAGAATTTCGTCTCGCAACTGGATATTGCCGAGGGCACCGAAAAGCTCAGCTGGTTGGGCAAGATGGACTCCAGTTCGTTGAAGATGAAAGTGGCCGCTTCCATCGTGGCGATCTCCTCGATTCACCTGCTCAAAGTGTTTATGAATGCGCAGAACATCGACCCTGTTCACCTCAAGTGGTATGTGATCATTCATATGGCGTTTGTGGTTTCGGCTTTCGCCATGGGCTACCTGGATAAGCTGACCAAGCACTGATCACACTGTTAGCGTGACCCACCGCCCGGCCGTGCATAACGGACGGGCGGTTTGCTTTCTGCCTTGCGCTCTTGCTGTGTTGTACAAGAATTGTATTTGTATGATTTTTTGTATAGCTTTGCTGGCCTGAGGATATCGCCATGAACCTGCAAGACCTGTCGCTGCACGCCCATGCCGGGCATATCGACGCGCTCAACCTGATCTCCATTGAAGGAGGGATCTACCTGCTTGAGGCGCATATGGATGGCCGCGCCCATCCGCTCAGTGATGGCAAGGGTAAAACCCTGCACCTGCGCTCGGTCGAACATGCGCGCGATATGCTCACTGATATGCCGCCCATACCCTTTCATCTGGTGCATGCGGTAGTACATGACGAGATGTGCGGCATGCAAGATGGCACCCAGGACGTCCTGCGGGTACCGATTTCCTTCAATTCCTCGTGGTAATGCTGTGACAGCAGCGGCCTCACTGTTTGCCCGTGCGCTTGCCATCGTGGATGTGCAGATTACCGGTATGCACCCTGACAAGGATGGCATCTGGGAAGTAGCGGTGTTGCAGGTTGATGGCGGCTCAGTCACGGCGCGACATAGCTGGTTAATCAATCCCGTAGGTGGTTTGCCAGCCAGTGTCTCGCGCACATCAGGCGTGCTGCTGGCAGAGTTGCTCGACCAGCCGCGGTTCAGCGAGATTGCCGCTGAGCTTGCGCGATGCTTACAAGGGCGAGTTGTGGTGGGGCATAACCTGCGCGTCGCCCATGCTTTTTTACGTCGTGGCTTCGCCTTGGCTGGTCAGCCTGTGCGCTATCGCCAGTTATGCACCTTGCAGTTAGCCCGCGCCGCTTGGCCTGAGTTGCCCACTCATTCTCTAGATGCGCTTTGCGTGGGGCAGGGCATTAGCCGTTTTTTCCAACACCGTGCATTGCCAGACGCCGAGGCTGTTTGGCAGTTGCTGTTAAAGCTGGTGGCGCAGGTACCGCAAGATGTAATGAACCGGCAGATCGGACGGCAGCTGCGCAAAGCCGCCGTGCCGCGTTATCTGACGGCTGAGCGGCTGCAGGCCTTGCCCGCCAGCCCTGGGGTTTACTACTTCTACGGCGAGAATCAGGCCCTGCTGTATATCGGTAAAAGCCGCAACTTGCGCCAGCGGGTGCAGTCGCATTTCCAGAATGATCACCACAGCCGTCGCAGCTTGCAGATGGCCCAGCAGGTGCGTGATATCCGCGTGCAGCCGACGGCTGGAGAGCTGGGTGCGTTGCTGCTGGAGTCCGCCGAAGTAAAACGGCTGCTGCCGCTGTATAACCGCCAGCTTCGCCGTCAGCGTGATCTGTTGACGTGGGCGCTTGTCGCCGGCGCAGATGGCTTGCGGCCTGAGTTGCAAGCTGTGGGGCAGGGCGCTGCCGAGGTCAGCAGTGTGGGTCTGTTTCGCTCACGGCGTCAGGCCCATGCTTGGCTGCGCAGTGAGGCCGGCCGCAGCCAATTGTGCTTGCGCGTGCTGGGCTTGGAGCGCGGCGATGGTGCGTGTTTTGCCACGCAGCTTGGCGCGTGTCGGGGGGCATGCTGCGGACGTGAGTCGCGTGAAATGCACGATGCCCGCTTGCTCGCGGGCTGTGAGCAATTACGCATTGCCACATGGCCATGGCCGGGCCCAGTTGCCCTGGTTGAGCGCGATCTAGAACAGCGCGTGTGCCAATGGCATGTGCTCGATCAGTGGCGACACGTGGCCACCGTCGATGATCCCGCGTTGATTCACGCGGCTCGTCAGCAACCTGCTCAGGCATTCAGTCTCGATGCTTATCACATCCTACGCAGCCATTTAAGGCGTTTTCCGCACACCGAGGTCGTTGTTTTATGAGTGCTCGCCGTCTTGCCCTGGTGCTGGGTGATCAGCTGTCTTTCGATCTGCCCAGCCTGCAGGCCCTGGACCCACAGCAGGATGCCGTACTGCTCGCCGAGGTGGCGGCGGAAACCGATTATGTGCCGCACCACCCGCAGAAAATCGCGCTGATCTTCAGTGCCATGCGCCACTTTGCTGAGGCTCTGCGCGAGCGCGGCTGGCGCGTGCATTACGTCAAACTGGATGATGCTCAGAACAGCGGTTCGTTGTCTGGCGAGTTGCAGCGTTGGGTGACGCAGCTGCAGGCTGCAGAGGTTCACCTGACTGAGTGCGGTGAGTGGCGCTTGGAAGATCAGCTGAAGCGAAGCGGCTTGCCGATCATCTGGCATGCCGATAGCCGCTTTATCTGTGGGCGCGGCGAATTCGCGCGTTGGGCCGAGGGGCGCAAGCAGTTGCGCATGGAGTTCTTCTACCGTGAGATGCGCCGTAAGACCGGGTTGTTGATCAATGGTGACGGCACGCCGGTGGGCGGCGCCTGGAACTTCGATGCAGAAAACCGCAAGGCGCTGCCCAAGCAGATCAAGGCGCCGATGACGGCGCGCTTCTCCGCGGATGGCATTACCCAGGAGGTGCTGGCGTTGGTGGTCGAGCGTTTCAGTCATCACTACGGCAGCCTGGCGTCCTTCGATTACCCGGTTACCCACCCCGAAGCCGAGGCGTTGTGGCAGCATTTTCTCGATTTCGCTCTGCCGGCCTTTGGCGACTACCAGGACGCCATGGCAGTCGGCGAACCCTTTCTATTCCATGCGCGAATCAGTGCGGCGCTGAACATCGGCCTGCTGGATGTGCGTCGCCTGTGTGCGGATGTCGAAGCCGCCTATTGGCGCGGCCAGGTACCGCTGAACGCTGCCGAGGGCTTTATCCGTCAGTTGATCGGCTGGCGTGAATATGTGCGCGGCATCTATTGGCTGCACATGCCCGAGTACGCCGAGCGCAATGGTTTCGGCAATACCCGGCCGCTGCCCGAGTTCTACTGGACCGGTAAAACTCGAATGAAGTGCATGAGCCAGGCCATCGGTCAGACTCTGGAGCACGCCTATGCCCACCATATCCAGCGACTGATGGTCACCGGCAACTTCGCCCTGCTGGCCGGTATCCAGCCCAGTCAAGTCTGTGACTGGTACCTGGCGGTGTATATGGATGCCTTCGACTGGGTCGAGTTGCCCAACACCCTGGGCATGGTCATGCACGCCGATGGCGGCTATCTGGGCTCCAAGCCGTATTGCGCCAGTGGCCAGTACATCAAGCGGATGTCCAACTACTGCGGCGACTGCGCCTATAAGGTCACTGAGAGCGTCGGCGAGCGGGCATGCCCGTTCAATGCGTTGTATTGGCACTTTCTGATGCGTCACCGTGATCAATTGGCCGGGAATCACCGCCTAGGCATGATCTACAAAGGATTGGATAAGATGACCGAAGCCAAGCAGCAGGGCCTCTGGCTGCGTGGTGAGCAGTTGCTGGCGCAGCTGGATGCCGGTGAGGCGCTGTGAAAAAGGCTGAGCTGCCGGTGAAGACCTGTCAGGTGTGTGGTTTGCCTTTCGCGTGGCGCAAGAAATGGGCGCGCTGCTGGGATGAGGTCAAGTACTGCTCCGAGCGCTGCCGGCGCAATCGCCAAGGCGCGGCAGGCGGGTAGGGCGGGTAAGCGGTTTGTGCTAGGCTGGCCGACCTTTTTTAGCCCCTAGCGGAGCAGTGTTATGTCCGAAATCAATCTCTCGACTGACGAAACTCGCGTCAGCTACGGCATCGGCCGTCAACTGGGCGGTCAATTGAGCGACAACCCGCCGCCGGGTGTAAGTCTGGACGCCATTCTGGCTGGTCTGACCGACGCATTTAACGGTCAGCCAAGCCGCGTAAGCGAAGCCGAGATGACTGCCAGCTTCAAGGTGATCCGCGAGATCATGCAAGCTGAAGCAGCTGCCAAGGCTGAGGCCGCTGCTGGTGCTGGCCTGGCTTTCCTGGCAGAAAACGCCAAGCGCGATGGCATTACCGTATTGGCTTCTGGCCTGCAGTACGAAGTGTTGAATACCGGCGCTGGCGCGATGCCGACCCGTGAAGACACCATTCGTGCGCATTACCACGGCACCCTGATCGACGGCACTGTGTTCGACAGCTCCTACGATCGCGGCCAGCCGGCCGAGTTTCCAGTTGGCGGCGTGATCGCAGGCTGGACCGAAGCGCTGCAACTGATGAATGCCGGCAGCAAATGGCGTCTGTATGTGCCGAGCGAGCTGGCTTACGGCGAGCAAGGCGTGGGCAGCATCCCGCCGCACAGCGTGCTGGTGTTCGACGTGGAGCTGCTGGACGTTCTCTAACGTCTCAGGCGTTTTACCTTCGCGGGCGCGGCCCGTTCCTACGACGTTGTAGGAGCGTGCCACGCCCGCGATGCGTTTCAGGGGCGCAACGCCCGGGCGTAGCAGTAAAGAAACAGATTACGCACCAGCTCCTTGAGCACCAACGGCTCGCTGGAGTTCAGCTCGTGCAGATCCAGATCGCCCTGATCACGCAGCTCATCCAGTGCATCTTCCTTAAGCAGTGCGCAGACTTCGCCGGTGTTGCGATTGAGAATGCGTAGATACGGCTGCGGGCGGTCCAGCCAGGCGTCGATCAGATAGGTCATGACTCATCTCCCTTTCAAGTGGCTAGATGAGAATAGTTATTATTATATTTATAGCAAGGATTAATCGCTGTCGTTCGTCGCGTGGTGAAGTGCTGTGGATTGCAGGCAATAAAAAGCCCGCCATGTGGGCGGGCTTTTAGCCGGGGCAATCTTAGTGTGTGCGGGCTACAGCAAAACGGCTGAGTTCAATCAGCGCGTCGCGGTACTCGCTGGCGGGCAGCGCATCCAGGCAGTCAATGGCTCGGTCAGCATAATCGCGCGCTAGCTGGGCGGTGTAGTCCAGCGCGCCAGCGGCTTCCACTGCGTTGCGGATGCTTTCTAGATCCTCAATGCCGCCTTTCTGGATTGCCTGGCGGACCAGTGCGGCCTGCTCAGGCGTGCCTTCACGCATGGTGTAGATCAGCGGCAGGGTCGGTTTGCCTTCGGCCAGGTCGTCACCGACGTTCTTGCCGAGGGTGGTGGCGTCGCCGCGGTAGTCGAGCAGGTCATCGACCAGTTGGAAGGCTACGCCGAGGTGGTCGCCAAAGGTGCGCAACGCTTCAGTCTGTTCAGCGCTGGCGCCGGCCAGTGCGGCAGCGCTATGGGTTGAGGCCTCGAAGAGCATGGCAGTCTTGCCGCGGATGACTTCCATATAGGTTTCTTCGCTGGTGCTGGCGTCGCGAATTTTCGACAGCTGCAGCACTTCGCCTTCGGCGATCACGCGAGTGGCCTTGGAAAGGATCTTCATCACCGGCATGGAGCCGAGTTCGACCATCATTTCGAATGAGCGTGAATAAAGGAAGTCGCCGACCAGAACGCTGGGAGCATTGCCCCACTGAGCGTTTGCAGTGCTGCGGCCGCGGCGCATGTCGGACATGTCGACCACGTCGTCGTGCAATAGGGTCGCGGTATGCAGGAATTCGATGGTGGCGGCGAGCAGGCGCAGATTGTCGCCTTCAATACCCAGGGCCTTGCCGCTGAGTAATACCAGCAGCGGTCGCAGGCGTTTGCCGCCCGCGGAGATAATATAGTCGCCGATCTTCTCTACTAGCGGTACGCGCGACACCAGTTGGGCGCGGATGATGCCGTCGACGGCGGTAAAGTCATCCGCCACCACGCGATAGAAAGCCTGGGGTTGCATCGCTTGCACCTGCTACTCATGGGTTGCGCGGCATGCTAGGGGGCAGGGTAGGGGCTGTCAAGGCAAGAGGCTTGGGCTCTAGCTGTCAGGGCCTTGCGTCACGCTGGCTGCTTGCGTACAATCGCGCACCCTGAACTTCCCCCTGGGTATTTCCCTGCCTTACGCAATTGCAAGGGTGTCCTTCCGGCCCCAAGCAGCCATGCCAGCCGACACTTATTCCTATAAAGC
>JAHJXZ010000206.1 GCA_018827205.1 Gammaproteobacteria bacterium | reverse complement strand
TTGGGAATAACCATCACGGTGCAAGGCTCGCTGGCCAGTACAGTGGCGCTGCGCTTCTCGCGGGTGAAAACGGCCATGGCGCCGAAGATTTCATCCTTCTGTACGTCACCGACCTTGTGCCCATCGACATAAGCCTCGGCGTGGCCTTCGATGATGATAAATACGTTGTCGGCGACATCGCCCTGATTGATCAGCTCTTCGCCTGCAGCAAAATGCTGGAAACCGGTGGAGGGACGAATTTCTGGCTGTTTCAAGCGCGCAAGTGCATCAGAAAGCAGGGCGGTATGGCCGATCAAATACTGGATAAACAGTTCCTGGCGCTGCTCGCTGGCATAGATGTGCTTGAACACTTCACTGCGCGAGTAGGGAATCAGGCTCAGTTGCTCTTCGCTGCTGTAACGGCAGCTGGGCATGTCCAAGCCCTGGCGCAGGCCAACCAGGTCGCCTTCCTGCAGATAAAACAGCGGACGTTCATCGACCACGGCATGCAACAGGCCATTCTCGATGATGAATAGCTGATTACCCGGCAGCATCTTGGCCAGGTCTTCCGCACGTTCAAGCTGTAGTGGCGATCCAGCAGGTGCAAGCCCATCGAGCAATTGAGTGGGGATGCTTTGTAGTCGGTTGATCAGCTGATCGGCGTAAGCCGGTTGCTCCCCGAGTAAATACATGAGCGAATTTCCTTGAACTGGCTGGGCATACTAAACCGCACGAACGTCCCTAAAACAATAGTTGCCAGCGCGCTTCAGGTAAATCAAAAGCCTGAGAGGTTGTGAGCTAGCTCTTGTTGTGGGGTGAACTTTCATCGAGCTGGCCATTCAGTTCGGCCTTATGCCCAGGCGGCAGTTCATTCCAGTGCACGTCCAGCAGTGCGCCTTCAATTGCATACAGCAGCACCTTGGATGCCCTGAAGCCCCGCGCACGTACCGCTCGGTAAGCGCTGACTGCACCCAGGCGGCGTAGGTCATTGGCGCTGTGAATGCCGACTGCGTGTAACCACTGGGCTGAGGTTTTGCCGAGGTTCTTCAGATGTTGCAGTTCATCGTTCATCAAGCCTCCTTGCGCTGCTGGGCAGTCGTGCGGATGGAGTCAGTTTGGCGTGCCTGCCAGAAAGTGTAGCGGCCAGCGGACAAAGCGTGGCTGTTTGGCATCACCCCACACCTGGCGCAGCTTTGGTTGTAGTTGCAGCAGCGGATCGGCGCCGTTTTGCTGTTCGTAGCGCTGCACGGCAGACCAGGTGCGTAGATAGCCCAGCAGCTGTTCCAGCGTCCAGCTGATTTCGATAGCCGAGGCGGGCGGGATGAGTGGAGCAAAGGGGTTGTTGATGTCGCGGTAGCCTGCATCGACACTGGCGCGTCCTGCTGGCCAGTAACCGCCGAGGGTATTCCAGTAAAAGTCGTCGATCAGCGCATCCAATTCCTCGTCGATACGCATCAGGCTGTAACACCATGCGCAGAATACGCCGCCAGGTTTGAGTAGGCGACGCACTTCGCTAAAGAATTCCGGAGTGGCAAACCAGTGCAGCGCCTGCGCCACCACGATCAGATCCAGGCTTTGGCTGGGTAAGGGTTGCGCTTGCGCCTCGGCGGCGAACAGCTGCAGTCCTGGTCGATCCGCGCCGGCCTGCAGTTGCTCAAGGCTGGCATCGCAGGCCAGTACCTGCTTGAAATGCTCGCGCAGTGGGCGACTTGCCTGGCCATTGCCACAGGCAATATCCAGTGCCCGCAGGCGTTCTGGGCATTGCGCGGCCAGCCAGGCAAACAGGCTTGCGGGGTAGTGCGGGCGGAAGCTGGCGTAGGCGTCTGCTCGGGCGCCGAACAGTCGGCTGACATGGCTGTCGCTCAACGGGTGTTGTAGCGCAAGCGGGTGCCGAAATTCACCGACATAAGAATCTCGTCAGCCGTCAGCTCGACCGGGAAATAGGCTCCGGAAATTTGTGCGTGGGCCAGGCTTGCACCTTCGAGCTGCGCATTGCGCAGGTCGAGGCCGCGCAGGTCAGTGCCGCGAAAGTAGGCGTTGGTGAAGTTGATGCCTTGGGCATCCAAGGCGCGCAGGTCAATACCGCGAAAATCACCGTTGCTCAGATCGACGACTGTGTCCTTGGGCCTTTGCGCATTGAAAGCGGAGATTTGTTCGTTGCGGATCAGGATATACAGCGGGTTATCCAGTTGCCGGGGCTGGCTCATGGTGCATCTCCTTATGGACTCACCGCCAGTATAGAAGCCGCGGCGCGCTCTGCTCGCGCCGCAACTATATTGCCCCTTTGTGTATTAGAGGCCCGTCAGACGCTGACGAATGCGCGCGATCAGGGTGTCCAGGCTGGCACTTTCGTGGGTGTCGACGCGCTTGCTGTGCAGCAGCTCATCGTCACTTAAGGCCTCGCGGCTGGCCTGTTGGGCGTGTACCACGTCCATGGTGGCGTCAGACGGGTCGCTACCGGCGGCTTTGCGCTGTTCCAGCCAACTGGCGATTACCTCGTCTGGGGCGCTGCATTCCAGAATCAGAAAGGGCGCACCGCAGGCTTCGGCAACCTGGCTGGCGGCTTCACGCTGTGCTTGCTTCAGATAAGTGGCGTCGATGACTACCGGGAAGCCGGCGTGCAGCGCCGCTTCGGCCAACTGGTGCAGGCGCTGGTAAGTGGCAGAGCTGGCGTCCTGGGTGTAGATGCCGGCGCTGAGTTTGCCGAGGTCGGCATCCTTCTGCTCGCCGAACAGGCGCTTGCGTTCTACATCCGAGCGCAGGCGAATTGCGCCCAGTGCCTCGACCAGGCGCATGGCGACATGGCTTTTACCCACGGCGGAAACACCATGAGTGATGACCAGGAAGCTGGACGGAATAGCGCTGTAGCTTTCCGCGAGGTTGGCGTAATTGCGGTATTGGCGCAGGGTCACTGCCTTCTGTACGGCATCTGTCTGATGCGCCAGGCTGAATAGCGCAACTTTGGCGCGTACCAAAGCGCGGTAGGCCTTGTAGAAATTCAGCAGCTCTAGGGCGGCGTAATCACCGGTGTGCTCCAACCAGCCATTGACGAAGCGCCAGGCATGGGCCTTGAGGCCGCGGTCTTCCAGGTCCATGGCGAGGAAGGCGGCGTCAGAAGCGATATCGATCAGGCGGAACGGCTCGTTGAACTCGATGCAGTCAAACAGCACCACCTGATCGTCCAGCAATGTAGCGTTCCCTAGGTGGATGTCACCGTGGCATTCGCGGATTGATCCATTGGCCGCGCGCGCGGCCAGCAGCGGCTCAAGGCGTGCGCAGTTGGCTTCGGTCCAGGCTTCCAATGCATCAAGTTGCTGCAGGTCTGCAGCGTCCTTGAGCATTGGGCGGATTTGTTCGAAGTTCTGCCGCATCGGCGAGACGATCGCTTCAGGCGCACACAGTGCGTGGTTGGCCGGGACCGCTGGGGTCGAGCCGTGGAACTCGGCAATCTGCTTGGCCAGGGCGTCGATATGCGCTTCGCTCAGTTCGCCGCGCGCCTGCACGTCACTGAGCAGCTGGCTTTGTGGGAACTGACGCATTTTCAGTGCATATTCGATGGCCGAGCCGCTGCCGCCGAGTTGCGGCGCCTCGACGCTGCCGCTGATCGGTAGTACTTCAAGGTAGAGATCTCGAGTCAGGCGTTGATTGAGACGCAGCTCTTCCTTGCAGAAGTGCTCACGTGCGCTCAGCTCGGTGAAGTCGAGAAAGCCGAAGTTCACGGGTTTCTTGATCTTGTAAGCAAAAGGACCAGTGAGCACCACCCAGGAAATATGGGTCTCGATGACCTGGAACTGCTCCACTGGATGAGGGTAGAGGGCCGGGTTCTGCAGTGCGGCGATCAGAGCTTGGCTCACGGGCGATCCTTGGCGTTGTACTGAATAGGAGTCGGCCATTATGGCCGCTCAATGCCAGTCTGCAAACCGCTGCGCAGGCCTGCTGGCAAGTGGGCAAAGTGCGTATAATGCCGCGCCATGACTCGTACCCGATCTTCCCGTCCCCGTTCTAAACGCCGTTCCGGCGGTATGCGCCCCTGGTTGGGCTGGGCTATCAAGCTCAGTCTGGTTGGTTTGGTGGTGCTCGCCGTGTTTGCGGTTTACCTCGATGCAGTGGTGCAGGAGAAATTCTCCGGTAAGCGCTGGACTGTGCCCGCCAAAGTCTATGCCAGGCCCCTGGAATTGTTCGTTGGGCAAAAATTAGCCAAGACTGACTTTCTTAAGGAGCTGGATGCATTGGGGTATCGCCGTGAGGGCGCGGTAAGTGGCCCAGGTGGCGTTTCGGTGGCGGGTAACAACATTGAGCTGTTTTCGCGTGGCTTCCAGTTTTATGAAAGCAACGAACCTTCGCAGCGTGTCCGGGTGCGTTTTTCGGGTGACTACGTCGCCGGCCTGACTCAAACCGGCGGCGGCAACCTGGCGGTGGCCCGCCTTGAACCACTGCTGATTGGTGGGCTTTATCCTGCGCACCAGGAAGATCGCATCCTGATCAAGATCGATCAGGTGCCGCCTTATCTAGTGGAAACCCTGGTGGCGATTGAAGACCGCGAGTTCTTCAATCACTTTGGCGTGTCGCCCAAGGGCATCGCTCGCGCCGTATGGATCAATGCTACCGCCGGGCAACTGCGCCAGGGCGGCAGTACGCTGACCCAGCAACTGGTGAAAAACTTCTACCTGACCAATGAGCGCAGCCTGTCGCGCAAGGCGACTGAAGCAATGATGGCGGTCTTGCTGGAGCTGCATTACGACAAGAAGGACATTCTCGAGGCCTACCTCAACGAGGTATTCCTCGGTCAGGACGGTCAGCGTGCCGTGCACGGCTTTGGTCTGGCCAGCCAGTACTTCTTCAGTCAGCCGCTGTCCGAGTTAAAGCTTGATCAGGTGGCGCTGCTGGTCGGTATGGTCAAAGGGCCGACTTATTACAATCCGCGGCGTAACCCTGAACGCGCGTTGGAGCGACGCAACCTGGTGCTGGATGTCTTGGCAGAGCAGGGCGTGGCCAGCGTTGAAGAAGTGGAAGCAGCGAAGCAGAAACCGCTGAGCATTACCCAGCGCGGTACTCTGGCGGACAGCTCGTTCCCGGCCTTCCTCGATTTGGTCAAACGTCAGCTGCGTGAGGATTACCAGGAGCAGGACCTGACCGAAGAAGGCCTGCGCATCTTCACCAGCTTCGATCCGATCATGCAACTCAAGGCCGAGAGTGCCTTGGCCGACACCTTGAAACGCCTTTCCGGGCGCAAAGGGGTTGATCAGGTCGAAGCGGGGATGGTCGTGACCAGCCCGGAAAGCGGTGAGGTACAGGCCATTATTGGCAGTCGTCAGCCACGCTTTGCCGGTTTCAACCGGGCGCTGGATGCGGTGCGGCCAATTGGTTCGTTGATCAAGCCTGCGATCTATTTGACGGCGCTGGAACGGCCCAGCCAATACACCTTGACCAGTTTGCTCGAAGATCAGCCGTTCTCGATCAAAGGGCAGGACGGTCAGGTCTGGAGCCCGCAGAACTACGATCGCAAGGCCCATGGCACGATTTACCTGTACCAGGGCCTGGTCAACTCCTACAACCTGTCGACCGCCAAACTCGGCCTGGAACTTGGTGTGCCAGAGGTGCTGAAGACGCTGGATCGTTTGGGTGTCGAGCAGAAATGGCCTGCGTATCCGTCGATGCTACTGGGCGCTGGCGGGCTTAGCCCGATGAGCGTGGCGAATATGTATCAGACCCTGGCTAATGGTGGTTTCAATACACCGTTGCGCGGTATTCGCAACGTGTTGACGGCCGATGGCGAGCCGCTCAAGCGCTACCCGTATCAAATTCAACAGCGTTTTGACAGCGGCGCCATTTATCTGCTGCAGAACGCCATGCAGCGCACTATGTCAGAAGGCACGGGGCGTTCGGTCTACAGCCAGCTGCCGCGCTCCCTGGCGCTGGCCGGCAAAACCGGTACCAGTAATGACTCGCGTGACAGCTGGTTTGCCGGTTTTAGTCAGGATGTTCTGGCTGTGGTCTGGTTGGGCCGTGATGACAACGGTCCGACTCCGCTAACCGGCGCGACTGGTGCATTGCAGGTCTGGACGGACTTTATGCGCAAGGCCGATCCGCTGCCGCTGGATATGCCGGTGCCGGATAACGTGGTGCAGGCTTGGGTGGATGCCAATAGTGGTCAGGGTACTGACCCGAGTTGTCCGAATGCAGTGCAGATGCCGTATATTCGCGGCAGCCAACCTGTCGCCGGGCCGGCCTGTGGTATTCAGGCACCGGTCAATGAAGTGATGGATTGGGTACGCGGCTGGTTGGATTAAGTGAGAGGGTGTGACGTGAATAAGTGGTTGATTCCAGCTGTAACGGTTTCGTTGATGTTGGCTGGTTGTAGCAGTGTGCCGCGTGGCTCTATCCCGGTAGTTGAGGGCGGTACTGCGGTAGCCGGCGCGCAGTCGGGTACGCCAGGCGGTTACAGCAATCAGGGCGCACAGCCTCAGGCGCTGCCGGAAGATTCCGGCGTGGTGGTGATGGTGCCAGGCGGTGGCGGTAGTTCCTCGCCGATTCAGTCGTTCCCGGCAAGCAATGCCCCGCTGGATATCGGCACCACTACGCAGCCGTGGAGTGTCACGCCGCCCGCAACTACTCAAGGCGGCTATGTTGCGCCGGCACCCAGCGGCATTCCAAGCGGCGGTTTGGCCATGGATGAGCAGCTGGATGGTCCGGTTCTAGCCTTGTTGACCACGGCTCAGCAGCAGCAGGGCGGTGGCGATTTGAATGGTGCCGCCTCAAGCCTGGAGCGCGCCCAGCGTATTGCCCCACGTGAGCCGCAGGTGCTCTATAAGCTTGCCGAAGTTCGTTTGGCTCAAGGCGATGCGGCGCAGGCCGAACAGTTCGCCCGTCGTGGCCTGAGTTATGCCAGCGGCCGCCCGGCCTTGCAGGCAAGCTTATGGAATCTTATTGCCCAGGCTCGTGAGCGCCAGGGTGATGCTGCGGGTGCTGCGCAGGCCCGTGAGCAGGCGCGAGTCAGCCTCTGATGGATGCGCGTGTGTTGGTTGTGGCAGAGCAGTTACTGCTGATTGAGCGTGAACTGCGCGTGCAAGGCTGGTGGGAGGCGCAGGCGCCCAGTGCGCAGGCGCTATCCAGCCAGCAGCCATTCTGTGTCGATACGCTGGCGTTCGAGCAGTGGCTGCAGTGGATATTTCTGCCGAGGATGAAGCAGGTGCTGGAGGCTGGGGCGGCGTTGCCCAGCGTTTCCGGGATTCAGCCGATGGCCGAGCAGGTGTATGGCGGCCAGGCCAAGAAGGCCAGAGAGCTGATCAGGCTGTTGGGTGAGTTCGATCAGCTGATTGTTGGCGCGACCTGAGTCGCGCCCACTGGCTTACTTGCAGTTTTCGGCAATCGACTTCTGCGTTTCGCTGATACGGCTCTGGCGCTCTTCTTCGCTTAGGCGACGCAGTTCACCGTCTACCTCCATGCGCAGACGTGGATTGTTCTGCAATTGTGCGAGATTGGTGCGCACATCTTCGCAGTACTTCTTGCGTTCCACTTCTTTGGCCGCGACGTCCTGTTTGACCTTCTCATCGATGGCTGCTTGCTCGGGGTCGGCGATGCTCTCAAAGGTTGGCGCAGCTTTCTTTTCTTCTGTGACGGCAGGCTTTGGCGGTGGTGTTGCGGTGTTGATACTGTCGGCGTCTTGGCCTTGTGGTGGCTGTGCGCTGAAGTGTGTAACGCCTTGGGCGTCGACCCACTTGTAAACCTGGCTGGCCATGGCGGTGGCGCTCATGGCGAGCAGCAAGCTGCTGGTGATCATCATGCGACGCATGCTGTTTCCTTATGTTGAGCTGCGATACCTGCTGACTACTATAACCAAAATGTTCGAATCGTCATCCTGCGCTGCGTCACAGCAGAAGATTGCAGATTCAATCACGGATTACTTGACTTGGCAGCTCCGAATCCCAACAATTCCACGCTCGCTGTAGTGGAGTCCGCCGCAAGCAGGCTTTAGCTCAGTAGACATGAGGTGCACACCCGCGCCGACCTGTTACACCCGCAACGCGTTACCTCGCGCTGGGTGGGAAGACTCCGCAACACTTTGGGGTATTCCCAATACTTGCTCAGTAGTAGCTGACGTAGTCGGCGACCACCGTCGCTCATGCTCTGCTGACAGTAAACCTATCTTAGGCCGTCCTCCTTGTTGGGCGGTTTTCTGGCGTTTTAGAGGTGAACAACGTGGAGCTTTTATCCGGCGCTGAAATGGTCGTCCGCTTTTTGCGTGACGAAGGCGTTAAGAACATCTATGGGTACCCGGGCGGTGCTCTTCTACACATCTACGATGCCCTGTTCAAAGAGCCGGAAGTTCAGCACATTCTGGTTCGTCACGAACAAGCGGCAACTCATATGGCTGACGGCTATGCCCGTGCCACCGGTAAAGCCGGTGTGGTGCTGGTAACGTCTGGTCCTGGCGCGACCAATGCCATCACCGGTATTGCCACCGCCTACATGGACTCCATTCCGATGGTGGTGTTGTCTGGCCAGGTGCCAAGCACCATGGTCGGCACCGATGCCTTCCAGGAAACCGACATGATCGGTATCTCGCGGCCGATCGTGAAGCACAGCTTTATGATCAAGCACGCCTCGGAAATTCCGGAAGTCCTGAAGAAAGCTTTCTATCTTGCGCAATCTGGCCGTCCAGGCCCGGTGGTTGTGGATATTCCCAAGGACATGACCAACCCGGCTGAGAAGTTCGAGTACGTCTATCCGAAGAAGGTCAAGCTGCGCTCTTACAGCCCAGCTCTGCGCGGCCACTCCGGGCAGATCCGCAAGGCGGCCGAATTGCTGCTGACCGCCAAACGTCCAGTTATTTATTCGGGTGGTGGCGTGATCATGGGTGGTGCTGCTGCGCCACTGACTGAGCTTGCGCAGATGCTCAATTTGCCGGTCACCAACACCCTGATGGGCTTGGGCGGCTATCCGGGCACCGATCGCCAGTTCCTCGGCATGCTCGGTATGCATGGCAGCTACACCGCTAACCTGGCGATGCACCACGCTGATGTAATCCTGGCGGTGGGTGCGCGTTTCGATGACCGCGTGATCAACGGTGCGAGCAAATTCTGCCCGAACGCCAAGATCATTCATATCGATATCGATCCGGCGTCCATCTCCAAGACCATCAAGGCGGACATCCCAATCGTTGGTCCGGTTGATAGCGTAATGACCGAGATGGTCGCGATCCTTAAAGAGATCGGCGAACAGCTGAGCAAGGAAGCGCTGTCGAGTTGGTGGAAGCAGATTGAGGAATGGCGCGGCGGCCGCATCATGTTCCCTTACGATAAGGGCGACGGCAGCATCATCAAGCCGCAAACCGTGATCGAGACCCTGTCCGAAGTCACGGGTGGCGACGCGTTCGTCACCTCCGACGTAGGCCAGCACCAGATGTTTGCGGCGCAGTACTACCGCTTCAACAAGCCAAACCGTTGGATCAACTCTGGCGGCCTGGGCACCATGGGCTTTGGTTTCCCTGCAGCCATGGGCGTCAAACTGAGCTTCCCGGATGACGAAGTCGCCTGTGTAACGGGTGAGGGCAGCATCCAGATGAACATTCAGGAGCTCTCTACCTGCCTGCAGTACGGTTTGCCGGTGAAGATCGTCAACCTGAACAACGGCGCGCTGGGGATGGTGCGTCAGTGGCAGGACATGAATTACAACAGCCGTCACTCGCACTCTTACATGGAGTCGTTGCCAGACTTCGTCAAGCTGGCCGAGGCCTATGGCCATGTCGGCATGCGCATCACTGATCTGAAGGATCTGAAACCGAAGATGGAGGAAGCCTTCGCGATGAAAGATCGCCTGGTGTTCCTCGATATCCAGGTTGATACCAGTGAGCACGTCTATCCGATGCAGATCAAAGACGGTGCAATGCGCGATATGTGGCTGAGCAAGACGGAGCGTACCTAATCATGCGACACATTATTTCCCTGCTGCTGGAAAACGAGCCCGGTGCATTGTCCCGCGTGGTCGGGCTGTTCTCGCAGCGTAACTACAACATCGAAAGCCTTACTGTGGCGCCGACCGAGGACCCGACTCTGTCGCGTCTGACGCTGACCACCGTTGGCCATGATGAAGTCATCGAGCAGATCACCAAAAACCTCAACAAGCTGGTCGAGGTGGTCAAGTTGGTCGACCTGTCGGAAAGCGCTCACGTCGAGCGCGAGCTGATGTTGGTCAAGGTCAAGGCCACTGGTGCTCAGCGCGCTGAGGTCAAGCGCACTACCGATATTTTCCGTGGGCAGATCGTCGATGTGACTAGCAGCGTGTACACCATTCAGTTGGCCGGCACGAGCGACAAGCTCGACAGCTTTATCCAGGCCATTGGCACCACGTCGATTCTGGAAACCGTGCGCAGTGGTGTTACTGGCATTGCTCGCGGCGATAAGGTGTTGAGCATCTGATCGCGCTGTACTGAAAAACGAAAAGCCCTCGGGGGATATCTCCTGGGGGCTTTTTGCTTTTCGGGGTAAGGGCTCCGCGCATGGAGCAGCGATTATTTAGCGTTGGCGGTTCCAGAACGCGTTGATCAACGGCTCTTTCAAGCGTTTCTCCAGCGCGAACAGGCCGATATCGTAGGCAGCCAGTGGCGGCTGAATATCATAGATGCGGATGCGTGCGGTCAGCGGGCTGTTGTCGAGGACAATTTGCGGTGCCACGCCAATGCCAAAACCTAGGCTCACCATGCTGACGATGGCTTCGTTACCGCTCACCTGGGCGTAAATACGCGGTTTGATGTTGTGGTTTTTTAACCATCGATCGGTGCGGGTTCGGGCGAGGCCTTCTTCTGAGAGAATCATCGGTACGTCTCTCCAGTTGTCCGCGTCGGGATGTTTAAGTTGTTCCTCGGTTAGCAGCTGGGGTGACAGTGGGCCGATAAAGCACAGTGCAGAGCGGGCAATGGATTGAAACGCGATACCGGTCGGTAGGCTGTCGGGGCGGGCGCCGATGGCCAGGTCCTCCAGCCCTTCCTGCACACGCTCGACGGCCTTTGCAGGGTCGCCGGTGTGCAGCTTCATTTCGATGCGCGGATAATCCTGGCGAAAGCTGCTCAAAATGTCGTAGAGGAAGCTGTAGCTGGCTGTGACCGAGCAGTAGAGGGAAAGCTCGCCGTGAAGGATTAACTGATCCTGCTTGAAGGTCTGGCGAATGGCTTGCCAGCCGTTCATGACTTCGCTCGCGTACTCACGGAACTGTTGTCCTTCGCGGGTCAGGCGCACTGAGCGGTTGTCGCGCAGAAACAGCGGTGCACCTAGTTCATCCTCTAGCTGCTTGATGCTGCGGCTCAGTGCTGAAGGGCTGACATGCAGCTCGCGGCTGGTTTTGCCAAAGTGCAGGTTGTCAGCGAGCGAAAGGAAAAGCCGCAGAGCGTGGCTGTCCATAGTGCGTTTCACTTTTCGGCATGTTGTGTTGCAAATATATCATTTTACGCAATGGGGCGGATCACTTAAGGTGTCTTCGTCGCGGTGCATGCACCCCATCCCTTTTCGATTAAAAGAGCCAAGAACATGAAAGTTTATTACGACAAAGACTGTGACCTCTCGATCATCCAGGGTAAGAAAGTTGCCATCATTGGCTACGGCTCCCAGGGCCATGCTCAAGCGTGCAACCTGAAAGACTCCGGCGTTGACGTGACCGTTGGCCTGCGTAAAGGCTCGGCCACCGTTGCCAAGGCTGAAGCCCACGGTCTGAAGGTGGCTGACGTGGCCACTGCCGTTGCCGGTGCTGACCTGGTGATGATCCTGACCCCGGACGAGTTCCAGTCCCAGCTGTACAAGAACGAAATTGAGCCGAATATTAAGAAGGGCGCAACCCTGGCCTTCTCGCACGGCTTCGCGATTCACTACAACCAGGTTGTGCCGCGTGCCGATCTTGACGTGATCATGATCGCGCCGAAGGCTCCAGGTCACACTGTACGTACCGAGTTCGTCAAAGGCGGCGGTATTCCTGATCTGATCGCTATCTATCAGGATGCCTCTGGCAATGCCAAGAACGTTGCGCTGTCTTACGCTTCGGGCGTTGGCGGTGGCCGTACCGGTATCATCGAAACCACCTTCAAAGACGAAACTGAAACCGACCTGTTCGGCGAGCAAGCTGTACTGTGCGGCGGTACCGTTGAACTGGTTAAAGCAGGCTTCGAAACTCTGGTTGAAGCTGGCTACGCGCCAGAAATGGCCTATTTCGAGTGCCTGCACGAACTGAAGCTGATCGTTGATCTCATGTACGAAGGCGGTATCGCCAACATGAACTATTCGATCTCTAACAACGCTGAATACGGCGAATACGTGACCGGGCCAGAAGTCATCAACGCCGAGTCCCGTCAGGCCATGCGTAACGCTCTGAAGCGCATTCAGGACGGCGAATACGCCAAGATGTTCATCAGCGAAGGCGCTACTGGCTATCCTTCGATGACTGCTAAGCGTCGTAACAACGCTGCTCACGGTATCGAAATCATTGGCGAGCAACTGCGCTCGATGATGCCGTGGATTGGTGCCAACAAAATCGTCGACAAAGCCAAGAACTAAAGTTTTATGACGTAAGAAAAACGCGGCCAAGGCCGCGTTTTTTCATTGTGCGGCAACGCTTCTGGTATAAAGCCTGAGTGTTGCATGGGCGCTGCTATGAACCGTTGTTGTCAGCGCTTGTCGAAATTCTCCAAATCCGTTGCAAGGTGTTGTTCATGAATGAACGTCCAGATGAGCCGCAGTCTCCCGTCGAAGCCGAAGGTTTGTTGCCAATCGATGAGCATATAGAGGAGGGGCATGACGCCGAAGGGCGCAAGGTTCGTCATCGCGGTATTTATCTGCTGCCTAACCTGTTTACTACGGCCAACCTGTTTGCAGGGTTCTACGCCATCATCAATGCCATGAACGGCAACTTCTATGTGTCGGCCGCTGCCGTGTTTGTTGCCATGGTGCTGGATGGGCTTGACGGGCGCGTGGCGCGTCTGACCAATACTCAGAGCGCCTTTGGTGCTGAGTATGATTCGCTGTCCGACATGGTTGCCTTTGGTGTGGCGCCGGCTCTGCTCGCGTTTGAGTGGGCGCTGGGGAGTATGGGCAAGGTGGGCTGGATGGTTGCCTTCATCTATGTAGCGGGTGCTGCACTGCGCTTGGCGCGTTTCAATACGCAGATAGGCAGCACGGATAAACGTTACTTTATTGGCCTTGCCAGTCCTGCGGCGGCAGGTGTGGTTGCCGGTACTGTATGGGCCTTTAGTGATTTTGGTATCAAGGGCTCGAATATGGCCTTTGCGGTTGCAATCCTGGTCGCTGCTGCGGGCATGCTTATGGTTAGCAATATCAAGTACAACAGCTTTAAGGATCTTGATCTAAAAGGACGCGTGCCTTTTGTGGCTATCCTGGCAGTGGTGCTTGTGTTTGCGGTGGTGTTCAGCGATCCGCCGCGGATTCTGCTGATCATCTTTCTGGCTTATGCGGCCTCTGGCCCTATCCAGTACCTGTTGCGCTTGCGTCGCGGTAAAAGCGCCTAGCAACGGCGTAGCGGGTTCGACAAAGCCGTTGAAGCGTCAGCTTCAACGGCTTTGTCGTTTCCGCAGGCGACGCGGTTCTGGGGCTGGTGGCCTAGGTATTGGTGCTTATTGAAACAAAAGCATAACAATCGATTGACCTGCGTTTCATTGTCCCTATAATGCGCAGCTCTTCAGGCGTATA
>JAHJXZ010000205.1 GCA_018827205.1 Gammaproteobacteria bacterium | reverse complement strand
CGAGCCAGTACCAGCGGTGGTCGGCACTAGAAACAGCGGCAAACGCTGACCCCGGGCATTACCGACGCCATAGATGTCCACCAGCGCCTGACTGCACTCGGGGTGCGCCAGCAAGGCCACCAGCTTGGCCACATCCATCGAGCTGCCGCCGCCAAAACCGACAATCAATTCGGCCTTGAGTGCCTTGGCCTGCGCCACTGCAGCGAGCAGAATCGTCTCGGGCGGGTCGGCCACCACCTGATCGAATACCTCGACGCTCAAGCCAGCACGAGTAAAGCCCGCCAGCACCTCGTCGAGCAGCCCAAGCTTGCTAATGCCAGGGTCGGTGACGATCAGCACCCGCTGCGCGCCGCGTTCACGGCACAGATCAGCCAGACGCTGAGAGGCGCCGATTTCGCAGAGAATCTGCGCGGTAGTGGCAAAACTAAAGGGCTGCATGGGGCGTCCTCTTGATGTCTTAGGTTGCACGCGTATACGGCTCATCCTACGCGCCTCAGAAAGCGAAACTCGCCTCATCCATAACCATTAGGCACGTGGCACCGCCCAGCAGTGCCTCACGGTGGCTGCTGGCGCGCGGCAACACACGACGCAGGTAAAAGTCAGCTGACTGCAACTTGGCCTGATAAAAAGCGGGCTCGCCTGTCGCGGACTCCAAGGCATCCTGCGCCCGCGCCGCCGCCTGCAGCCAGAAGCCGGCCAGCAGCACATAGGCCGAATACTGGAGGAAATCCACCGACACCGCGCCAATCTCCTGCACATCGCGCTGGCTGGCGGCAATCACTGCGCTGCTCAGCTCGCGCCATTCGCCCAGACGCGCCTGTACCGTTTTAGCCAGCGCGGCCAGGCTCGGACGATCAATCTGGGTATCGCACAACTCACTGAACTCGGCCTGCAGCGCCGACAGTTCAGCACCACCGTCGCCGAGCACCTTGCGGCGGATATAGTCCAGCGCCTGAATGCCGTTGGTGCCTTCATATAACTGAGTGATACGGCTGTCGCGCATCAGCTGCTCAATGCCCCACTCGCGGATAAAACCGTGACCGCCATACACCTGCACCGCATGGCTGGCGACTTCCTGGCCCATGTCGGTAAAGAAGGCTTTGACGATGGGGATCAGCAGCGCCGCGCGTTTACCGGCGGCCTTGCGTGCGGAGGCATCGGGGTGGCCGTGTTCCAGATCGAGCTGACGCGCGCAATACACGGCGAGCATGCGGCTGCCTTCGACCAGGCTCTTCTGGGTCAGCAGCATGCGCCGCACATCCGGGTGAACGATAATCGGGTCGGCCGCCTTGCCCGGCTCAGCCGGACCACTCAGGGCGCGTGACTGCAGGCGCTCGCGGGCATAACGTAACGCGCCCTGGAAGGCTGCTTCGCCAATGCCCAAGCCCTGCAAACCGACCTGAAAGCGTGCGTCGTTCATCATGGTGAACATGCATGCCAGGCCCTGGTTGGCTTCGCCAATCAGCCAGCCAGTGGCGCCGTCGAAGTTCATCACGCAGGTGGACGCGCCCTTGATGCCCATCTTGTGCTCAATGGCCCCGCAGGACAGCGCATTGCGCGCGCCCGGCGTGCCGTCGACAGCGGCGATAAATTTCGGCACCAGCAGCAGGCTGATGCCCTTCACCCCGGCTGGCGCATCCGGCAGACGCGCCAGCACCAGATGAATGATGTTTTCCGAAAGGTCCTGCTCGCCGCCGCTGATAAAGATCTTACTGCCGCTGACCTTGAGACTGCCATCCGCCTGCGGCTCCGCCTTGGTACGCAGCAAGGCCAGGTCGGTGCCGGCCTGCGGCTCGGTGAGGCACATGGTGCCGGCCCATTGGCCGCTAACCAGCTTATGCAGGTAGGTGTCTTTCAGCGTTTCGCTGCCATGTTTGTACAGCGCCAGCACCGCTCCCTCGGTCAGCCCGGAATACACGCGGAACGACAGCGAAGCGCCCATCAGCATCTCGTGGAAGTTGCACGCGAGCATCTGCGGCAGTGCCTGGCCACCGTACTCGCTCGGCCCGGTCATGCTCGCCCAGCCATTATCAACGTATTGCTGATAGGCCTTGGCAAAGCCGTCCGGCGTGCTCACCTGGCCGTCACTCAGCTGACAACCCTGTTCATCACTGTTGCGATTCAACGGCGCCACCACCTCGGCGGTGTAACGCGCGCCCTCTTCCAGCACGCCGTCGATCAGCTCGCGGTCGAGACCGTTACCGAGCAGCTCGCAGTGACTGCTGACATCGAACAATTCATGCAACACAAAGCGCATATCACGCAGTGGGGCTTGATAGCTCATACGCGGCCCTCCTGAACATCAGCAAACCGCTGGCCGCTGGCCGCCAGTTGCTCGATCAAACGCGCCGGCAACCAGTGCTCACCGAACGCGGCCTGCAACGCTTTCAAACGGTCATGGATGGCCGCTACACCCTGACCATCTGCCCAGCTCATCGGCCCACCCTTGTCGGCCGGGAAACCGTAACCGTTGAGGTAGACCAGGTCGATGTCGTGGCTATTGGCGGCGATATTCTCTTCGAGGATTTTCGCGCCCTCGTTGACCAGTGCCAGCAGGCAACGTTCGAGGATTTCCTCAGGGCCAATCTCGCGGCGGACAAAACCCAGCTGCTCGGACACCTGCAGCACCAGCGCATCCACCTCGGGGTCGTGCTCAGCCTGGCGGCTGCCTTCGGCGTAAAGGTAATAACCCATGCGTACCTTCTGGCCGAAACGGCCGAGGCCACACAGACGGTTATCCACCTGCACAGTCGGATCATCCTGGCCTTTGCCGGCCAGCTCGCGGGCGCGCCATTCCAGATCGATGCCGACCACGTCGTACATGCGAAACGGTCCCATGGCGAAGCCAAACCCCTGCAGTGCAGCGTCGACCTGATGCGGGTAAGCCCCTTCAAGCAGCAGCATGCGCGCCTCGCGCACATAGGTGTGCAGCATGCGGTTGCCGATAAAGCCGTCGCAGTTGCCGGCCACCACGCTGACCTTGCCGATGCGCTGGCCCAGGGCCACAGCCGCGTCCAGCACCGCAGGGGCAGTTTGCCCACCACGGACGATTTCCAGCAGTTTCATGATGTGCGCCGGGCTGAAGAAATGCAGGCCCAGCACCTGCTCGGGGCGCTTGGTCACAGCGGCAATCGCGTCGATATCCAGCGCTGAGGTATTGCTGGCGAGAATCGCGCCCGGCTTCAGGGTGGCGTCGAGCGTGCGGAAGATCTGCTGCTTGAGTTCAAGGTTCTCGTACACCGCCTCGATCACCAGATCGGCATCGGCCAGCGCGGCGTAATCACCCACCGGGGTAACGCAGGCCAGGCGCGCAGCCGACTGCTCGGCGCTGATCCGCTCCAGCTTGACGTTGTGCGCGTTGGTTTGCGCCACCACGGCCATGGCCTGATCAAGCATCTGTGGGTTGTTGTCCAACCACAGCACCTGAATGCCGGCGTTGGCCAGGCTCATCACGATACCGCGGCCCATGGTGCCCGCGCCGATCACGGCGGCCTGCTGAACCTCGAATGCCTTGCTCATGCCCACTCCTCTGAT
>JAHJXZ010000204.1 GCA_018827205.1 Gammaproteobacteria bacterium | reverse complement strand
GCCAGAGAGGGTAGAAAGGGGCTTTGCAAAACAACCCTTCTATTTATCGGAAGTTTTGCGCGAGACTATAGCCAGTTAAGGTCAAAAGCCAGCTTGTCTCAACCCGCATGCCAAAGCCCGCCCACTACCCGCGCACTCTCACAGACTGGCTCAAGCAGCTAGACAGCCAGCTATTGCCTGCCTCCAGCGACAGCCAGCTGAAGCTGCGCCGCGCCCTGGCGGATAGCAATCGCTCGATGCGTGAACTGGCGGATTTGATGCAGGGCTGCCCAGCCCTGGCACTCAGCGTATTGCGTGAAGCCAACCGCAAGAGCAGCGGGCTCAGTGAACAAACCGAAAGCCTTGAAGCTGCGATCAGCCGCGTCGGCATTAAACGCACTGAAGACCTGCTCAATACCCTGCCCGCTCTGCCTGAACAGGAGCTACCCAAAGCCCTGCGGCAAATCCAGCTGATCAGCCAGCATGCCAGCTACCAGGCCAATGGGCTGTTTGCCGGCCGCCTGGCGCGGCTGTGGCAGGAAGTGCACTGGGGCAGCCTGCTGTTTCTCGCGCCGATCTGGACCTTGCTCGCCGCCCATCCTGAATTATTCGAGGTCTGGGAGCAGCGGGTACTGGTTAAGGGCGAAGCGGCGAGCAAGGTTGAGCAGGAGCTGCTGGGCGTACCACTGCTGAAGCTGTGCCTGGCCCTGAGCGAGCAGTGGCATTTGCCGGAATGGATCACTCAGGGCTACAGACTGCTGGTCAGCGACCGCCGCCTGCTGGTCAAGGCACTGCATATCGCCCGCGACAATGAACACCCACTGCACCAGCAAAAAATTCTCGATGTCGACAGCAATCTGCGCCGCTGGCTGACTCAACCAGCCAACAGCATTCTGCTGGCCAACGGCCTGGCGCTTTCCGCGCACTTCGCCTGGAACAGCCCGCATAGCCTGCGCTGGCAGCGCCTGACTGGCTTATTCTTGCAGCTGCCACTCGATAACGTGCAGCAGTTGCTGCATCAGAACGCCGTCAGCAGTGCCCGGCAGATGCCCGGCACCGACCTCTGGCACCCAGCCGAAGCGCTGCTCTGGCCGTGGCAGGCGCGACACCTGCGAGCCACAGTCGAGCAGCCCAAGGCGGCGGTCGTCAGCGAGTGGCGCCAGCAATGCGCGCAACTGCTTGCCCAGCCCAGCGCGTTTACCAATGTGCTGCAGCTCACCGCCTGCGCCAATCAGGCAACCCAGGCCTGCGGCATGCAACGCGTACTGATCCTACTGGCCGATCGCAACCACACACGCCTGATCGCCCAGCAGCAGAGTGGCCTGGACAAAGCCGCCGCCAGCCTCAGCCTTGACCCACAACAAAGCCAGGTGCTGCGCCGACTACTCAGCGCCCCCGCACAACTAAAACTGAGCCCGGCCAACATCGCGCAATATTCCGCCATGCTGCCCGGCTCGCTGAAAAGCCTGTTCCCCAGCGAACACCTGCTGATTCGCTCAATCGCCAGCAACAACCGTGTGGTTATGCTGATCTTCGCCGACCAGGGCGGCCGCCCGCTGAGCGATGCCAGCGTGCAAGGCTTTGGCAAAACCGTGCAATGCATTGAACGCGCCCTCGCCAGCTTTGCCACCCGTGGGCGCTAGGCTTTCCGCTACAATCCCATCCTTTCCGTAAAAGAGGCCCGGCATGACCGCCTTCGCTGAGTTGCCCTTGCTGATCGAACCCGCCCAACTGGCCAGCCGCCTAAATGCGCCCGAGCTAATTTTGGTCGATCTGACCAGCCAAGCGCGCTATGCCGCTGGCCACATCCCAGGCGCACACTTTGTCGACCCCAAGCGCACCCAGCTGGGCCAGCCGCCAGCACCCGGCTTGCTGCCTGAGCAGGCGCAGCTTGAGCAACTATTCGGCGAGCTAGGGCATAACCCTGATGCTATCTATGTGGTGTATGACGATGAAGGCGGCGGCTGGGCCGGACGCTTTATCTGGCTGCTGGATGTGATTGGCCACCAGCGCTATCACTACCTGGACGGCGGCCTGCCGGCCTGGTTGGCAGAAGAGCGCGAGCTCAGCACCACAGTGCCGGATGCTGGCACACAGGCTGCTGCACTGCAGCTGCACTCCGCACCGACCGCCACTCGCGAATACCTGCAAAGCCGTTTGGGCGCTACCGATCTGGCCATCTGGGATGCCCGCGCACCAAGCGAATACAGCGGCGAGAAAGCCCTGGCACAAAAAGCCGGACATATTCCCGGCGCCATCAACTTCGAATGGACCGCAG
>JAHJXZ010000203.1 GCA_018827205.1 Gammaproteobacteria bacterium | reverse complement strand
TGGATACCGCGCAGAGTTTTGCTCGCAGCCTGGCCGGTGGCGGCTTTGTGATTACCAGTGGCCTGGCCTTGGGTATCGATGGCGCGGCCCATCAGGGTGCACTGGATGCCGGCGGTAAGACGGTGGCGGTGCTCGGTACGGGCTTGCAGTGTTTATATCCGGCGCGGCACAAGAAACTCGCTGCGGATATCGTCGCCCAGGGCGGTGCGCTGGTTTCCGAGTTGCCACTGGATTGCCCGCCCCAGGCGAGCAATTTCCCACGGCGTAATCGCATCATCAGTGGCCTTTCCGTGGGCGTGCTGGTGGTGGAAGCCAGTCCATCGAGTGGTTCGCTGATCACCGCGCGTCTGGCCGCCGAACAGGGCCGCGAGGTCTATGCGATTCCCGGTTCGATTCACCATCCCGGCGCGCGTGGCTGCCATCAGTTGATCCGCGAAGGGGCGACGCTAGTGGAAAGCATTGAGGACATTCTGCAGGCCTTGCGCGGCTGGCAGGCGCAGCCACCCCCTAATGCAGCACCAAAGCCAGAGCCACCCAGTCATCCATTGCTGGCTCTGTTGCATGCAGCACCGCACAGCAGCGAGGCGTTGGTGGCGGCCACTGGTTTGCCACTGGCCGAGGTCTTGGCAGCGCTGACCGAGCTGGAACTTGACGGTCGGGTGGCCTGCGAAAATGGCCGTTGGGTGGGCCGTGCACCTTGAACGGGGTCTTGGCTTGGATACACTGCCCTTCAAGTGTTTAGTGGAGAGCAGTGAATGGTCAGCAACTGGCAGATACAGCAGGCCGCTCGGGTGGTGCGCAATGGCGGAGTGATTGCCTATCCGACCGAAGCAGTATGGGGGCTGGGCTGTGATCCCTGGCATGACGAGGCGGTGGAGCGTTTGCTGGCACTGAAGGACCGGCCCGTGCATAAGGGGCTGATTCTGGTGGCTGGCGATATCGAGCAGTTTGATTTTCTTCTCGAAGACCTGCCGGAAATCTGGCTGGCGCGCCTGGCCGGCAGCTGGCCAGGCCCGAATACCTGGCTGGTGCCGCATCAGAACCGCTTGCCCGAGTGGATCAGCGGCCAGCACGACAGCGTGGCCCTGCGCGTCAGTGATCATCCGCAGGTGCGCGCGCTCTGCCGCCTGACCGGGCCGCTGGTTTCGACCTCAGCTAATCCGGCAGGCCGCCCGTCCGCGCGCAGTCGTTTGCGTGTCGAGCAGTACTTCCCTGGTCAGCTGGATGCAGTGCTTGGCGGAGCTTTGGGCGGCCGCAAGAATCCCAGCCTGATCCGCGATCTGATTAGCGGTGATGTGGTCAGGGCGTCCTGACCACAGCCCAACCGCCTACGGCAGCAGGATGCTCGATCCGGTGGTCTGCCGCGCGCTCAGGGCGGTTTGCGCCAGCGCGGCATCCTTGAGCGCATAGCGGTTGCTGATATCCACCTGCAACTGACCGCTGGCGATCATGGCGAACAGCTCGTCGGCCATGCTCTGCAGCCGAGACGGTGAATCGGCGTAACCGGCCAGGGTTGGGCGGGTGACGAACAGTGAACCCTTCTGCGCCAGAATGCCCAGGTTGACCCCGCTGACGGCTCCAGAGGCATTACCGAAGCTGACCAGCAGGCCGCGCGGCGCCACGCAGTCCAGCGAGGTTTCCCAGGTGTCCTTGCCGACGCCGTCGTAGACCACAGGGCACTTCTTGCCGTCGGTCAGTTCCAGTACGCGCTTGGCAACGTTCTCATGGCTGTAGTCGATGGTCGCCCAGGCGCCCTGCTCTTTGGCCCGTTCGGCTTTTTCCGCCGAGCTGACGGTGCCGATCAACTTGACCCCAAGCGCCTTGGCCCACTGGCAGGCGAAAGAGCCGACTCCGCCGGCGGCGGCATGAAACAGGATGGTTTCGCCACCTTGCAGCGAGAACGTTTGGCGCAGCAGATACTGCACCGTCAGGCCCTTGAGCATAACGGCGGCCGCTTGCTCGAAGCTGATCGCATCCGGCAATTTCACCAACTTCTCGGCTGGCAGCACATGCAGTTCACTGTAAGCGCCCAGCGGCCCGGTGGCATAGGCCACGCGATCACCCACCTGAAAGCCGCTCACCGCAGCCCCCACCGCCTCGACGATGCCCGCGCCTTCGGTACCCAGGCTGGACGGCAGGGCAGGCGGCGCATACAGGCCGCTGCGGAAATAGGTGTCGATAAAATTCAGGCCAATCGCCTGGTTCTGCACCCGCACTTCATTCGGACCAAGGGCTGCGGGGGTGTAGTCGCTGTATTCGAGAACGTCCGGGCCGCCGTGACGGTTGAACTGGATACGCATGGCCATTTTCAGAGTCTTCCGCAATTGAATGCCTGGATGATGCCCGCATGGGCGTAAAAGTGCCGTTATCCAATCGTCTGCATTGACCGACGTCAACTCCGCGTAGCGACGGCCCGGAGGGTGGGCCGCCATGGATGGCAGGCCATAATGTTATGCTTGCCGCCGATTTCGCCGCTCGGTCATCCCCTTGCCGAACGGCCTTACCCGCTTTCAAGGTGCCGCCGTGAGTGACCGTACTGAGGCCGTCAAAGCCTACCTGCTGGATCTGCAAGACCGTATCTGCACTGCTCTGCAAGCCGAAGATGGCGGTGCCGAATTCTTCGAAGATGCCTGGCAGCGTCCTGCCGGCGGCGGCGGGCGCACACGGGTAATGGAGAACGGCGCGCTGATCGAAAAGGGTGGGGTGAACTTCTCCCATGTATTTGGCGACAGCCTGCCGCCCTCGGCCAGCGCGCATCGGCCGGAACTGGCCGGACGTGGTTTCGAGGCCCTTGGCGTGTCAC
>JAHJXZ010000202.1 GCA_018827205.1 Gammaproteobacteria bacterium | reverse complement strand
CGTTCTGTGATCTATTCCCCTTTCGCGGGTTTACCGCCCGCAGGGCTAGCCAGCATAATTCACGCATTCCGCTCAAGGAGAAGGTCTTGCCGGGCGCGTCGACTAAAACCACTGCTGTTGATCGCTCGGTACTGCTGGTGCAGTTATCCGATAGCCACCTGTTTGCCGATGGGGCAGGCAAGCTATTAGGTATGGATACCCAGGACAGCTTGCAGCGGGTGATCGAGCGTGTGCTGCAAGAGCAGCAGCAGATTGACCTGATCCTGGCCAGTGGCGACCTCTCGCAGGACGGCAGTGCCGAGTCCTACCAGCGTTTTCGCGAGATGACCGCTGTCATCCCTGCGCCCGCGCGCTGGTTCCCTGGTAATCATGATGAAGTACCGGCCATGCAGGCGGCTTGCGTAGACAGTGATCTGCTCGAGCCGGTGATTGATCTGGGCAACTGGCGCGTGACTCTACTCGACTCCTCGATCCCCGGCGCAGTGCCCGGTTACCTGAGTGAACAGCAGCTTGCCTTGCTTGAACGCGCGCTGAGCGAAGCGCCGGATCGCCATCACCTGATTTGCTTGCATCACCATCCGGTGTCCATCGGTTGTAAATGGATGGAACCCATCGGGCTGCGCAACCCGGATGCCCTGTTTGCTGTGCTGGAGCGTTTCAGCCAGGTGCGTGCAGTGCTCTGGGGGCATATCCATCAGGAGCTCGATCAGCAGCGCGGCCCGATCCGTCTGTTGGCATCGCCCTCGACCTGCGTGCAGTTCGCACCGGGCAGCGAGGAATTTCAGGTCGATAAAACCGCGCCGGGCTATCGCTGGCTGCGCCTGTTCGATGATGGCCGCCTGGAAACCGGTGTGTCGCGGGTTACCGGGATCAAGTTCGAAATCGATTACACCATCAAAGGCTATTAAGGTCTTTGCAGTGCTTGGCTAACCGGTTGCAGCCGGTCGCCGCAACCGGTTAGCCTCCCGCCCCATGACCACATCCATTCTCTATATTCACGGGCTTAACAGCTCGCCGGCATCGCTCAAGGCCAGTCAGTTGCAGCGTGCCATGGCGCAGCTGGGGCTGGCCGCGCAGCTGCGGGTGCCGGCCCTGCATCACCATCCGCGTCAGGCGATTGCCCAGCTCGAAGCGCTGATTGCCGAGCTTGGTCGGCCCGTGCTGGTTGGCAGCTCGCTGGGCGGCTACTATGCGACCCACTTGGCCGAACGCCATGGGTTGCCGGCGCTGCTGATTAACCCAGCCGTGCGCCCGCACCTGCGTTTCGACGGCTACCTGGGCCCGCAGAAGAACTATTACAGCGATGAGACCTGGGAGCTGACGGCCGACCATGTAACGGCGTTGGCCGAACTGGATGTGCTGGCGTTGCAAGACCCAGCGCGTTATCAGGTGTGGTTGCAGACCGCCGACGAAACCCTCGATTACCGCGATGCCCAGAGCTATTACAGCGCATGCGCGCTGCGTATCCAGGCCGGCGGCGATCACGGCTTCCAGGGTTTTGCTGAGCGTCTGCCGATGCTTTTCGCTTTCGCCGGTATTCCTCGCCATCTGTGGCAGGATATCGACTTTTCCGCTCTCAATTGACGAACAAGAGACCCCATGGCCCAGCAAGGTTCTAGCTCTTACAACGCCGATGCCATCGAAGTCCTTTCCGGCCTCGACCCGGTGCGCAAACGCCCGGGCATGTACACCGACACCAGCCGGCCCAACCACCTGGCCCAGGAAGTCATCGACAACAGCGTCGACGAAGCGCTGGCCGGGCACGCCAAATCGATCCAGGTGATCCTGCATGAGGACAACTCCCTGGAGGTGCTCGACGACGGTCGCGGCATGCCGGTGGACATTCACCCGGAAGAGGGCGTGCCTGGGGTCGAGCTGATCCTGACCAAGCTGCATGCCGGCGGCAAGTTCAGCAACAAGAATTACCAGTTCTCCGGCGGCCTGCATGGCGTGGGTATCTCGGTGGTCAATGCCCTGTCGACCCGCGTGCTGGTTACGGTCAAACGCGACGGCAATGAGTACCAAATGAGCTTCGCCGACGGATATAAGGCCAGCGATCTGGCCGTAGTCGGCACGGTGGGCAAGCGCAACACCGGTACCAGCGTGCACTTCTGGCCCGATCCCAAGTATTTCGATGCGTTCAAGTTCTCGGTCAGTCGCCTCAAGCATGTGCTTAAGGCCAAGGCCGTGCTCTGTCCGGGGTTGGCCGTCAGCTTTGAAGACAAAGCCAGTGGCGAGAAAGTCGAGTGGCTGTATGAAGACGGCCTGCGTTCTTACCTGGTCGATGCGGTCAGCGAGTTTGAACGCCTGCCCAATGAACCTTTCTGCGGCAGCCTGGCGGGCAACAAAGAGGCCGTGGACTGGGCGCTGCTGTGGCTGCCAGAAGGCGGCGACGCGGTGCAGGAAAGCTACGTCAACCTGATCCCCACAGCCCAGGGCGGCACCCATGTGAATGGTCTGCGCCAGGGCCTGCTGGATGCCATGCGCGAGTTCTGCGAGTTCCGCAGCCTGCTGCCGCGCGGGGTCAAGCTGGCACCGGAAGATATCTGGGAGCGTATTGCTTTCGTCCTGTCGATGAAGATGCAGGATGCGCAATTCTCCGGGCAGACCAAAGAGCGCCTGTCGTCCCGTGAGGCGGCCGCGTTCGTCTCCGGTGTGGTCAAGGATGCCTTCAGCCTGTGGCTGAACGGTCATCCGGAACTTGGTCAACAGCTCGCAGAGTTGGCGATCAGTAACGCCAACCGTCGCCTTAAGGCTGGCAAGAAGGTCGAGCGCAAACGTATTACCCAAGGCCCGGCGTTGCCCGGCAAGCTGGCCGATTGTGCCGGCCAAGATCCAATGCGCTCAGAACTGTTCCTGGTCGAAGGTGATTCCGCCGGCGGCTCGGCCAAGCAGGCGCGCGATAAAGAATTCCAAGCGATCCTGCCGCTGCGCGGGAAGATTCTAAATACCTGGGAAGTCGATGGCAGCGAAGTGCTTGCCAGCCAGGAGGTGCACAACATCGCCGTGGCTGTTGGTCTCGATCCGGGCTCCAGCGACCTCTCGCAGCTGCGCTACGGCAAGATCTGCATCCTCGCCGACGCCGACTCCGACGGCCTGCACATCGCCACCTTGCTCTGCGCCTTGTTCGTCCAGCATTTCCGCCCGTTGGTGGACGCGGGTCACGTCTATGTCGCTATGCCGCCGCTGTACCGTATCGATTTGGGCAAAGAGATTTTCTACGCGCTGGATGAAGCCGAGCGCGATGGCATTCTCGACCGTCTGGTGGCTGAGAAGCGCCGCGGCAAACCGCAGGTCACCCGTTTTAAAGGCCTGGGTGAGATGAATCCACCGCAGTTGCGCGAAACCACCATGGACCCCAATACCCGGCGTCTGGTGCAGCTGACCCTGGAAGACTATCCGGGCACCCAGGAAATGATGGACATGCTGCTGGCGAAGAAGCGTGCGGGCGATCGTAAATCCTGGCTGGAGTCCAAGGGGAACCTGGCCGAGGTGTTGCTCTGATGCAGCGGCTGTTGGCTGTCTGCATATTGCTCTGCGCACCCTTGCTGGCGAGCGCGACGGCGCTGGAAGAGCTGCAACTGCTTAACGAGCAAGCGGTCAGTGGCATCAGTGGCGGCAACCTGTCCGGGCTTGCCTGGTGCGATGGCGCGCTGTGGGCGGTTTCTGATCGCGATGATCAGCAGCTGTATCGCCTGGAGTCGGACGAGTCGCAGTGGCAAGCCACAGCCGAGACCTTTGTCGCGCCGCCTGCGCCGGATGTGCGTTTGCCCTGGGGGCTGCGCATGCGCAGCTGGGTCGCCGGCCTGGTGCGTGGTGGTGAGCTGGATTTTGAGGGCATCAGTTGTGACGCCGCCGGTAATCGCTACCTGGTCAGTGAGGCCAATGCGGCGGTGCTGCAGTTGCCGGTTATGGGCGAACCCAACTGGCTGAAACTGCCCCAGAGCCTGGTGCGCCAGGCGCGCGCCAGTGGCATGTTGTTGCACTACAACTCGCTGTTTGAGGGCATTGCCGTCGATCCAGCGGGTGAACGCCTGTACCTGGCAGCCGAGCGCATGCGCCGTGGCTTGCTGGTGGTGCACAAGCAACGAGCTATCTGGCGTTGTACCGGTGGCTGCGTGCTGTTTAGCGAGGCAGGCTCGGAGCCCGCGCCGGAGCAGCTAGGGGCGAAAGAGCAGCCGCGGGATTTCTCCGGGCTGGCCTTCCATAACGAAAAGCTTTTCACCCTTGAGCGTCAGGCGCACCGCATTTGTCGGCGCAGCCTGAGCAATGGTCAGGTCGAGAAGTGCTGGTCGTTTGCCGCTGAAGCGCTCACCCCGGAGCGCCTCTATCCGCCGTCTTATGGTCTGGCCGAGGCGCTGTGGGTGGATCAGGACGGCGCCTGGATTGGTGTTGATAACGGCCGTTTCAGTCGCGCCGATGGTGAGTCGCGGCCGATTATCTGGCGTTTTGCCGCACCCAAAGGCGGTTGGGGCAGCAAGCCGTGAGTGAACAGCCTGCATGTAAGCATGCCGGGCGCGTGATGCTGGTGCTGGCCTGGGGTGCTGCGTTGCTGCTGGCGACCAAGTTCTTTGGCGACTGGGAAGATGCGCAGCGCAACCCCAATCGCACGCCCGAGTCGCTGCATGGCAGTGGCTATGTCGAGGTGCACCTGGCCAGCAGCCGCCAGGGCCACTATATGGCCGGCGGCAAGATCAATGGCGAGGAGGTGACCTTCCTTCTCGATACCGGCGCAACGCAGGTTGCGGTGCCGATCGAAGTGGCGCAGCGCCTGGGTTTGCAAGCCGGTGCGGCGATCACTATCAGCACCGCCAATGGCCGCGCCACAGCGCACCGTACGCGCCTGCAGCGTTTGCAGCTGGGCGATATCGTACTGACCGATGTAGAGGCTTTGATCGCACCCGGCATGGGTGGCGATGACGTATTACTGGGCATGAGTGCCCTGAAACAACTCGAATTTACCCAGCGCGGTGGCACCTTGATGCTGCGCCAATCAACCTTGCAATGAGGCACGCATGAGCGAATCCCTCGATTTGAGCCTGGACGGTGTTGAACGCCGTTCCCTTGCCGATTTTACCGAGCAGGCTTACCTCAATTACTCCATGTACGTGATCATGGACCGTGCGCTGCCACATATCGGCGACGGCTTGAAGCCGGTGCAACGGCGCATCGTCTACGCCATGAGCGAGCTGGGCCTGGACGCCGACTCCAAGCACAAAAAATCGGCGCGTACCGTCGGTGACGTGCTCGGTAAGTTCCACCCGCACGGCGATAGCGCCTGCTACGAAGCCATGGTGCTGATGGCGCAGCCGTTCAGCTACCGCTACACCCTGGTCGACGGCCAGGGCAACTGGGGTGCGCCGGACGATCCCAAATCCTTCGCTGCCATGCGTTACACCGAAGCACGGCTGTCGCGTTATTCGGAAGTCCTGCTCACCGAGCTGGGCCAGGGCACCGTGGACTGGGTGCCGAACTTCGACGGCACCATGAATGAGCCGGCGACCCTGCCAGCACGCCTGCCGAACATTCTGCTTAACGGCACCACGGGTATCGCCGTGGGTATGGCCACTGACGTACCGCCGCATAACCTGCGCGAGGTCGCATCGGCCTGCATTCGCCTGCTGGACGAGCCGAATGCCACGGTCGAACAGCTGTGTGAGCACATCCTCGGGCCAGACTATCCAACCGAAGCGGAAATCATCACCCCGCGCGCGGATTTGCTAAAAATCTACCAAACCGGCAAGGGCTCGGTGCGCATGCGCGCCGTGTACCGCGTTGAGGACGGCGATGTTGTGGTCACCTCGCTGCCGCATCAGGTTTCCGGGGCCAAGGTGCTGGAGCAGATTGCCGCGCAGATGCAGGCGAAGAAGCTGCCGATGGTCGCCGATCTGCGCGACGAGTCGGACCATGAGCACCCGTGCCGCATTGTCATCATCCCGCGCTCCAACCGGGTGGATGCCGATGAGCTGATGCAGCACCTGTTTGCCACCACCGAGTTGGAGTCCAGCTACCGGGTCAACACCAACGTTATCGGCCTGGATGGCAAACCGTCGGTAAAGGACCTGCGCACTCTGCTGACCGAGTGGTTGCAGTATCGCGTCGGCACCGTACGCCGTCGTTTGCAGTTCCGTCTGGACAAGGTTGAACATCGTCTGCACCTGTTGGAAGGCCGCTTGATTGCCTTCCTCAACCTCGATGAAGTTATCCGCATCATCCGCACCGAGGACTCACCCAAACCGGTGCTGATGGAGCGCTTCGGCCTTACCGAGATTCAGGCCGAGTACATCCTAGAGACCCGTCTACGCCAGCTGGCTCGCCTGGAAGAGATGCAGATCCGTGGCGAGCAGGAAGAGCTGGCCAAGGAGCGCGACAAGCTGCTGGCCCTGCTGGGTAGTGAGACCAAACTGAAGAAACTGGTGCGTCAGGAAATTCTGGCCGACGCCGAGAAGTACGGCGACGACCGCCGTTCGCCGATCGTTGCTCGCGCCGAAGCCAAGGCGCTCAGTGAAACCGAGTTGATGCCTACCGAGCCAGTGACCGTGGTGATCTCGGAAAAAGGCTGGGTACGCTGCGCCAAGGGCCACGATATCGACGCGACTGGCCTGTCGTACAAAGCCGGTGACGGCTTCAAGACGGCCGCGCCGGGCCGCTCAAATCAGTACGCGGTGTTTATCGACTCCACTGGGCGCAGCTACTCGCTGGCCGCGCATTCACTACCGTCCGCCCGTGGTCAGGGTGAGCCGCTGACTGGGCGCCTGACGCCTCCGCCTGGTGCAACCTTCGAATGTGTGCTGCTGCCGGATGACAGTGCGCTGTATGTGATCGCCTCCGATGCCGGTTACGGCTTTGTGGTCAAAGGCGAAGACCTGCAGGCCAAGAATAAGGCCGGCAAGGCCCTGCTCAGCCTGCCAGCCGGCGCCCTGGTGGTGCCGCCGAAACCGCTGGCTAACCGTGAAGAAGATTGGCTGGCGGCAGTGACCACCGAAGGTCGTTTGCTGCTGTTCCCCGTGCGCGATTTGCCGCAGCTGGGCAAAGGCAAGGGCAACAAGATCATCGGCATCCCGGGTGAGCGGGTCGCTTCGCGTGAGGAATACCTCACTGATCTGGCCGTGCTGCCGGCAGGCAGCACCCTGGTATTGCAAGCCGGTAAGCGTACCCTGTCGCTCAAGGCCGATGACTTGGAACACTACAAAGGCGAGCGCGGGCGGCGTGGCAACAAGCTGCCGCGCGGCTTCCAGCGTGTCGACAGCCTATTGGTCGAAACCCAGGGTTAGGTCGCAGAGCTGGGTCCGGCGCATGCAGGCACAGTGCTGCGCTGGAGTCGCGAGCGGCTTTCAAGGATGATACGCGGCCGTAAGGCGGGTCACGCAAGCGACCCGCCGGCACCTAATGTGTATGCACGCCGGCAGACTGGCCGGCTGGATGAGTAAGATGACTGCACTGCGTTTCCCCGGAGTTCTGCTGCTGGCCGGTGTGCTTGGCCTGGCGGGTTGTATGCGTTATCAGCAAGCACCGCTGTACCAGCTTGATAGCGGCGATATTCGCGTTCCCGTAGCCGAGCAAGGCATTGCCGTGCTGCTTGGGCCGGTAGCGATTGCCGATTACCTGCAACGCGAAGCCCTGTTGCAGCGACAGACCGACGGCAGCCTGACCGCCGCCGATGATGCGCGTTGGGCCGGCAGCCTGGCCGCTGATATCGATCAGCAGTTGTTGCGCCAACTGGCCTCGCGCCTAGACAGCCAGCGCCTGGTGCTGGCACCGGGTTCTGCCGGATTTGTACCGCAGGTCCGTCTGGGCTTGTCGATTACTCGGCTGGATTCCGGTCCGCAGCGTCCAGCCGTGCTGGAAGCGCAGTGGCGCCTGGCTGGTGTCGATGGAACGTTACTCGATGGGCGTCTGGTCAGGCTGGAAGAGGCCCATAGCGGCACCATCGTCGATCAGGTACGGGCGCAGAGCCTGGTGGTGCAGCAGTTGGTCGAACAATTGGCCGTCGCCGTCGAAACCCACGGCACGCCAGTGCCGCCAGTAGTCGCGCCGGCACCCGTGCGCAAACCTGCGCCGATAAAGCCTGCGCTGCCCGCGCCGCCACGTATTCCGGTGGTTGAGCCTATGCGTGGTGAAGGCGAAGTGTTCCGCTTCTAAGCGCCGCCAACAAAAAAGCCCGCCAATCAGGCGGGCTTTTTTTGGCTCGGATTAATTGCTTTCGTGCATGCGCGCCAGTTGGCGCTCCAGCAGCGATGGATAGGGTTCCAGCAGGCGTTCAACACAGCAAGCGCCTTGTGGGCTGGCGATGGCGCGAATGCGCGCGCGCTGGCGGACCAGGGTGTCGTCGGCAATGCTGCGCTCGACCAACAGCAGGTTGCGGCTGTGCTGTGACAGCGCCAGGGCGTTCTGCGCCGTTTCACTGAGCAGCAGGTCGCCCTGGCTGAGGTCATTGAGGTTTTCACCCAGCGTCAGGCCAAGCTGCAGTTGCAGGGTGATGCCGCTGTCCGCCACTTCGATCTGCAGGGCGTGGCCCAGGGCGCGCATCAGCTCTCCGCAGCAGATGGCGTGGGTCAGGTAGTCCTCGCCGATATCCAGTTGGTGAAACAGCATCAGGCTGCTGCCGTCGCTGAGGGTATGCAGTTCGCCCTGATACAGGCTCGCAGCCCGATCCAGGCAGTCACGGTAGCGCTGCAGTAATTCCATCAGGCGGGTGCGCGGCAGGCGGCGCAATTGTTCCTGCGCGCCCAGCTGGATCGCCAGCACGGCGCTGGGCAGCGGTTGTTGGGGGGCAGGTGCTGTGACGGGCTCCTGTTCGTCGTGATCACGCAGCTCGGAGAATGGATCATCCACTGCGCTCTCGGCGTATGGCTGGTCATCGCGATGCAGTGGCTCGACTGACTCGTCGCGCTCATCGAAGCGGTCATCGTGCAGGTTGCGCACTTCAAAGTCCGGCTCATCATCGAACGACTCTGGCTGGTAGTCGTAATCATCCTGGGCGACCGGTTCATCGTCGTAGAACGGCTCTTGCTCTTCCTCTTCTTCTGGCAGTGCCGGCTTTTCTGGTACCAGGCGTGCTTGCAGCTGGCGCGCCAGGTCGCCGATTTCATCCTGGCGGCCAGCACCTGGCGCAGGATCATCCGGGTCACGCAGCCATACCCGCAGTTGCAGCAGCGGCGTGGAAATATGCCGCCCCAGGCGCATGCTCAGGCTTAGGGTCAGAGCCAGCAGGATCAGGCTGAGAATGCCCATGCTCTGTAGGCTGATGGTCATTGGCTGTTGGAACTGCTGCATGTCCAGGCTGATGCGCAGCTGCCCGGCGATCACCTCCTGAAAGGTGATCGGTGTTGAGTACAGCCCTTCGGTTTCACCCAGCATGCTCTGGCTCGGGCGCGAGCCGGCCTCAGCAAGGATGCGGTTATCCACGCTGTAGATGGCGGCGTGGGCCACCAGTGGGTTTTTCACCAGGTTGTTGAGCAGGACGTTGAGACTGAGGATGTCGTTAGACACCAGCAGTTCGGTCGCCGAGGCGGCCGTCTGAATAATCAGGCTGGTGCCCAGGGCTTCGGCCTGCTGCTGCATGGCATGCTTGAACTGCATGCCGATCACCCAGCCATAGATCACCAGGGCCAGGGCCACCAGCAACAGGCTATGGCTGACAATGCGCAGTGCCAGGGGGATGCGCCGTTGGCGCAGGGCCTGGAACAGCAGGAGGAAGAAATTATCGGGCTTTACGGGGGCGGGCCGGTTCACAGAGCTCGGCTCATGTCGACTGTAGTTGGCGCGCAGTATAGCGGCGCCCCTGCAGCGGGCAAAGCGCCGTGCGTGGCTGTTTACCGCTGAAAATGGGTAGAATGTGCGCCTTTTCCACGGCTTGTGACCTGTTCAGCAAGCTGCTGCCCCTGACGCTGTACTGGAGACCGAGCCTTGCGCGAAATCGTCCTGATCAATATCACCGGCGAAGATCGCCCCGGTTTGACTGCCGCCATCACCGGCGTGCTGGCCCAGGGCGGGGTGAATATCCTCGATATTGGCCAGGCGGTGATCCATGACACCCTGTCGTTCGGCATCCTGGTCGAGATTCCCGATACCGAGCGCGCTTCGTCAGTGCTCAAGGACATTCTCTTTACAGCCTACAAGCTTGATCAGCAGGTGCGCTTTACCCCAGTGTCTGAGGCGGATTATCAGCAGTGGGTCAGTGGCCAGGGCAAGGCTCGGCATATCGTCACCCTGCTGACCCGCAAGGTCACTGCTGAGCAATTGCAGCGCGTCAGTGCAATTACCGCGCGCTATGACCTGAATATCGACCATATCGATCGCCTATCCGGGCGTATGCCGCTGGATATGCCGGCCGAGCAGGGCAAGGGCTGCATCGAGTTCTCGGTGCGTGGCGAGCCGGCTGATCCTGCAGCGTTGCGCGCTGAGTTCCTCAGCGTGGCGCAAGAGTTGAACGTTGATATCGCCTTTCAGCAGGATTCGCTGTATCGACGTAATCGCCGTCTGGCGGTGTTCGACATGGACTCGACGCTGATCGAAGCTGAGGTGATCGATGAGCTGGCCAAGGCCGCTGGTGTTGGCGAGCAGGTATCGGAAATTACCGAACGCGCAATGCGCGGCGAGTTG
>JAHJXZ010000201.1 GCA_018827205.1 Gammaproteobacteria bacterium | reverse complement strand
TTGTACAGCAGCTTGAATCAATCGTCGCCGCCCATAATGCCGAAAATCTGCAGCAGGCTGACGAACAGGTTGTAGATCGATACATACAGGCTGATGGTCGCCATGATGTAGTTACGCTCTCCGCCATGGATGATCGCGCTGGTCTGGAACAGGATGCAGACCGAGGAGAACAGCACGAAACCTGCGCTGATTGCCAGCTGCAGGCCGCTGATCTGGAAAAAGAATCCGGCAACCATCGCACCAATCAGCACAAAGAAACCTGCAGTGATAAAACCACTGAGGAAGCTCATGTCCTTGCGGGTAGTCAGCACGTAGGCCGACAGGCCGCAGAACACCAGTGCGGTCATGGTAAAGGCCGAGCTGACAACTTCAGCGCCGTTGGCCATGCCCATATAGCGATTGAGGATAGGGCCGAGGGTGTAGCCCATGAAACCGGTCAGGGCGAGGGTCGAAACCAGGCCCCAGGCCGAGTTACGCAGTTTGGCGGTGAGGAAGAACAAGCCGTAAAAGCCGATCAGCACCACGAATATATTCGGATAAGGCACATTGGCGCGCTGCGCGATGTACGCCACCAGGCCGCTGAAGGCCAGATTGATGGCCAGCAGGCCATACGTGTTGCGCAAGACGCGGCTGACTTCTTGCTGCTCAACCTGCGTGTGGTCAAGTGCATAATTGTGTTCGTTCATGGCGACACTCCTGAAATGGCTGATGGTTCCGTGACCAAGGTCAGGCCCGATCATAGCAGAGGCAGATAAAGAGCCAACACGCAGAGTTTGACAGCGTGTTGCGTTCGGGTAAGATTGCCGCCCGCAAACGCCGGAAGCGTGGCAGAGCGGTTGAATGCAACGGTCTTGAAAACCGTCGAAGGGGAAACTCTTCCGTGAGTTCGAATCTCACCGCTTCCGCCAAATTCCTCTGGCCGTCACTCAAGCGCATAGTTTTATTGACGCTTGCCTTTTGACGGTTATGCGCCAAGCTGGGTTTAATTAATTTCCAGCCTTCCAACCCAACCAGCAGCTCTTTGCTGCTGATGCAAACGGGGTGTTGCTTGATCAGGGTGCTTGTTGTTGATGACCACGACCTGGTACGTACCGGCATCACCCGTATGCTGGCTGATATCGACGGCCTGCATGTAGTTGGGCAAGCCGAGTCCGGCGAAGAATCCCTGAAGAAAGCCCGCGAATTAAAGCCTGACGTTGTCCTGATGGACATCAAAATGCCGGGCATCGGCGGTCTTGAAGCGACGCGCAAGCTGATTCGCAGCCATCCTGACCTTAAAGTTGTCGCGGTTACCGTCTGCGAAGAAGACCCGTTCCCCACGCGCCTGCTGCAAGCCGGTGCCGCCGGCTACCTGACCAAGGGCGCCGCGCTGGAAGAAATGGTTCAAGCCATCCGCATGGTGTTCAGCGGCCAGCGCTATATCAGCCCGCAGATTGCCCAGCAGTTGGCACTCAAGTCGTTCCAGCCGCAGAGCAGCAATTCGCCTTTCGACCTGTTGTCCGAGCGTGAAATCCAGATCGCTCTGATGATCGCCGGCTGCCAGAAGGTTCAGGCAATCTCCGACAAGCTCTGCTTGTCGCCGAAAACCGTGAATACCTACCGCTATCGCATCTTCGAAAAGCTGTCGATCACCAGCGATGTCGAGCTGGCCCTGCTGGCCGTGCGCCATGGCATGATTGATGCTGGCAGCTGACGAGAGCCGCGCAGCTTTCGACTCCAGCGCGTTTCTCTCTACCTGCAGCGGTCGCCCTGGCGTGTACCGCATGTTCGATGTGGACGCCAAGCTGCTCTATGTTGGCAAAGCCAAGAATCTGAAAAAACGCCTGGCCAGCTATTTCCGCCAAAACGGGTTAGCGCCTAAAACCGCCGCGCTTGTGGGCCGAATCGCGCAGATCGAAACCACCATCACCGCTAACGAAACCGAAGCATTGCTGCTCGAGCAGACGCTGATCAAGGAATGGCGGCCGCCGTACAACATTCTTCTGCGCGACGATAAATCCTATCCCTATGTGTTTCTTTCTGACGGTGATTTCCCCCGGCTGAGCATCCACCGTGGCGCGAAAAAGCAGAAAGGCCGTTACTTTGGCCCTTATCCCAGCGCCGGCGCCATCCGCGAAAGCCTCAATCTGCTGCAGAAAACCTTTCTGGTGCGCCAGTGCGAAGACAGCTTCTACAAGAACCGCACTCGGCCTTGCCTGCAGTACCAAATCAAACGCTGCAAAGGCCCCTGTGTCGGCTTGGTAGAACCCGCCGAATATGCTGATGACGTACGCCACTCGGTAATGTTTCTTGAGGGGCGCAGCAGTGCCCTGACCGATGAGCTGTCCAGCGGCATGCAGACTGCTGCCATGGCCCTCGACTTCGAGCGAGCGGCCGGGTTGCGTGATCAGATATCGTTGCTGCGCCGAGTGCAGGACCAGCAGAGCATGGAAGGCGGAACCGGTGATGTGGATGTGGTCGCGGCCATGGTCAACCCCGGCGGAGCCTGTGTGCATTTGATCAGCGTGCGCGGTGGACGAGTGCTTGGCAGTAAAAATTTCTTCCCGCAGGTGGCAATCGAGGAGGAGGGCAGCGGCGTATTGCTGGCCTTCCTTGCACAGTATTACCTGAGTAGCCAAGAGCGCGATCTGCCGAGCGAGCTGATCGTCAATGCGCAGCACGAAGATTTCTCCACGCTGATCGCAGCCATCGATGAGCTGCGCGGCCGCGAACTGAGCATCAGCTACCGAGTACGAGGCACCCGCGCGCGATGGCAGCAGTTGGCCGTGACCAATGCGGAGCAAGCCCTGGCGGGGCGCCTGGCCAATCGGCAGCACGTTGCTGCGCGTTTTGATGCCCTGGCTCAAGCGCTGGACATGGATGAAGTACCGCAGCGTCTGGAGTGCTTCGATATCAGTCACTCTAGCGGCGAAGCAACCGTCGCTTCGTGCGTGGTATTCGGCCCGGAAGGCCCGCTGAAGTCCGATTACCGCCGCTACAACATTGAGGGCGTGACGCCCGGTGACGATTACGCTGCCATGCACCAGGCGCTGACGCGGCGCTTCAGCAAGATCAAGGATGGTGAAGGAAAACTGCCGGACATCCTCCTGGTCGACGGCGGTAAAGGCCAGTTGGCAATGGCCCGCGAAGTGCTCGAGGAGCTGGCGGTGCCTGATCTGATTCTGCTCGGCGTTGCGAAGGGCACCACGCGCAAACCGGGCCTGGAAACCCTGTACCTGAATGACGCCGCCCATGAGTTCACCCTGCCAGGCAATTCGCCGGCACTGCATTTGATTCAGCAGATTCGCGATGAGTCGCACCGTTTTGCCATTACCGGGCACCGCGCACGCCGTGGTAAAACCCGGCGCACCTCCACACTGGAAGAGGTAGCTGGCGTAGGGCCAAAGCGGCGGCGCGAGCTGCTCAATCACTTCGGCGGGCTGCAGGAATTGTCGCGCGCCAGTATCGAAGAAATCGCCAAAGCACCTGGGATCAGTAAAAAACTCGCCGAGTTGATTTATGCCGTCCTGCACAGTGAGTAGAATGCCGGTTCTCTTTACCGCCAAGTTGTGTCGATGAATATCCCCAACCTGCTTACCGTGCTCCGTGTATTGCTGATACCGGTGTTTATTCTGCTGTTCTACCTCCCCTTCAGTTGGAGCTACTGGGCTGCCAGCGCGGTGTTTTCAGTCGCTGCAGCAACCGACTGGCTGGATGGTTACCTGGCCCGCCGTTGGGAGCAGAGCACACCTTTTGGCGCTTTCCTCGACCCGGTTGCCGACAAGCTGATGGTGGCGGTTGCCCTGGTATTACTGGTGGCTGAGCACACCAACCTCTGGCTGACGCTACCTGCGGCCATCATCATCGGTCGCGAAATTGTGGTTTCGGCGCTGCGTGAATGGATGGCAGAGATAGGCGCCCGCGCGCATGTTGCCGTATCAAAACTGGCTAAGTGGAAAACCGCCGCACAGATGGTCGCCTTGGTGATTTTGCTGGCTAATCCGCCGACCTTTACTGCCTGGGTTGTGCTCGGTTACGCGCTGTTGATCATTGCCGCCGTACTTACCCTGTGGTCGATGGCGCAGTACCTGCTGGCCGCATGGCCACACCTGCGAATCACTGCGGAAAAGAAATAAGCTTTTTTGAATCAAGGGCTTGACGCGCCGTTCTGAAGCTATAGAATGGCGGCCGTCAGCACGACAAGCGGGAATAGCTCAGTTGGTAGAGCACGACCTTGCCAAGGTCGGGGTCGCGAGTTCGAGTCTCGTTTCCCGCTCCATTTTCAACGGGCCGTTTACACGGTCCGTTTAGTTTCAAGGCTGAGTAGCAGAGTGGTTATGCACCGGATTGCAAATCCGTGAACGCCGGTTCGATTCCGACCTCAGCCTCCAATTAGAAAAGCCTCGTAGATCACTGATCTATGAGGCTTTTTCATTTAAGCTTGAAACCTTGCGAGGCATCCAAGGGCTGTATATAGTCCAAGCCTCGCAATGCAGCGCTACCGCCCGAATGGCGAAATCGGTAGACGCAAGGGACTTAAAATCCCTCGAGGGTAACCTCGTGCCGGTTCGACCCCGGCTTCGGGCACCATGTACATGATTTCAGATGTTCCTGTATGAACCTGAAACCCACTAAAACCGGCATTCGTTGCCGGTTTTTTTGTGCCTGGCATTTGTACACCATGATTATCAGGGCCTGTCATCCGAACGCCTTAATCATGTCATACGCCTGCCATCTGCTTTAGCTGCAATCGCGGTAACTCAGTGAGGAGTGCAGGCGATGCGGATTTGTGTGATTGGCGCGGGGTATGTAGGGCTGGTATCGGCGGCCTGTTTTGCCGAGATGGGCAATCGTGTTGTATGCGTTGAGCGTGATGCGCAGCGTGTGGCGCGGCTTGCCCGTGGCCAGTCACCGATTTATGAGCCAGGGCTGGAGGCCATGCTGCAAACTCACCTGAGTAGTGGTCAGCTGAGCTTTAGTCAGCATCTGCATGAAGGCATCAAGCAGGCTGAGATCATATTTATTGCCGTCGGTACGCCAAGCGGGGAGGACGGCTCTGCGGACTTGTCGTATGTGCTGACTGTGGCCGATGAGCTGGGCGGCCTGCTTGAAAAAGGCTGCATGGTGGTAAACAAATCAACCGTGCCAGTTGGGACGGCAGAACGTGTGGCACAGCGCATCAACAGTCGCTTGAGCAAGCGCGACAAGCGCTTTGCGGTGACGCTGGCGAGCAACCCGGAATTTCTCAAGGAGGGCTCAGCGATTGACGACTTCATGCGACCGGACCGGGTGATTGTCGGCTGCGATGAGCCCCAGGGGCATGAGCTTTTGCGCCGCCTGTATGCGCCGTTTCTACGCAATCACGAGCGTTTGTTATGCATGGGGCTGCGGGCGGCAGAGTTCAGCAAATATGCCGCAAACGCCTTTCTAGCCACCAAGATTTCTTTTATCAACGAAATGGCCAGTCTATGCGCGCGCCTGGATGTCGACATTGAGGATGTGCGGCGCGGCATCGGCAGCGATAAGCGTATTGGTACTCACTTTATCTATGCTGGTTGCGGCTATGGCGGCTCGTGCTTTCCCAAGGATGTACGTGCGCTTATTCGCTGCGCGGAGCAGGAAGGCATTGAACCAGGAATCCTACGCGCAGTCGAAGCCCGTAACGCGCTGCAGAAAACTCTGTTGTTCCAGGCACTGCGTGAGCATTTCTCTGGCTATTGGCAGGGGCGAGTGGTGGCGCTGTGGGGCTTGGCGTTCAAACCAGGCACCGATGATCTGCGTGAAGCCCCCAGCCTGGTTCTGTTGGATGCCTTACTAGCAGCCGGTGTCACCGTCCAGGCGTGCGACCCAGTCGCTACGACCGCTCTGGCAGAACGCTACGGTCAGGCGATCAGCAGCGGCCAGCTGCACTTGAGCACATCGCCGTATAGCGTTGTTGAAGGTGCGGATGCGCTGGTGTTGGTCACTGAATGGAAGCAATTTCGCCAGCCCGACTTTGCGCGCATTCGTGGTTTGATGCGTATGCCGGTACTGTTTGACGGGCGCAATATCTACGATGCCGTGCAGTTGGCTGAGTTGGGTTTTCTCTACCGAGGCATTGGCCGGCCCGCGCAGGGGCATTGTAAGGCCAGTGCAGCCTGATAGACTGCGCACGCACTTTTCACACCATTGCTCAAGGTTACCCATGATCAAGAAATGTTTGTTTCCCGCAGCCGGTTACGGCACACGATTCCTGCCTGCCACCAAGGCTATGCCTAAGGAAATGCTGCCGATCGTGAACAAACCGTTGATCCAGTATGGCGTCGAAGAAGCGCTGGAAGCCGGCTTGACGGAAATTGCCATGATTACTGGCCGCGGTAAGCGCGCGCTGGAAGATCACTTTGACATCAGCTACGAACTTGAACATCAGATCCGTGATACCGATAAGGAAAAATACCTTGTTGGTATCCGTCGACTGATCAACGAATGCAGCTTTTCCTACACCCGCCAGGTGGAAATGAAGGGGCTGGGCCACGCGATTCTATGTGGTCGCCCGTTGATTGGTGATGAACCCTTCGCGGTGGTGCTGGCTGATGACCTGTGTCTGAATCTGGATGGCGATGCGGTGCTGACGCAGATGGTCAAGCTGTATAACCAGTTCCGCTGCTCGATTGTGGCCATCCAGGAAGTGCCGCCAGAAGAAACCCATAAATATGGCGTCATCTCCGGCGAGATGATTCGTGATGACATCTACCGGGTTAACAGCATGGTTGAGAAGCCAAAGCCGGAAGATGCCCCCTCGAATCTGGCGATCATTGGCCGCTATATCCTCACGCCGGATATCTTCGACCTGATCGAGCAGACCGAGCCTGGCAAAGGTGGTGAGATTCAGATTACCGACGCACTGATGAAGCAGGCGCTGAATGGCTGCGTGATGGCCTACAAGTTCAAGGGCAAACGCTTCGATTGCGGCGGTGCCGAAGGCTACATCGACGCCACCAACTTCTGTTTTGAGAACCTCTACAAAACCGGCAAGGCCTATTAATTCGGCTATCGCGCGGTAATACACAGCCACCTTCGGGTGGCTGTGTGCATTCAGGGCAGCGGCATATGTTCGGCGCCAGGCCCTAACGGCTGGCCGTAGCTGAACTCCACATAGTTGCCTGCCGGGTCACGCAGGCCGCAGTAGTAGCCAACGGGGTAGGGCTCGTCGCGGGGCTCCCAAACCAGGCAGCCTGCAGTCCGTGCCCGCACAGCAATGCTGTCGACCTCGGCACGACTGGCCAGGGCAAAACCAAAGTGGCTGTAATCATCCGCTGCCAGTTTACGATCCTGCCCGCCAGGCATGATCACAAAAATAAAGCTGTGCTCCTTGCCAGGCTCGGCCATCCAGACAATCTTTGAGCCTTTGCCCACGCGCTGATGAATCACCCGCATCGCACAGAACTGCTCATAAAAAGCTACGCACGCCTCTAGGTCAGGCACATGCAAGGCTACATGAGTAAGGGTAGGGTGCATCACTGTTCTCCTATTCCAACTGCTTCAAGTTTAGGCTCTGGCGCGCCTTGGGGTATGCTGGCGTCCTGTTCTGGAGGCTGAAATGACCTACGACTTCGACCTGTTTGTGATTGGCGCCGGTTCCGGCGGTGTAAGGGCTGCGCGCTTTGCCGCGGGCTATGGCGCCCGCGTAGCAGTTGCCGAGAGCCGCTATCTCGGTGGTACCTGCGTCAATGTTGGCTGCGTACCTAAGAAGCTACTGGTCTATGGCGCACACTTCGCCGACGATTTCGAGCAGGCGCAAGGCTTCGGCTGGTCGCTAGGCGAGGCCAAGTTCGACTGGTCGACCCTGATCAGCAACAAAAACCGCGAAATCGACCGGCTCAACGGCATCTACCGTAACCTGCTGGTAGGCAGCGGCGTGACCTTGCTGGAAGGCCACGCGCGGATTGTTGATGAGCACAGCGTTGAGCTGAGCGGGAAACGTTACAGCGCCAAGCACATCCTGATTGCCACCGGCGGATGGCCGCAGATTCCCGAAATCCCGGGTAATGAACATGCCATCGGTTCCAACGAAGTCTTCTTCCTTGAGCAACTGCCGAAGCGGGTTCTCGTGGTAGGCGGCGGTTATATCGCTGTGGAATTCGCCTCGATCTTTAATGGCCTGGGTGCAAATACCTCGCTGCTGTACCGCGGCGAATTGTTCCTGCGCGGCTTTGATGGCGCGGTGCGTCGGCACCTGCAGGAAGAACTCAGCAAGAGCGGCGTAGACCTGCAATTCAACAGCGATATTGCCCGCATCGATAAACAAACCGATGGCAGCCTACTGGCCACGCTAAAAGATGGTCGAGTGTTTGAGACCGACTGTGTTTTCTACGCCACAGGGCGCCGGCCAATGCTGGATAACCTGGGCCTGGAAAACACCCATGTACAACTCGATGAGCGCGGTTTTATCAAGGTCGATGAGCAGTACCAGACCACAACGCCATCGATTCTCGCCATTGGTGATGTGATTGGTCGTGTGCAGCTGACGCCTGTTGCGCTGGCCGAAGGTATGGCGGTCGCACGACGCCTGTTCAAGCCAGAGGAGTACCGCAAGGTCGACTACCGGATGATCCCAACTGCGGTATTCAGCCTACCTAATATCGGCACAGTCGGGCTCAGTGAAGAAGAGGCGAAGGAGGAGGGCTATAGCGTCCAGGTTTTCGAAAGTCGCTTCCGCCCGATGAAACTGACCATGACCGAAAGCCAGGAACGTACCCTGATGAAACTGGTGGTGGACTCGGCTACAGACCGCGTGCTCGGCTGCCATATGGTCGGTCCGGACGCTGGTGAAATTGTGCAGGGGCTCGCCGTTGCGCTGAAAGCGGGTGCCACTAAGCAGTTATTTGATGAAACCATCGGCGTGCACCCAACGGCCGCCGAAGAGTTCGTCACCATGCGTACTCCTGTGTCGTCCTGAGGTCAGCATGGCGCAACTGTTCTATCTGGCCGACTTGTTCGGCGTGGCGGTATTTGCCATCACTGGCGCGCTGATGGCAGGGCGCAAGTCCATGGACTTGTTCGGCGTCCTGGTGATTGCCATCGTCACCGCACTGGGCGGCGGTACCTTACGTGACCTGATTCTGGACAACCATCCGGTCAGCTGGATTCGCAACGACCTGTACATCGTCATCGCTTCATTGGCGGCTGTAGGCACTGTGATCTGGGTGCGGTTGACCCAGCCAATTCACGAGAAAGGCCTGCTATTGGCGGACGCCTTCGGCTTAGCGGTGTTTACCGTAATCGGCACCGAGCTTGCTATGCAGCATAACGTGCCACATAGCACGGCTGTAATCATGGGTGTGATCACTGGAGTTGCCGGCGGTGTGATGCGCGATGTGATCTGCAACGAGATCCCGCTGATCTTCCAGAAGGAAATCTACGCGACAGCCTGCATAGCGGGTGCACTGGTGTTTATCGGTATGCGCGCGCTGGACACGCCACATTGGCTGGATACAGGAGTGGCCATGCTCACCGTGTTGCTGATTCGCTTGGTCGCCATTCGCTGGCACGTGGCGTTGCCTAGTTTCCATTTACTGGATCGTGACTGAACAGAGGTCAGTGGAGAGGCGCAGCTGGAAACGAATCCTGTTGTGAGCCACCAGCTTCATATAATTAATTTAACATAATATACATTATACGAACCATTGCGTATCGAGCAATGAACCCTGCTCACCTAGGATTCACTGCTCTTACCTTATTCCGGGCTCCGTATCATACGGCTATGTCTATTGCTTACCGAGATCCAGCAGCACGCGGCCACGGCTTGGGCAGGTTTCCATATAGCGATGCGCTTCGATTACATCATCGAAGCTATACACCTTGTCGATCAGCGGCTTGAGCAAACCGTCTGCCGTCAGCTGGTTGATGCCTTGCACGGCCTTGGCCACTGCAGCCTGGTCTTGCGGAATGTTCAACTCTTCCTTACCCGTGAAGTTGCCGATGCAGTGCACGAAGAACTGGATATTTTTCTGGAACGCCGCGCACGCTGGGAATGGCGTTTCATTGCCGCCTTGCAGATCGAACAGGATCAACCGGCCACGCGGCGCAATAGCATCACCCAGCAGACACATTTGTGGGCCACCCAGGGCATCCATCACCACATTGACGCCACGGCCATCGGTGAGTTTGCTCACGCGACTGACCAGGTCCTGCTCTTCAGTAAGAATGATGTGATCAGCACCCAGCTGCTTGAGAAAGTCGCTGTCTTCGGCAAATGCTGTAGCGGCAATTACCGTGGCGCCAAGAGCCTTGCCCATCTGCACGATATACGGGCCCCAGCAGCGACTTGCAGCGGTTACCAGCACAGTTTCGCCTGGCTGCAAACGCGCCAGTTCGACGAAACCGAACCAGCCGACCATAGATGGCAAGTAGTGCACGGCGGCCTGTTGCACGGTCAGATTATCTGGGTAACGCGCCAGAGAGCTGCGCGGTAATACCACGTGCTCGGCGTAACTGGGATACCGATTGGCGCTGTGCCCCGGGAAGCTGGCCACCCGGTCACCCACGGCCAAATCTGTAACGCCATCACCGACGGCCAGCACCACACCGGCCAGTTCGTGGCCCAGGCCGGCCGGTAATTGCGTCGGAGTATTGGCCAGATTCTGCCGCCAGAGCACGTCGTACCAGCTGACGCCCACAGCCTCAACACCGACCAGCACTTCACCTGCGGCCGGCGCCGGCGCTGTGCGTTCTTCGATCTTGAGGACATCAGCCTCACCAAACTCATGGAAACGAACTATGCGGGACATCGCAAACCTCTTCGGTTGACCCATTCAGGGCGCGGCAACTAACTGCAATTGTGCGCGTTAAAGATGCGGCGACCTCTTATGGCCACGGACTTTATCCGGGCTTTGCCAGCAATTCCACCGCTCGGAGCTGATATTCACCATGCTTGTGGATGATGATGAGTCACGCATTGATCATTTTCCCGTGCATATTGCCTGGCGACAGCATTCGGCATTAGCCTGAGTCGCGCACAAAACTGCAGCCTCTTCAGAATGGACAACGGATGAACCGTAACGATCTTCGCCGCGTCGATCTCAATTTGCTGATCGTCTTTGAAACGCTGATGCACGAACGCAGCGTGACCCGTGCGGCGGAAAAACTGTTTCTTGGCCAACCGGCCATCAGTGCTGCCCTCGCCCGTTTGCGCAGCCTGTTCGATGACCCACTGTTCGTCCGCACAGGCCGTAGCATGGAGCCCACGGCGCGGGCGATGGAGATCGCCGCCCTGCTCTCTCCGGCGCTGGATTCGATTTCCACGGCTGTCAGTCGTGCGGCAGACTTCCATCCGGCTACCAGCACAGCAGTGTTTCGCATTGGGCTATCCGATGATGTTGAATTCGGCTTGCTGCCACCGTTAATCAAGCGTCTACGGGCTGAAGCCCCTGGCGTGGTGCTGGTAATTCGCCGTACCAATTACCTGCTGATGCCGGCGCTGCTGGCATCAGGTGAAATTTCGGTAGGTGTTGCTTACACCGAAGAGCTGCCAGCCAACGCCAAACGCAAAGTATTACGACGTAGTAAACCCAAGCTACTGCGAGCCGATGCGGCGCCCGGTGCCTTGAGTTTGGATGATTACTGCTCGCGGCCCCATGCGCTGGTGTCGTTTGCTGGCGACCTCAGTGGTTTTGTCGATAGAGAGCTGGAAAAACTCGGACGCAAACGCCGCGTGGTGCTCGCCCTGCCCCAGTTCAATGGTCTCGGCACCTTGCTGGCAGGCACCGATATTGTCGCCACCGTGCCTGATTACACCGCAGCAGCCCTGACCTCTGCAGGCGGCGTGCGCGCAGAAGAGTTACCCCTGCCCACCCAGACCTTCGAGTTGCACATGGCTTGGCGCGGGGCGCAGGACAATGATCCGGCTGAGCGTTGGCTGCGTTCGCGCATCCAGATGTTCTGTGGTGACCCGGACAGCCTGACCTGAACGTACACAGCGCCCTAGCATGGGCGCTTTGTTCACATGGTTAGTTATTGATACAAGCCTGCCAACCATCATTCTGAGTGATACATATCTTCGAGTCGTTCGATTCGTCGTCATAGACCCCGCGCCGCAGACTCCGCCCATTCATTACACCCTCTGGCGGAAGTACACATGGAACAGTCCAATAAGAACCTCTGGCATTTTTCCCTCGCCCTTGCCGCAGTGCTGGTATTGAGCGCCTGCGGTAAAGCGCCTGAAAGTGCACAACAAATGCCCGCAGCCAAAGTAAGCGTGGCCGAAGTTATCGAACAACCGATCAATGAGTGGGACGAGTTCACCGGCCGACTGGAGGCGCCTGAATCGGTCGATATCCGCCCACGCGTGTCCGGTTTCGTTGACCGCGTAGCCTTCAATGAAGGCAGCCTGGTGAAGAAAGGCGACCTGCTGTTCCAGATCGACCCGCGGCCGTTCCAAGCCGAAGTCAAACGCCTAGAGGCCCAATTGCAGCAAGCCCGCGCCAGCCTCGCGCGGACGCAAAGCGAAGCCAGTCGCGGCGAGCGTTTGCGTCAGAGCAATGCCATTTCTGCAGAGCTCGCCGATGCCCGAGCAAGCGCCGCAGCAGAAGCTAAGGCCGCTGTAGCAGGCATCCAGGCAGAACTGGACAACGCCCGCCTCAACCTCAGCTTTACCCGCGTCACAGCGCCGATTGATGGTCGTGTCAGCCGTGCGGAAATCACTGAAGGCAACCTGGTGAATGCCGGGCAAAGCCACCTCACCACGCTGGTCAGCACCGACAAGGTCTACGCCTATTTCGATGCTGATGAGCGCGTGTTCCTCAAGTATGTCGAGTTGGCGCGCCAGGCAGGCGGCCAGACGCGCGATGCCAGCCCTGTGTACCTGGGCCTGTCCAGCGAAGAAGGCCACCCACACCTTGGGCAGCTGGACTTTCTCGACAACCAGGTTAACCCGCAGACCGGCACCATCCGTGGCCGCGCGGTATTTGATAACAGTGACGGGCGCTTCACTCCAGGCCTCTATGCGCGCCTCAAATTGGTCGGTAGTGGCCAGTACGACGCAGCGTTGATCAGGGATGAAGCGGTCGGCACCGACCTCGGTAAGAAGTATGTCCTGGTACTCGATAAGGACAACGCCGTGCAGTACCGCGCCATTGAACTGGGGCCAAAGCTGGCAGGCCTACGCATCGTGCGCAGCGGTCTGGCCGAGGGCGAGAAGATCGTAGTCAATGGTCTGCAGCGCGCCTTCCCCGGCTCCACTGTTGATCCGCAAAGCGTGCCCATGGCCGATGAAAAGACCCAGGCGCTGCTGACTGAGCAACGTCAGGCCATCGAACGCCAGAACAGCCGCCGAGTTGCTGCAGAAAGTAGCCCTGCCAACACTGCGCCACGCGGCTAATACGCTGTTATATAGGTAAAACGACGATGAATTTCTCGCAATTCTTTATTCAGCGGCCGATCTTCGCCGCGGTGTTGTCACTGCTGATCCTGATCGGTGGTGCCATTTCGCTGTTCCAGCTACCGATCAGCGAATACCCGGAAGTGGTACCGCCTACTGTGGTTGTGCGCGCCACCTTCCCCGGTGCTAACCCCAAGGTGATCGGTGAAACCGTCGCCTCGCCACTCGAGCAGGCAATTACCGGTGTGGAAGGCATGCTCTATATGTCATCCCAGGGTACGGCCGACGGCAAGATGACCCTGACTCTGACTTTCGCCCTTGGCACCGATCTGGACAAGGCCCAAGTTCAGGTGCAGAACCGCGTCACCCGTACCATGCCGACCCTGCCTACTGAGGTACAGCGTCTCGGCGTGACGGTCGACAAGGCCTCGCCGGACCTGACCATGGTTGTGCACTTGACCTCGCCCGACGACCGCTACGACATGCTGTATCTGTCCAACTACGCCGCGCTGAATATCAAGGATGAGCTGGCGCGCCTGGATGGTATCGGCGATGTGCAGCTTTTCGGTCTGGGCAACTACTCGCTGCGTGTGTGGCTGGATCCAAACAAGGTGGCTTCGCGCAACCTGACTGCAGCAGATGTGGTCAACGCCATCCGTGAGCAAAACCGTCAGGTGGCTGCCGGCTCGCTCGGTGCGCCGCCTTCGGATGCGGGTAACAGCTTCCAGCTGTCGATCAATACTCAAGGCCGTTTGGTCACCGAGGAAGAGTTCGAAAATATCATTATCCGCGCCGGTGAAAACGGTGAAATCACCCGACTGAAAGACATCGCGCGGATCGAACTGGGCTCTAGCCAGTACGCCCTACGCTCCTTGCTGAACAACAAACCCGCAGTCGCCATCCCGGTCTTCCAGCGGCCCGGTTCCAACGCCATCGAGATTTCCGATGCGGTGCGTGAGCGCATGGCTGAGCTGAAGCAGAGTTTCCCGCAGGGCGTGGACTACGAAATCGTCTATGA
>JAHJXZ010000022.1 GCA_018827205.1 Gammaproteobacteria bacterium | reverse complement strand
CGTGTGCTCTTCCGATCTCCACTGGCCTGGGCCAGTTGGAACTACCGTCTGGGCGGGCCAGCGGATCAACCGGCGGCCGTGACTTATGACATGAATATTTTGCAGGGCATCCAGAGCGACACGACTTTTTGCGTCAGCCTGAACCAGACCGCCGCCATCGACCCGAGCAAAATTCTGGCGCGCTACACCTACGCCCACCCGCAATACAGCCTGGCCGGCACCCAGGCGCAAGCACGTTGGGAAGAACTGCTGGGCGCCAACCGCAGCTACTTCTGTGGGGCGTACTGGGCCAACGGTTTTCACGAAGATGGCGTGGTCAGCGCACTGCGCGTGGCCCGTGAATTCGGCGAGCAACTGTAATGAACAGCCCTGCGGCGATGAACAGCGCCCTGTACAGCGGCTGGGTGCAGCACCGGCGTTTTGCGCCGCGCGTGCACAACTTCCGCTACCGCATGGGCCTGCTTTACCTCGACCTGAGCGAGCAGGAGGCGGTGCTCGCCTTGTCGCCACTGGCCGGGCGTGGCCGTTTTGCGCCCTTCGCCTTTCGTGAAACCGATTACCTGCCGCAGTTCACCCGCGCCGGCGTGCGTCTGATCGACGCCGTGCGCCAGCGTGTCACTGAAGCCCTAGGTCGCACGCCGCTGGGGCATATCTGCCTGCTGACCCAGCCACGCAGCTGGGGCCTGGCGTTCAATCCGGCGAGTTTCTTCTACTGCCATGAGGCCGATGGCCGCCTGGCGGCGATTCTCTGCGAGGTGAGCAACACGCCTTTCCGCGAACGCTACCACTACGTGCTGCCGGCCGAGGGCACGGGCCATCAGCACGTCGCCGTGGCCAAGGCATTTCACGTGTCGCCGTTTCTGCCGCGCGATCTGGAGTACCGCATGAGCTTCAGCCCAGCCGGCGAGCGCTTAGGTATTCATATGGCCGACTGGCAGGGCGAGGAGAAACTCTTCGACGCCAGCCTCAGCCTGCAACGCGCTGAACTGAACCGCGCGAGCCTACACCGCTACCTGCTGCAGTTTCCCTGGATGACCGGCAAAACCGTCGCCGCCATCTACTGGCAGGCCCTGCGCCTGCTACTCAAACGTATTCCCCTGTTCACCCATCGGGCCGCTGAAGGTGATTTCCGCGTCGCCCGCCCCGCATCAAAGGAAGTCCCCCATGAAAAGCTCTAGCCTGACCTCCGCCAAACATGTGGTGCGTGCCGGCAGCGGCATCGGTGCCAGCCTGCTGCGCCGTGCAGTGCTGCGCCAGCTGAAACAGCTGCGCCATGGCCAACTGGTGATCGTCGAAGGTGACGAACGCATGGAGTTCGGCGATGCCCACTCCAGCCTCAGTGCCGAGATCCAGGTGCAGGATGGCGCGGTCTGGGGCCTGGTGGCGGGCAACGGCTCAATCGGCTCGGGCGAGGCCTATATCCACGGTTACTGGACCACCCCGGACTTGACCGCGGTGATCCGCGTATTTGTCAGCAACCTGGATGTGCTCGACGCAATGGAAAGCGGCCTGGCCCAGCTGGGTCGCCCGCTGATCCAGGGCCTGCACTGGCTAAACCGCAACACCCGCAAGGGCTCGCGCAAGAACATCTCGGCGCATTACGACCTGGGTAACGACCTGTTCGAGCAGTTTCTTGACCCGACCATGATGTATTCGGCGGCCATGTTCAAAAGCGCCGACGACAGCCTGGAACAGGCGCAGTTGAACAAGCTCGAACGCATCTGCCAGAAGCTGGCGCTGAAACCCAGCGACCACCTGCTGGAGATCGGCACCGGCTGGGGCAGCATGGCGATCTATGCCGCCACCCACTACGGCTGCAAGGTCACCACCACCACGCTATCGCGTGAGCAATTTGCCTATACCCAGCAGCGCATTGCCGAACAGGGCCTGCAGGGACAGATCACCCTGCTGCTGGAGGACTACCGCGACCTGGCCGGGCAGTACGACAAGCTGGTGTCGATCGAGATGATCGAAGCGGTCGGCCATCGCTTTCTGCCGACCTATTTCGAGCAATGCGCCAGCCTGCTCAAGCCCGACGGCCTGATGCTGCTGCAAGCCATCACCATCCGTGACCAGCGTTATGAGAAGGCGAAAAACGCCGTGGATTTTATCCAGCGCTATATCTTCCCCGGCGGCGCACTGCCCTCGGTGAACAAGATGCTGGAAATCATCACCGCCAAGACCGATATGAACCTGCACCACATGGAAGACTTCGGCCTGCACTACGCCCGCACCTTGCGCATTTGGCACGACAACCTGCGCCACGCGCGGCACAAGCTGGAGCAGCAGGGCTACGACGACTACTTCTTCCGCCTGTGGGAGTTCTACCTGTGCTATTGCGAGGGCGGCTTTATCGAGCGCACCATCGGCACCGCGCAATTGCTGCTGGCTAAACCGGCGGCACGTCCTGCTCCGTTACTGGGAAATCTCGATGCCTAAATTGATCGTCAACACCCTGCTATTTCAGCTCGGTTGGTTCGCCTGCGTTTTCGGCGGCGACACGCTGTGGCTGCTGGTTGTCGCAGGCGTGCTGGCGGTGCATCTGCTGTGGACCAGCAGTTGGGCGGCGGAAGGCAAGCTGTTGATCAGCGTGTTTCTCGCCGGCAGCGCACTGGACAGCTTTTTGCTCAATCTCGGCGTCTTCGACTTTGGTGAACCACGCACGCTGATCCCGTTATGGTTAGCCAGCCTGTGGCTACTGCTGGCCACCACGCTCAACCATTGCCTGGCCTGGACCGCACAACCCTGGTGGCGCGGCAGCCTGCTTGGCGCGATTAGCGCACCGCTGTCTTACTATGGCGGCGCACAGATAGCCGGCGTCGGCCTGCCCTACGGCACCTGGCAGAGCCTGCTGCTGATCGGCGCGATCTGGGCCGTGGTGATGCCCGTGCTGCACGGTTTCGCCAAGCTCTACCGTGCGCAATATGAGCAAAGCCAACGCAGCGGCAAGACTGCGCAGGCAAAATCGTAGGTATCTTCTAGCCTGGGTGAAATCCGCGAATCCGGTTCGATGGCCACCCTCGATACCCCGAATTGCATCGGAGCTGCGCTGCTCAGAGGGCTTCGCTGGATGAATATAAAGCCACTCACCCTACGTCGGCAGCAGACGCCGGCATAACGCCTATGGCGTACACTGCGCGGCATGAGTCAGACCATCCCCCACACCCAACTCGCGGACGAACCCGCAGTCAGCTGCAGTAACTGCGCCGCCTGCTGCTGCCAGCTGGAAGTCATGCTGATCACCGACACCGGCGTGCCGCCCCGCTATATCGACACCGATGACTGGGGCGGTGAAGTGATGCTGCGCCTCGACGACGGTTGGTGCGCCGCGCTGGACCGCGACAGCATGCGCTGCACCATCTACGAGGTGCGCCCACTGATCTGCCGCGAATTCGAAACCGCCTCCCCCGAATGCCTGGACGAGCGCAAGGGCATGACCAGCATTTACCGCTGAGCGCGCGGTTTACTGCAGGCACAAGAAATCGGCGGGAGCGTTTTTTGAGACGGTGAAAGATTGGTTGCCATGGATCGCAGACACAAAAAAACCGGATATCGATCCGGTTTTTTAACGATCCAAACCGCTAGAAACTCATGCGGTAATGCAGGCTATAGCTCTCAACCCCGTCGTTAGGTTGTTTAAGCCCGGCGTTGGAGTAATGCAGCGCACGCACGCCGACTTCCTGCCCGGCGAAACGCACACCAAAACCGATGCGATCTTCAAACTGGAAAGACGAGCCCAGGTCGTTGTCTTCGAGCTCGGTGCTGCTGAAGGCCGCGATGCCAATACCTGCTTCGATATAAGGTTTGAAGCGCTCGCCCGCAAACTCGTATACGAACACTGGGCTGAGCGACAGGCTGTGGTTACTCGCCGTCTTATCACCATCCCAATAGGTGTAAGCGCCATCCCAGTAGCCCGTCAGGCGACCAACATCACTGACAAACCAGCTTTGGTTGAAGTCGAACTGGGTTCCCAGCCGGTAGGTCATGGTTGAGTCGCCCGTCTGGCCGACCGCCACGCTTAGATCCATCGCCTGCACTGCACTCACTTGCCCCCAAGCCAAGGCTGCCAACGCAGCCAGAGTCATGACTTTTCTCATGGTAATAATCCTTATCCACCCAAGTAGAAGCTTGCTGACGCTGCTTGAGAGTATAGAAATTGTTAGCTGTCGAGAAAGCCGACTTATGGCTAAACCGCGCCAGGCAGGCGACTGACTAGCACCGCATCGCCCCACAGCAGCGGCAACACCCGCTGCATGGCCGCTGGATCACCACTCGACCAGAACTGCGCAGGCTGCACCGCGCCGCAGGCGAGCAGATCATGGCTGGTCAGCAGGCGCTGGACTTGCCGCGCCACCGCCGCGCCCGTGTCGATCAGACTGATCGAGTCCGGCACCAGGCTGCGCAGCAACGGTTTGATAAAGGGGTAATGGGTGCAGCCGAGAATCAGCGTGTCGCAGCCTTCAGCCAGTAGCGGCGCGACAAAACCCTGCAGCAGCTCGCGAGTGGCAGGACTGTCCAACTCGCCAGCCTCAATACGCTCGACCAGCCCAGGACAAGGCTGAGTAATCACCCGCACATCGTTGGCAAAACGGTCGAGCAAGGCGGCGAACTTGGCGCTTTTCAGCGTACCCGTGGTGGCCAGTACGCCGACCACACCACTCTGAGTGGCAGCAGCAGCAGGCTTGACCGCCGGTTCCATGCCCACCAATGGCAGCTGCGGATAGAGCTCACGCAACTCTGCTACCCCCGCCACGGTGGCGGTATTGCAGGCCAGCACCAGCGCCTTGGCGCCTTGGGCGAGAAGAAACGCTGCTAGCACCCGGCAACGCTCGCGGATAAATTCCGGACTTTTTTCGCCGTAGGGCACATGGCCGCTGTCGGCGACATAGAGCAGCGACTCATTGGGCAGCAGCGCGCGAATTTCGCGCAGCACCGACAAACCGCCAACGCCGGAATCGAACACGCCAATCGGCGCGTTACTCGCCATGGCCGCCACACACGTTACAGCCCGGATCACGCTTAACCCGCAGCTCGCGGAAACGACTGCCCAGGGCATCGATCAACAACAAGCGCCCTACCAGTGGTTCGCCAAACTGCGCCAGCAGTTTCAAGGCTTCCAACGCCTGCAAGCTACCGACCAAACCGACCAGCGGGCCGACCACGCCGGCTTCGCTGCAGGTCAGCTCAGCCTCGCTGCCATGGCCATAAATGCAGTGGTAGCAAGGGCTGTCATCACGGCGTGGGTCGAACACCGAGAGCTGGCCTTCCAGGCGAATCGCCGCGCCGCTGACCAGCGGCACCTTGGCAGCTACACAGGCGGCGTTGACTGCCTCACGAGTGCTGAAGTTGTCCGAGCAATCCAGCACCAGATCGACGGCGGCAACCGCTGCGGCCAGAGAATCGCTGTCCAGGCACTGCCGATGGGCTTGCAGACGTAGCTGCGGATTGATCGCTAGCAGACGCTTGCTCGCCGAATCGACCTTGCTCTGGCCAATGCTGGCGGTGTCGTGAGCGATCTGTCGTTGCAGATTGGTCAGGTCGACCGTGTCGAAGTCCGCCAGATGCAACTCACCCACCCCGGCAGCCGCCAGATACAGCGCCACCGGAGAACCCAGGCCGCCAAGACCGATGATCAGCGCACGGCTGTTTTTCAGACGCAGTTGGCCATCGATATCGATCTGTTGCAGCAGGATCTGCCGGCTGTAACGCAGCAGCTCCTCGTCATTCAACATGTCCTGCGAGTTCATGGCATCACTCATTATCGAAGCGTCCCAGACTGATGCGCTCATGGCCGCCGAGGTCACGCCGGCTTTCCAACGCGCTAAAGCCACGCGCGCTAAGTAGCTCACGCACTGCCACAGCCTGATCGAAACCATGTTCCAGCAGCAGCCAGCCGCCTGCTTCAAGATAGTCCGGAGCCTGTTGGATGATCAGGCGGATATCATCAAGACCATCCGCGCCCGCCACCAGCGCGCTACTCGGCTCGAAACGCACATCACCTTCGGCCAGATGGCGATCATCGGCAGCGATATAGGGCGGATTACTAACGATTAGCTGAAAGCGCTGGCCAACCAGGGCACTAAACCAGTGGCTTTCAGCAAAATTGGCATTGCTCAGTTTAAGCCGAGCGCGATTGCGCTCAGCCAGGGCCACCGCCTCAGGCACACGGTCCACACCGGTTAGCCGCCAGGCTGGGCGCTCACTGGCCAACGCCAGGGCAATCGCACCGGTGCCTGTGCCCAGGTCCAGCAGCGCAGCAGGCGTGGCCGGCAACAACGCCAGCACGGTCTCCACTAGCAATTCGGTATCCGGACGAGGAATCAGGGTATGCGCCGCGACCTCCAGCTCCAGGCTCCAGAAGCCCTGCTGCCCGAGGATATAGGCCACCGGCTCACCGGCCTGACGCCGCGTGATTGCGGCCTGAAAACGCTCAAGTTGCGGCGCATCGAGCTCGCGCTCCGGCCAGGTGTGCAGATAGCTGCGTGACTTGCCCAGGGCGTGGGCGAGCAATAGCTCGGCGTCCAGCCGCGGGGTGGGCGAGTCAGGTAGTTCGGCGTGGTTGAGCAGGGATTCGATAGTGGCCATGGGATTTATTTCCGTAGCCCGGATGCACTCCGGGACATGCTCAAACCCGCATCAATCGCCCAGCGCAGCCAGCTGATCGGCCTGGTACTCGACCAGCAGTGGCTCGATGATCGCCTCAACGCCGCCAGCAATCACTTCATTGAGCGAATACAGGGTCAGGTTGATGCGGTGATCGGTGACCCGGCCTTGCGGGAAGTTGTAGGTGCGGATGCGTTCGGAGCGGTCGCCGGACCCCACCAGCAATTTGCGCGAGTCGGAAATTTCCTTGTGCGCGGCAGCCTCCTGCTGGTCCTTCAATTTCGCCGCCAGCCAGGCCATGGCCTTGGCGCGGTTCTTGTGCTGCGAGCGCTCTTCCTGACATTCCACCACGGTGCCGGTGGGGATGTGGGTGATACGGATCGCCGAGTCGGTGGTGTTAACGTGCTGACCGCCGGCGCCGGAGCTGCGGTAGGTGTCCACACGCAGGTCGGCCGGGTTGATGTCGATGGCCATCTGCTCATCCGGCTCGGGCAGCACGGCGACAGTGCAGGCCGAGGTGTGGATACGGCCCTGAGATTCGGTTTCCGGCACGCGCTGCACGCGGTGCGCGCCCGACTCAAACTTGAGCTTGCCGTAGACGTTGTCGCCCTCGACCCGGGCAATCACTTCCTTATAACCGCCGTGCTCACCTTCGCTGGCCGACAGTACTTCCACGCGCCACCCCTGCCTCTCGGCATAGCGCGAATACATGCGGAATAGGTCGCCGGAGAAGATCGCCGCCTCGTCGCCACCGGTGCCAGCGCGCACTTCGAGGAACACGTTGCGGCCATCATTCGGGTCTTTGGGCAGCAGCATGCGCTGCAGGCTGGCTTCCAGTTCGATCAGCTGTTCCTTGGCTTCGGCGACTTCTTCTTCGGCCATTTCGCGCATATCAGGGTCGCTGTCTTTAAGCAGCGCCTGAGCACCTTCGAGGTCGGCCTGGACTTTACGGAAGGCACTGAACGCTTGGTACACCGGCTCAAGTTCGGCGTACTCCTTGGAGTAGGCACGGAACTGCGGCTGATTGCTGATCACTTCAGCATCACCAAGCAGCGCGGTCAGCTCTTCGAAACGATCCTGCAACAGGTCGAGTTTATTGATCAGTGACGCTTTCATTGCAGACCTTTATTTATGAGCCGAACTGCTGTGGGTGGAGGCAGGCGG
>JAHJXZ010000200.1 GCA_018827205.1 Gammaproteobacteria bacterium | reverse complement strand
GCCTGATCGAGCAGATGGGCGGTGAAATCGGCGTCGACAGCACACCGGAAGAAGGCTCTGAATTCTGGATTACCCTGAGCCTGCCCAAAGCCCGCGACGATGCAGAAGACCTGCCGCGACCACCGCTGCTCGGCCGCCGTGCTGCCGCCCTGGAACACCACGACCTGGCACGTCAGGCCTTGCAGCACCAGTTGGAAGACTGTGGTCTGCTAGTCAGCGGCTTCGACAACCTCGACAGCCTGCTCGCCAGCGTGGCCGAAGCGCGGCATAGCGCTCAACCGTTTGAGCTGGCCATACTCGGCGTAAGCACCCAGACCCTTCCTCCGGAGCGCCTCGATCAGCGCATCTGGGAACTTGAGCGGCTGGCCTGCAAAACCCTGCTGCTGTGCCCCACCACCGAGCAGTCGCTATACCACAGCCTGCTGCCGGATGCGTATAGCCAACTGCAAGCCAAGCCCGCCTGTACGCGCAAATTACAACGAGGCCTGGCCGAGCTGGTCAGCCCAAGACAGAGCCGCAGCGAAAACCAGCACAGCGCACCGAGCAGGCCGCCACTGATTCTCTGCGTCGACGACAACCCGGCCAACCTACTGCTGGTGCAAACCCTGCTGGACGACATGGGCGCACACGTCAGCATCGCCAACAGCGGCTATGAGGCCGTGGAAAAAGCCGCCGAGCAGACGTTCGACCTGATCTTTATGGATGTACAAATGCCCGGCATGGACGGCCGCCAGGCCACCGAAGCGATTCGCCAACAGGAAAATGAACGCAACCAGGGCCCAGTGCCGATTGTCGCGCTGACCGCCCACGCCCTCGCCAACGAGAAACGCGCCCTCCTGCAAAGCGGCCTGGACGACTACCTGACTAAGCCGATCAGCGAACGCCAACTGGCCCAGGTGGTGCTCAAGTGGACCGGCCTGGCCCTGCGCAACCAGAGCAGCGAACACACCGGCATCAGCGCCACGCATAACAACCTCAGCGTGCTGGACGCCGATGAAGGCCTGCGTTTGGCCGCCGGCAAAGCCGATCTGGCCGCCGACATGCTGAGCATGTTGCTCGCCGGCCTACCGGGTGACCGCCAGGCCATCCGCCAGGCGCGGGACAGCGGCGAGCGCAACAGCCTGATCGAACGCGTGCATCGCTTGCACGGGGCTACCCGTTACTGCGGCGTGCCACAACTGCGCGCCGCCTGCCAGCGCAGCGAAACCCTGCTGAAACAGAACGACCCTGCTGCCCAGCACGCTCTGGATGAACTGGATGCTGCTATCGAACGACTGGCCCGGCACGCTCAGGTCAGCGCCTGATTCAGGCCGATAAAACTCGCGAGTCAAGGAATCCCATGCGCATCATCCTGTTCAGTAGCAAGCCTTACGACCAACAGAGCTTTAGCGCTGCAGATTTCCCTGACGATTGGCAGCTGAATTTTCAGGAAGCGCATCTGCGACCAGACAGCGCCGGCCTGGCCGCAGGTTGCGAGGTGGTTTGCGCCTTTATCAATGACGACCTCAGCGCCGCGGTGCTGCAGCAACTGGCCGCCGGCGGCACTCGACTGATTGCCCTGCGCTCGGCAGGCTACAACCACGTCGACCTGCACGCCGCGCACGCTCTCGGCCTAACGGTGGTGCGGGTGCCCGCCTACTCGCCGCATGCCGTCGCCGAGCATGCCCTGGCGCTGATCATGACCCTCAACCGGCGCACCCACCGCGCCTTTAACCGCACCCGCGAAGGCGACTTCTCCCTACACGGGCTGATCGGCTTCGACCTGCACGGCAAACAAGTCGGCATCATCGGCGCCGGGCAGATCGGCCTGACCTTCGCGCGAATCATGGCCGGCTTCGGCTGCCAGCTGCTGATTCATGACCCAGCGCCCATCGCCGAGCTACCCGCCGGCGCGCGACAGGTCGAGCTGGATCAGCTGCTCGAAAGCAGCAACATCATCAGCCTGCACTGCCCGCTCAACGCCGCCACCCATCACCTGATCAACGCCGAGCGCTTGCAGCAGATGCAACGCGGCGCAATGTTGATCAATACCGGACGCGGGGCCTTGATCGATACCCCGGCGCTGATCGGCGCGCTGAAAAGCGGGCAACTGGGCTATCTGGGCCTGGATGTTTATGAGGAAGAAGCCGAGCTGTTCTTCGAGGACTGCTCCGAACAGCCGCTGCAGGATGATGTGCTCGCGCGTCTGCTGAGCTTCCCCAATGTGCTGATTACTGCGCACCAGGGCTTCCTCACCCACGAAGCATTGGCGGCGATTGCCAGCACCACCCGCGACAATATCGCCGCCTGGCTGGGAAATGCGCCGATCAATCAGCTGCTTCCTGCCGCGTGATAGCATTTGCGTCTATTTGGAGGATTCATGGCTGAACACGACTTTCGCTACAACCTGCTCAACCCCGAGCACACCCTGATCGAATGCCGCGCATTGGCACCGGGCCGTTACCAGGTCACCGGCAATGGTGGTTCGATCCAGAGCGGCGACACCTTGCTGGTCACCCTCAAGGGTAGCCGTGAGCTGTCCATGCACCTACAGGCTGACAAGGTTCGCCACCTGATCAACCCGCGCGGCCAGTGGGTGGCCGTGGCCACCGGCCCGGCGTTCAAGGAACTGGCGATCTTCAATTGGCAGGCCAACTGCGACAGCTGCAACGCTCAGCTGGATTTTGAGTTCGCCGTCGACGCAGCCCTCGGCAAAAAGGCCCAGGCACCGGCCGCCGAAGCGCGAATCAAGGAACTGGGCTGGCAGTCGAAAAGCGCCAAGCACCTGTGCCCGAAATGCATCAACAAGGAGGCTATATGAAACGCGTACTGACTATCAGCCTGCTGGCTGCCGGCCTCGTGGGCTGCGCCACATCAGCGCTACAGCTGGAAACCGAACACACCTACCTGGTGGAATGGATTGGCGAACGCCCGCTGATCGACCGCAGCCACCTGACCATCACCCTCGGTGACGACGGCCGCGCCTATGGCAATGCCGGCTGCAACCACTGGTTTGCCGGCTACACCCTGACTGGCGACAAGCTCAGCTTCAGCGCCGCCGGCAGCACCCGCAAGATGTGCGCACCGGCGCTGATGGAGCAAGAAGCACGCTTTCTCGACAGCCTGAGCAAAGTAGAACGCTGGGACTTCTCCTCCACCGAGCAGCTGCAGCTATGGCCAGCCGAAGGCAAACCAATGCGCCTATGGCCTGAGAGCAAGTAACCACACAGCATTGCTGCGCGACGGCCCGAAGGGTGGCCGTCAGGGATGTGGCAGGCCATAAAAAAGGGAGCCCGAAGGCTCCCTTTTTGTTGCGGCTGCAACTCAGTGAATGATCTGACTGAGGAACAGCTTGGTGCGTTCGTTCTGCGGGTTGGTGAAGAAGGCGTTGGGTTCGTTCTGTTCCACGATCTCGCCCTTGTCCATAAAGATCACCCGGTTCGCCACGGTACGGGCAAAGCCCATTTCGTGGGTTACGCAGAGCATGGTCATGCCGTCTTCAGCCAGGCCGATCATGGTATCCAGCACTTCCTTGACCATTTCCGGATCGAGGGCCGAGGTCGGCTCGTCGAACAGCATGATCTTCGGCTTCATGCACAGCGCACGGGCAATCGCCACACGCTGCTGCTGACCACCTGAAAGCTGACCGGGGAACTTGTTGGCCTGCTCCGGAATACGCACGCGCTCAAGAAAGTGCATGGCAATCTCTTCAGCCTGACGCTTAGGCATCTTGCGCACCCACATTGGGGCCAAGGTGCAGTTCTGCAGCACGGTCAGGTGCGGGAACAGGTTGAAGTGCTGAAACACCATGCCGACCTCACGACGCACCGCTTCGATGTGTTTCAGGTCGTGGGTCAGCTCGGTGCCATCAACTACGATGCGCCCCTGCTGGTGTTCTTCCAGGCGGTTAAGGCAGCGGATGGTGGTCGATTTGCCCGAGCCGGACGGCCCGCACAGCACGATACGTTCACCGGCCTGCACATTCAGGTTGATGTCTTTGAGCACATGGAACTGACCGTACCATTTGTGCACGCCTTGCATCTGGATCATGCCGTCAGCAGGCGCAGGCTGTTTGTTTGCTTCACTCATGGGTTAGCTCCTAACGCTTGTGGCCGGTGTCCAGCTTGCGCTCCAGATGTTGGGAGTAGCGGGACATACCAAAACAGAAAATCCAGAAAATCAGCGCGGCGAACACATAGCCTTCAGTGGCCATGCCCAGCCAAGCCGGATCGGTGGTGGCTTGCTTGATGCTGTTGAGCAGGTCGAACAGGCCGATGATGATCACCAGGCTGGTGTCCTTGAACAGCGCAATAAAGGTGTTGACGATGCCGGGAATAACCAGCTTCAGGGCTTGCGGCAGAATCACCAGGCCCATCATCCGCCAGTAGCCCAGACCCATGGCCGCAGCAGCTTCGTACTGGCCCTTGGGAATCGCCTGCAGACCGCCACGCACCACTTCGGCGATATAGGCCGATTGGAACAGGATCACCCCGATCAACGCACGCATCAGCTTGTCGAAGGACAGGCCCTCAGGCAGGAACAGCGGCAGCATTACCGAGGACATAAACAGCACGGTGATCAACGGCACCCCGCGCCAGAACTCGATAAAGGTCACGCAGATCACGCGGATCGCCGGCATGTCCGAGCGTCGCCCCAGCGCCAGCAGAATGCCCAGCGGCAAGGCGCCAGCAATACCGACAGCAGCGATCACCAGGGTCAGCATAAGACCGCCCCACTGGCTGGTGGGCACGGTCGACAGACCGAAGAAACCACCATGTAGCAGCCAGTACGCCAGCACCGGGTAAACCACCAAGAAGCTCAGGCCATACATGGCCTTGCGCGGCATTTGCGGCACGAACAACGGTGCAGCACCGATGACCGCCAGCCACAGTGTCAGGTCAACGCGCCAGCGCAGCTCACTCGGGTAGAAGCCGTACATGAACTGGCCGAAACGCTGCTGCACAAACACCCAGCAGGCACCGCCACTGGTGCAGTCGGCACGGGTGGTACCAGTCCAGTCCGCATCGATCAAGGCCCACTGAATCAGCGGCGGCACAATCAGCCACACCAGGTATGCCGCGAACAGCGTCAGCAAGGTGTTGAACCAGCTGGAGAACAGGTTGGCGCGCAGCCAACCGACCACACCGACGCTGAGCGCGGGTGGCGGTAGATCAGGTTTGAACGTATGAGTTTGCATGGCTGCTCCTTACCGCTCGATCAGCGCAATGCGCTTGTTGTACCAGTTCATCAGCATGGAAATGCTGATACTGATCGCCAGGTACACACTCATGGTGATGGCAATCACCTCGATCGCTTGCCCAGTCTGGTTGAGTACCGTACCGGCGAACAGCGAGACCATGTCCGGATAACCGATACCGGCGGCCAGCGAAGAGTTCTTCGCCAGGTTGAGGTATTGGCTGGTCAGCGGCGGAATGATCACCCGCATTGCTTGCGGAATGATCACCAGACGCAGGGTCTTACCGGCAGGCAGGCCCAGGGAGCGCGCCGCCTCGGTCTGCCCGTGGCTGACGGCCATGATCCCAGAACGCACGTTTTCGGCGATAAAGGCAGCGGTGTAGATGGTCAACGCCAGAGTCAGCGCCATCAGCTCGGGGATCAGCACCCAGCCACCACGGAAGTTGAAACCGCTCAGTTCCGGCACACTCCACTGCAGTGGGTTACCGCCCAGCAGAATCGCCAAACCTGGCAGGCCGATCAGCAGCGGAATCGCTCCCAGCGATACCGGAAACAGCTGACCGGTGGCTTCAAAACGTGCCTTCGACCAACGCGACAGCAGAACCACGCCGATGATTGCGACAATCACCGCACCAGCAAACAGACTGAAGTTGTCCCCCGGACTCGGTGCCGGCATATACAGGCCACGGCTGTTAAGGAAGAACGTCTCGCCAACGCCCATGCTCTGCCGCGGCCCTGGCAGGGAGAGCATCACAGCGAAGTACCAGAAGAAGATTTGCAGCAGCGGCGGAATATTACGGAACGTCTCGATGTACACGGTGGCCAGTTTGCTGACCAACCAGTTCGGCGACAGACGCGCCACACCCAACAGGAAACCCAACAGCGTCGCCAGGACAATACCAATCACCGACACCAACAAGGTGTTGAGCAGGCCCACCACGAAAACACGCCCATAGGAGTTGCTTTCGTCGTAGTCGATCAGGTGCTGGGCAATGCCGAAACCGGCGCTGTTATTGAGAAAGGAAAACCCGGAAGTGATGCCGCGTTTTTCCAGGTTGGTCTGGGTGTTGTCAAACAGAAACCAGCCGAGCGCCACAATGGCGACAACAGCAAGAATTTGAAATAGCCAGGCACGTGCCTTGGGGTCGGTCCAAACCGATCCACCGGGGCGCGGGACATTTGCAGTGGTTTGCATAGGAGCCCTCTTGGAACCCTCATGCCCGCATCAGCGGGCATGAGGTTCACATCAATCAGAACAATGCCAGCCGCTCAGGAAGAGCGGCTGGCAGCGGACGGTCAGCGCACTGGCGGTGCGTACTGCAGACCACCCTTGTTCCACAGGGCGTTGAGGCCACGTTCGATCTTCAGCTCGCTGCCGACACCGACGTTGCGCTCGAAGCTTTCGCCGTAGTTACCCACTTGCTTGACGATCTGTACGGCCCAGTCTTTCGGCAGTTTCAGATCTTTACCGAATTCACCTTCAGCACCGAGCAGACGAGCTACGTCGGGGTTCTTGGTGGATTTGGCTTGCTCTTCGACGTTGGCCGAAGTGATGCCCAGCTCTTCAGCGTTGACCATCGCGTACAGCGACCAGCGCACGATGTCGAACCACTCTTCGTCACCCTGGCGTACGACCGGGCCCAGTGGCTCTTTCGAGATCACTTCCGGCAGTACCACGTAGGATTCCGGATCGGCCAGCTTGATGCGCTGTGCGTACAGCTGCGACTGGTCAGAGGTCAGCACGTCGCAACGGCCGGCTTCAACCGATTTGGCGCTCTCGTCGGAGGTGTCGTAGGTGATCGGGGTGTACTTCAGGCTGTTGGCGCGGAAGTAGTCGGAGAGGTTCAGCTCGGTGGTGGTACCTGCCTGGATGCAGACAGTTGCGCCGTCGAGCTCTTTAGCGCTGGAAACGCCGAGCTTCTTGTTAACCAGGAAGCCTTGACCGTCGTAGTAGTTGACGCCGGCAAAGTTCAGACCCAGGCCGGAATCTCGTGAGCTGGTCCAGGTGGTGTTACGCGAGAGGATGTCGACTTCGCCGGACTGCAACGCGGTGAAGCGCTCTTTGGCGGTCAGCGGGCTGTACTTGACCTTGGTTGCGTCACCGAATACTGCAGCAGCAACTGCGCGGCATACGTCAACGTCGAGGCCCATGTAATTGCCTTTCTCATCGGCGTAGGAGAAGCCAGGCAGACCATCGCTGATACCGCACTGTACGAAACCTTTCTTCTGGATCGCGTCCAGAGTAGCGCCTGCTTGAGCAAAACTGCTGACACCGAGAACAGCTGCGGTGGTCAGTACTGCCAATGTGGATTTCACCATCTTCATTAAAACCTCCAGTTGCTTTTGTTGTGTTTGGAGTCTCGGTTCTACCACCGTACCCTTATGGGGCTCGTTGACTGTGTCGGCAGCAACACACTCAACCGGGGATCAAACCTTAGCGCGAGTTTAGTTGCCGATTGCTCCAGCGGCCATAAACTCTCACCCGCCCATTATTTGAATGGGCTAGAGACAGATAGCAAGTGACTTGTCGCACAGCATGCCGCGCCTGGCGAACCTGTGAAACGCCGGTAACGGCATTTCAGTCTGCTCCGCGCCCGATTTGGTGGCAGTGTTACCACAACCCGGCAACGTCATCAGTCCCTAGGGTGTATAGCAAGGCCCGTACCAGCGCCGCGCTTTGAGCACCATACGGACAGGTCAAGAGCAAAACTTGCACCCTGGCGACAACTTCTTTCTAGAATCGCCACCCTCGAATTTTTCCCACGCACTAAATCAGCGCACACGCACCACAGCGGAGCCTCAAATGAGCGAACCCTTGATTCTTCAGCCCACACTTGCCGCCGACGCGTGCGTCATTTGGTTGCACGGCCTCGGTGCCGACCGCTACGATTTTATGCCGGTTGCCGAGATGCTGCAGAAGCGCCTGCACAGCACCCGCTTCGTGCTGCCGCAAGCGCCGACCCAACCGGTGACTATTAACGGCGGCTACGCCATGCCCAGCTGGTACGACATCCTGGCCATGAGCCCAGCACGAGCGATCAACCGTGAGCAACTCGAAGCCTCGGCGCAACAAGTGATCGCACTGATCGAAGCGCAACGCGACAGCGGCATAGATCCGTCGCGTATTGTTCTCGCAGGTTTCTCTCAGGGCGGCGCAGTGGTGCTGCACACCGCCTTCCTGCGCTGGCAGTTTGCACTCGGTGGGGTAATCGCCCTGTCGACCTATGCGCCAACGTTCAGCGACGACGTCAGCCTCGCAGATACAAAAAGACAACTGCCGGTCCTGTGTTTGCATGGCACATTCGACGACATCGTGTTGCCGGCCATGGGCCGCGCAGCCCATGACTACCTGAATGCCTCCGGCGTCAGCGTGCAATGGCGTGATTACCCGATGGGCCACGAAGTGGTGAATGAGGAAATCCGCGACATCGCCGACTGGCTGGAGCAACGGTTCACCAGTTGACTGTCTGCGAGCGAGAACACCTATGCCTGCCATCCCTGCGATCAAGACCCTGCGTGATATCCAGCTGATCGAGCAAACCCCACTGGCCGAGCGCAACCTGCCGGCCAGCACCTATGAGCTGATCCGCCGCAGCGCTGAGCGGCAAGCGGATGCGCCGGCACTCTCGTTTATCCTCCAGGGCACAGCTGACGAGGCGGCTTATCGCCTCAGCTACGGGCAACTGCTGGGCAAGATCACCCAGACTGCCAACGCCTTCCATCGCCTGGGCCTGCGCCCGGGCAAAGCGGTGTCGTTTCTGCTACCCAACCTGCCGCACACTCACTTCACCATCTGGGGCGGTGAAGCAGCCGGGATCGTCAATGCAATCAACCCGCTGCTCGACCCGGAACATATTGCCGAACTGATCCAGGCTTCGGACTCCGAGCTGCTGGTCACCCTCGCCCCCTTCCCCGGCACCGATCTGTGGGCCAAGGTCGAAGGCCTGCGCGAGCAGCTGCCGGCGCTCAAGGCGATTATCTGCGTAGACATGGCCAACCTGCTGCCGGAGCCTCAACGCAGCGCCATTAAAGCGCAGCGCGGGCCACTACCAGATGGCGTGTTGGATTTCGACGAACTGATTGCCAGCTGCCCAGATGGCCACCTGGAAAGCGGCCGCATCATCGCCCCGGACGACATTGCCAGCTATTTCCACACCGGCGGGACCACCGGCACGCCGAAACTGGCACCGCATAGCCACGCCAATGAAGTCGCCATGGCTTACAGCATGAACATGGTGACGGGCTTTGCACCGGGCGATGTCACCCTTTGCGGCTTGCCGCTGTTCCACGTCAACGGCGTGATCGTGACCGGCCTCACCGCCTTTATCGGCGGCGCTGAAGTGCTGCTGGCCACCCCGCAGGGTTATCGCAACCCCAACCTGATCGGCAATTTCTGGAAGATCATCGAACGCCACAAGGTCAGTTTCTTCAGTGGCGTACCGACCATTTATGCCGGCCTGCTGCAAGTGCCGAGCGAAGGCCATGACCTCAGCTCACTTAAATACGCCCTGTGCGGCGCCGCACCGATGCCGGTGGAACTGATTCGCCAGTTCGAAAGCAAAACCGGGCTGACCCTGATTGAAGGCTACGGCCTGACCGAAGGCACCTGCGGCAGCTGCGCCAACCCGCCTGCTGGCGAGCGGCGCCCCGGCTCTATCGGCCTGCCGATGCCCTACTGCGAGGTGAGCATCAAAGTGCTCGACGAACAGGGCAATTACCTAAGAGAGGCCAATCGCAATGAAATCGGCAACCTGTGCATCCGTGGTGCCACGGTGTTCAAGGGTTACCTGCAAACCAGCAAGAACGCCGGCATCTGGGTTGACGCCGACTGGTTCAACACCGGCGACCTGGGCCGTGTGGATGCCGACGGTTATATCTGGCTGACCGGGCGCAGCAAGGATCTGATCATCCGTGGCGGCCACAATATTGACCCACAGATGATCGAAGAAGCACTGCACAAGCACCCCGCCGTGGCCATGGCCGCAGCGGTCGGCAAACCCGACGAGAAAGCCGGCGAGCTGCCCGTGGTGTACGTGCAACTCAAGCCCGGTGCAGAGGTTAGCGAAGCCGACCTGCTGGCTCATGCTGCTGAGCACATCCCCGAGCGCGCGGCGATCCCCAAGGACGCCTGGATCATCGATGCCATCCCGCTGACCGCAGTGGGCAAAACCTTCAAGCCGGCGTTGCGCTTCGATGCCATTGCTCGCGTCTACCAGACTGCGCTGGCAGAGCTGGATTCGCGCCTGCGCGTCGATGTGCTTAGCGATGATCAACGCGGCCAGGTCGCCCACATCCACCTGCCCGCCGATCAGGCCGTGCTGGCTGAGGCCGTGACCCAACGCCTGGCCGGCTTCGCCGTGGCGATAGAACTGCACACCAGCGAGTAAGCAAGTGTTGGCGCAAGGATCGCGCCATATTTGTGACCAACCATCCATCTTCAATACCACTGGTCGTCCGTGCGTCTGACAAGCATTGTCAGGCCACAGGCAGCGGAATATGTTCAGACATGGCATTCGCCCTTAATGCAAGGAGCGCTAGCGATGACCAATATTATTCCCAACCCGCAGTCACACCTGCCGACCCAATGAAAAACGCCAAATGGCAGGCTGACCTGCAGCAACTTCGTCACCTGCGACTGTTCAATAACGTCGCCGCCAGCAGCATCAACCAGCTGCTCAAAGAATTCCGCGCCTGCGATCTGGAAGCCGGCGAAGTACTACTGTCGCCCTTCAACCGCAATCAGTACCTCTACCTGCTGCTCAAGGGCCAACTCAAGGTCTATCTCGGCTCGCTCGACAGCCAGGCCGTCAGCACGTTGAAAGTCGGTGACTGCGCGGGCGAAATCAGCTTTATCGACAATGAGCATCCCTCTGCCTACGTGGTGGCGACCGAGCCCTGCAGCGTGCTGCGCCTGCACCGCGAATCGCTGTTCAACCTGTTCCAGCAATCGCCAGAACTGATGCAGAACATGCTCGAGCTGCTCTGCGATCGCGTGCGCAAAGGCAACCGGATCATCCTCGACAGCGAACAGACCGCCAATATCGACGCCCTCACCGGCGCCTATAACCGCCGCTGGCTGGAGCATATATTCGAGCGTGAAAGCACTCGCAGCGCCTTCAATGGCAAGCCGCTGTGCATGCTGATGCTCGATGTCGACCACTTCAAAGCCTACAACGACCAGCATGGTCATCTCGCCGGCGACTATGCCCTGTGCCTGGTTGCGCACACTCTGCGCAACCAGCTGCGCCCCAAGGACAGCCTGACCCGCTATGGCGGCGAAGAGTTCGTCATTCTGCTGCCGGAAATCGCCATCGATGAAGCCCGCAGCATCGGCGAACGACTGCGCCTGGCTCTGCGCAATGTCAGCTCATTCCACTCACCGATTGGCGTATTGCCCGGCGTGACCGCGTCCATTGGTTTGGCACAAATGCAGCCAAAGGACAGCCTACAAGGTGTGATCGCCCGCGCCGACAGCGCGCTGTATCAAGCCAAACAGCAAGGCCGCGACTGCATCTGCGGTTAGCCTACAGCGCAGTAACCGGCCATCACATTTTTCCTCCTTACTTGCTAGAGTGCTGCGCATAACAACAACGCCCGGATGGCACCTCACTATGCGCAAAGCCCTGCTTACTCTCCTGGTTCTTCTACTGATCGCGGCTGGCGGCGTATTTGTCCTGCCCTCCCTGCTTGATCGCAAGATGAACAGCGTCGAATCCCCCGCTCCCTACCCCGCCAGCGAGCCGGCCAACCAGCTGCATCAACAGCTGTTTATTGCCGACCTGCATGACGACGCGCTGCTGTGGGAACGTGACCTGCTCAAACGCTACGACTTTGGCCACTCCGATCTACCACGCATGCTCGAAGGCCACCTAGGCTTGCAGGTGTTCTCCACCGTGACCAAGACCCCGCGCGGCCTCAACTACGAGCGCAATAGTGGCGAAACCGACAACATTACGCTGCTGGCCATGGCCCAGCGCTGGCCACGGGAAACCTGGAACAGCCTGCTACAACGCGCGCTATACCAGGCGCACAAACTCAACGAAGCCAGCGTTAACAGCGGCGGTCGCCTGGTAATGATCAAGAACCGTGGCGACCTGGCCAACTTTGTCAGTGACTGGGAGAAAGATCCGCAGCGCGTTGCGGCAATCCTCGCCACCGAAGGCCTGCAACCGATCGAAGGCAAACTTGAAAACGTCGACACACTCTATAACGCCGGCTTTCGCATTACCGGCCTGACCCACTTCTTTGATAACGAAGTGGGTGGTTCGGCTCACGGCCTGGAAAAAGGTGGCCTGACACCCCTGGGGCGCCTGGTAATCAAGCGCCTGGAAGCGAAATCCATGCTAATTGATCTCGCCCACGCCTCACGCCCCTTGATCGACGATGTACTGGGCATGGCGACACGACCGCTACTGGTTTCTCATACAGGCGTCGAAGGCACCTGCAAAGGCACTCGCAACCTCAGCGACAAACACCTGCAGGCGATTGCTGCAACCGGCGGGGTCATTGGCATTGGTTACTGGGACGCTGCCGTCTGCGCAACCTCGGTCGAGGCCATCGTCAACGCGATCCGCTACACCGTAGATTTGATCGGCGTGCAGCATGTGGCGCTCGGGTCAGATTTTAACGGCACCATTCATGCACCCTTCGACGTTACCGGCTTAGCGCAATTGACCGAAGGCCTGCTCAAGGCGGGCTTCAGCCATGACGAAATTGCCGCGATCATGGGCGGCAACGTACAGCGCCTACTGCTTGCCAGCCTTCCCGAAAACTGAATAAAAACCAGCCAATCACCGCCATCGGGCGCGGCACTTCGCCGCGCCGGCTTCTTGCTTTACACTGGCGACCGTTCACTCCTTAACCAATTGATGAGATGACCGTGCTCAAAGCACTCAAGAAAATATTCGGCAAAGCCGAGGGCGAGCAATCCAGCCCAGTAACTCCGCCACCTGTAACGCCCAGTGC
>JAHJXZ010000199.1 GCA_018827205.1 Gammaproteobacteria bacterium | reverse complement strand
TGATGTATGCCAACTACGGTCGCCAGCAACTTAAGCTGTTGCAGGATGCAGGCGCCGACGTGGATTACGTGATACCCCGGGAAGGTGCATTTGCCTGGCTGGACTGCTGGGCAATTACTCGCACTACGCCCAACCGTGACCTGGCTGAGCAATGGATCAACTACAGCCTTGAGCCAAAAGTCAGCGGGACCTTGACTAAGCGCCAGGGCCTGGAAAACACCCTGCGTACCCTGCACGCCTCAAATGCCCCCATGAACCTGATCTGGCTTCAGCCTGTGGCAAACGCAGAACTGCGCGCCAAACTCTGGCAATCCATACTCGCCGGGGAACGCCCGGAAAACGTGGTTCAACCTTGAAACTCAGCCTCGGCAACAAGCTCACCGTACTGCTCTGCTTGTTCGGCTTGCTGCTCAGCGGACTTGCCAGTTACTACTCCCTGAGCAGCAGCAAGCAAATCTTGATTGCTGCTGCCAAGCGCGACCTGCTGGTGGCCAATCAAGTATTGGGCCGCAATCTGCAGATCAGCCTGGAAAATTTCGCCAATGACCTCAAGGTACTCAGCACCCAGTCACAACCGATTGATGTGCTTGCAGACATGCCAAGGAGCAACAAAGAGTTTGCGGAGTTAACTCAGCTATTTACGTCCATGCTCAGCGCCCACCCCGAGTACCAGCGTATTCGCCTGATCGACGCGAAAAACCATGGTTTGGAGCGCATCAACGTTGATCGCCACGGCCCTGTCTCCAGTAGCGCTTTACAAGAAAAAGGCCACTTCCCCTATGTGTTTAAAACGCTGAAATTAATGCCGGGGCAGCTGTTTTTTTCTGAGATAGCCCCTTCGCGCCTTGATCCGGACAACGTGCTAACACTTCACCTCGCCAGCCCTATCTGGAGCGATGACCAGCAAGTGCTCGGCCTGATAGTACTGAGCATCAATATCAAGAAGCTGTTCAGCCGTCTGCAGCGCGAGCTGCCCGACTACTATCAGTTGTTTCTGGCCAACAGTCAGGGCGAACTGCTGCTCAACCCTGAGCGCAACAAGTCCCAGGCCAACGGCCAAGGCCCCAGCGTGATGATTCAAACCCAGCTGCCGGAACTGCTGGCTCTGCTTGAAGGGCAAAGCAGCAACATGCTCAGTACCCTGCCAGCCAAACGTGAGCAACCAACGCGGCTAGCGGCCTTTACCAACGTCAGCATCGAAGCTGAGAGCAAGCGTTTGCTACTAGGCCTGGCAGTACCAGAGGAACATATCCTCGCAGCATCCCGCCAACTCGATCAGCGCCTGATACAAATCATCGTGGCGCTTAGCTTGATCACCCTGCTGCTCTCACTGTGGCTGGCGCGCAACATGATTCGACCGTTGAATCAAATAAGCTTGGCGATCGCCCACTTCAGCAAAGACCTCAGCCTGCAGCCACTGCCAACCGAGCGCGGTGACGAACTCGGCAAGTTGGCCCGGGATATCCGCGCCATGCAGGAGAAAATTCTCACGCAGATCATCGAACTCAACACCAACCAGCAAGAGCTGCAGCGCATGGCGCACAACGATCCGTTGACCGGCCTACCCAATCGCCGCCTGTTTTTCGATCGTCTGCAACACGCCATCAACAACGCCGAGCGCAACGGCAAGTTATTAGGCCTGCTCTATGTAGACCTCGATCACTTTAAGGAAATCAACGACAGCCACGGTCATGCCGCCGGCGATGAAGTACTGGATAACATCGCTCACTTGCTCGGCTCGGTGACCCGCAGTGGCGACACGGTGGCCCGTTTAGGCGGTGATGAGTTCGTCATACTCTTCGAGGAGGTTGAGAGCCGCGACACCCTGCTGGGTATTGCCCAGAAGCTATTGGCCTTGCTGCAAAATCGCCTGTTGATCGATGGCAAAGATCTGCAGGTACGCGCAAGCCTCGGCATCAGCCTTTACCCGCAAGACGGTAGGGATGCGCAGACCCTGCTACAAAATGCCGACCGCGCCATGTACAGCTCTAAGCGCAATGGTCGAAATACCATCACCAGCGCCTAGTAATAGTCGAAAGTAGTCATGCATCTTTGCGCAACACCTAACCTAGCCCTGATGCAGCGCACGGTAGTGACTGGGCGCCATGCCCACCACTTTGCGAAACAACCGCGAGAAGTAATACACATCGTCATAACCCAGCTGCTCGGCGACCTGACGAATGCCCTGTTCGCCTTCGTCGAGCAGGCGGCAGGCATGGGCCATTTTCAGTTGGATAAAGTCCTGAATCGGCGCATGCCCGGTCAGGGCGCGGTAGGTCTTGGCGAAGTGAAAGCGCGACAGTTTGAACTGCGCGGCCAGCTCATCAAGATTTAGCGAGTCATGCAGATGGGCGCGCATCACCGCCTGCACCGCATCCACATCCAGTACCCGCCCGGACTTCAAAGTGGTGCGCGCCGGCAGCACAGCCAGGGAGGTGAGCAGCACCTGCAACTGGTGCGCAGCATGAACGAAATGCGCCTGGTTAAGCCCCTGCTTGCGCAAGTTAAGCAAGGCGTCGAACTCTGCAAGCAAGCGCGGCTGCACCCCAATCCGCCACAGCGGCCCCTTGCCCAGGGGCTTGAGAAAATCCGCTACCAGCTCGCCGTCAAAATGCACCCAGTACAGCGTCCAGGGCTTGTCCACGTCCGCGCCATAGGCGTGCATCACGCCTTTCGGCAACAGCAGCAGATCGCCACCACTTACAGCTAATCGTCCATCCGCCGTTTCCAGCCAACCCTGCCCGGCGCGGCAGTAAATCAACAGATGATCCTCCGGCTGCGGACGATGCATGCGATGCCCCGCAGCCTGCGGGTAGAAGCCCAGAGCCAGCGGGTAGCAGCCTTGCGCCAATGGGCTTTTGGCCAACAGGCGGCGTAGCCGGGGCGGCGTGATAAAGCGCACGCCATTGGCCGGCAGTGGCCAGTTGGAGGTATCGACCTGCGCGTTCATAGGCATCCGGGCTACTGATTCAATCCCAAGATAGTCCATCCGCAGGCCAAGATCGTCAATCCACAAAGCCGAGTAAGGCGGCTATAACACTGAAAAAACAACAATCGGACCTCAGGTCCCGCGTGGAGAAAACAATGGCCAAGGCAATCGCGCAGTTGATCGACGGTGAATGGCGCGAAAGCCGCGCCCGTGAATTTATCGAAGTCACCGATCCGGCGACCCAGGAAGTTCTCGCGCTGGCACCCAAGGCCACCGCCGAGGAAATCGAAGCGGCGATTGCCAGTGCCAAGGCAGCCTTCCTGACTTGGCGCGAAGTGCCAGTCTCCGACCGCGCGCGGGTGATGCTGCGTTACCAGCACTTGCTCAAAGAACACCATGACGAGCTGGCGGAAATTCTCGCTGGGGAAACAGGCAAGACCCTGGCCGATTCCAAGGGCGATGTCTGGCGCGGTATCGAGGTGGTCGAGCAGGCCTGCAATATCGCCAGCCTGATGATGGGCGAGACCATGGAGAACGTGGCCCGCGACATCGACACCGCCAGCTGGATTCAGCCGCTGGGCGTATGCGTCGGCGTCACCCCGTTCAACTTCCCGGCGATGATTCCGCTGTGGATGTTTCCCCTGGCCATCGCCGCCGGCAACACCTTTATTCTCAAGCCGTCCGAGCAGGACCCGCTGACCCCCAATCGCCTGGCTGAGCTGTTTATCGAAGCTGGCGCGCCCAAGGGCGTATTGCAGGTGCTGCACGGCGCGCGCGAAGTGGTCGACAGCCTGCTGACCCATCCGGATATCCGCGCCATCTCCTTCGTCGGTTCGGTGCCGGTTGGCCAGCACATCTACCGCACCGGCACCGCCCACCTCAAGCGCGTACAGGCCTTCGCCGGGGCCAAAAACCATATGGTGATCATGCCTGACGCCAATAAACAGCAGGTGCTGAGCAACCTGGTCGGCGCCAGTTGCGGCGCGGCTGGGCAACGTTGTATGGCGATCAGCGTGGCGGTGTTTGTCGGCGAATCGAAACATTGGATCGACGAGCTGCGAGCGCAGATGGCCGATCTGCAGCCCGGCTACTGGACCGACGGCCACGCCGCCTTCGGCCCGCTGATCAGCCAGCAAGCGAAACAACGCGTACTTCGGCTGATCGCCGAAGGCAAAGCGGAAGGCGCCGAATGCCTGCTGGACGGCTCACACTGCGCGGTAGAGGGCTACCCCAACGGCAACTGGATCGGCGCCACACTGTTTCGCGGCGTGACGACCAAGATGAGCTTGTACCGCGAGGAGATCTTCGGCCCGGTGCTGGTGTGCATGGAGGTCGATACGCTGGAAGAAGCCATCGAACTGGTCAATGCCAGCCCTTACGGCAACGGCACTTCGATCTTCACCCGCTCCGGCGGCGCGGCGCGGCATTATCAGCACGCAGTGGAAGTCGGCCAGGTCGGCATCAACGTACCAGTGCCGGTGCCGCTGCCGTTCTTCTCCTTTACCGGCTGGAAGGGTTCGTTCTACGGCGACTTGCACGCTTACGGCAAACAAGGCGTGCGTTTCTTTACCGAAACCAAGACGGTCACCAGCCGCTGGTTTGATGAAGACTCCGTAGCCGGCGCAAATATGACCATTCAGTTGAAATGAGAAGGGTGTCGGCCCTGTTAGACCAATAGACGATCTCAACAATTAGTCGAATGGCGTAAAAAGTTCTCCGAGTTCCAACAACAAGAACAAGGAGAACTGCCATGCAACGATTGACTACCGCCCTGGCCCTCTGGGCCGGACTTACCGCCTGTGCGCAAGCGGCTGAGCCGATTACCCTCGGCCTCAACTACCCACGCACCGGCCCTTATAAGGAAGAAGGATTGGCACAGATGCGCGGAGCCTTGCTGGCCATCGACGAACTTAACGCCCAGGGCGGTGTGCTCGGACGTACGCTGCGGTTGTCGAGCAAGGACACCGCATCGCGTCCAGCCAAGGCGGTTAAGAATGTCGACAAGCTGGCCAGTGAAGGCGCTGCCATGCTGTTTGGCGGATCAAGCAGCGCGGTGGCCATCGCCTCGGGCAAGCGCGCCGCAGAACATGGCCTGCTGTATTTCGGCACCCTCACCTACTCCAACGACACCACCGGCAAGGATGGCCATCGCTACATGTTCCGCGAGTGCAACAACGCCTGGATGAGCGCGCGGGTGCTGGGGCAATACCTGAGCAAGAACCTGCCGAACAAGCGTTACTTCTACATAACCTCCGATTACACCTGGGGCCACACCACCGAAAGCTCGTTGCGCCAGACCACCGGCAGCGAAAACAGCGGCCAACATCCGGGGCTCAAGGTGAGCTTCCCCGGTGCGCGCCTGGCCGACTATCAGGATGCCCTGACCCAGGCCGCATCGAGCAATGCCGAAGTGCTGGCCCTGGTCCTGTTCGGCGAAGACCTGGTGCGCGCCATGCGTATCGCCAAGGATCTGGGCCTGACCGAGCGCATGCAGATCGTGGCGCCCAACCTGACCCAGAGCATGGTCGAGCAAGGCGGCCCCGGCCTGATGGAAGGCGTGATCGGCACCGAACCCTGGACCTGGCGCGTACCGGCGCTGGAGAAATCCGTGCGCGGCGAAGCCTTCGTTAAAGACTTCAGCGAACGCTATGCAATGTACCCATCCAGCTCTGCGGCGTCGGCGTACAGCATCGTCTATCAGTGGGCCGATGCCGCCAAACGCGCGGGCAGCCTGGACAGCGAAGCGCTGATCAAGGCCCTGGAAGGCCACAGCTATCAGCTGCTCAAGGATCAACAAACCTGGCGCACCCTCGACCACCAGAACCTGCAGACGGTGTATGCCGTCAAAGTCAAAGAACGCGCCGAGGTGCTCAAGGACCCGCTCAAGCAAGACTATTTTGAAATCGTCGATCGCCTCGACGCCACCCAAGCGGCACCCGGCCTCGCCGAATGGCAGGCCGAACGACGCGCCGCCGGGCAACCCCTGACCCTGCAATGAGGACTTATGGATTTCGAACTCAGCGATGAACAACGCCTGCTGGTAGACAGCGCCCGCCAATTCGCTGGCCGTGAACTGGCCCCGCATGCCGCCGATTGGGACCGCGACCACCACTTCCCGGTGGATGTGATAAAGCGCGCCGCCGAGCAGGGCTACCTGGCGCTGTATATCAATGAAGACGATGGCGGCCTGGGCCTATCCCGGCTATCCGCCTCGCTGATTTTCGAGCAGCTGTCGGCCGGCTGCATCGCCACCACGGCGTTTCTGACCATCCACAATATGGCCTCGTGGATGCTCGCCTCCTTCGCCGATCAGGCGCTGAAGGATGCTTGGCTGCCGCGCCTGGTCAGCGGTGAACTGCTGGCCTCCTACTGCCTGACCGAGCCGGACGCCGGCTCCGACGCCGCGCACCTACGCACCCGCGCCAAGCGTGACGGTGACGACTACGTGCTGGACGGCAGCAAGTGCTTTATCTCCGGCGCTGGAAGTACGGATGTCTTGATCGTGATGGCGCGCACCGGCGAGGACAGCGGCGCCAAGGGCGTCTCCTGCTTCCTAGTGCCGGCCGCCGCCGAAGGCGTTAAATACGGGCGCAATGAATTGAAGATGGGCTGGCGCGCCCAGCCGACCCGCACCATCACTTTCGAAAGTGTACGTATTCCCGCCGGCAACCGCATCGGCCCTGAGGGCCAGGGCTTTGTCTACGCGATGAAGGGTCTGGATGGCGGGCGCATCAATATCGCCAGCTGCTCGCTGGGCGCTGCACAAGCGGCGCTGGAGCAATCGCTGCGCTACGTCGAAGAGCGCAAGCAATTCGGCAAGCCGCTGAGCGATTTTCAGTCCCTGCAATTCAAACTCGCCGACATGCTTACCGATCTGACCGCCAGCCGGCAGATGGTGCGCCTGGCCGCGCACAAGTTGGATCACGGTCACAGCGAAGCCAGCCTGTATTGCGCCATGGCCAAGCGTTTTGCCACCGACCACTGCTTCACCCTGTGTAACGAAGCGCTGCAACTGCACGGCGGCTACGGTTATCTCAACGACTACCCGCTGGAGCGTTGGGTACGTGACAGCCGCGTGCACCAGATTCTGGAAGGCACCAACGAGATCATGCGAGTGATCATTGCCCGCCGTCTGCTGGATCAGGGCGGCATGCTGGATCGCTTGCTGTAACCCTTTGCCTAGGGCGGTTGCCCCGCCCCGCATGACTGACATGAGGACACCCATGAGCCACGCCATCGAGCCCTACAATCCCGGTGTATTCGACCTGACCCACAAGCTCACCGTGGAAAAGCACGGGCATACCGCTCTGATCACCATCAACCAGCCGCCGGCCAATACCTGGGACCGCGATTCGCTGATCGGCCTCAAGCAGCTGATCGAACACCTCAACCAGGATGATGATATCTACGCACTGGTGATCACCGGCCAGGGCGGCAAGTTCTTCAGCGCCGGCGCCGACCTCAAGCTGTTCGCCGATGGCGACAAGGCCCGCGCCCGCGAAATGGCCCGCCGCTTCGGCGAGGCCTTCGAAGCGCTGCGCGATTTCCGTGGTGTATCGATTGCCGCGATCAACGGCTACGCCATGGGCGGCGGCCTGGAATGCGCCCTGGCCTGCGATATCCGTATCGCCGAACGCCAGGCGCAACTGGCCCTGCCAGAAGCCACTGTGGGCCTACTACCCTGCGCCGGCGGCACCCAACACCTGAGCTGGCTGGTCGGCGAAGGCTGGGCCAAGCGCATGATCCTCTGCGGCGAACGCATCGACGCAGAAACCGCGCTGCGCATCGGCCTAGTCGAGCAAGTGGTCGACAGCGGCGAAGCCCGTGGCCACGCCCTGCTGCTGGCGGCCAAGGTTGCGCGGCAAAGCCCGGTGGCGGTGCGCACCATCAAACCGCTGATCCAGGGCGCCCGCGAACGCAGCCCGAATACCTGGTTAGCGGAAGAACGCGAGCGCTTTGTCGACCTGTTCGACGCCGACGATACCCGCGAAGGGGTCAACGCCTTCCTGGAAAAACGCGACCCGCAGTGGCGCAATAAGTAATCCGTAGGATGGACCCACGATGAATGTAATTTTCGAAGAACGCCCGGCCCAACACGGCATGCGCATCGGCATCGCCAGCCTGGATGCCGAAAAGAGCCTCAACGCCCTGTCGCTGCCGATGATTGAAGCGCTGGATGCCAAGCTCAAGGCCTGGGCGGACGATCCGAGCATCGCCTGCGTAATGCTGCGCGGCAACGGCCCCAAGGCGTTCTGCGCCGGCGGCGACGTGGTGCAGCTGGTGCATCAGTGCCGCGAGCACCCGGGAGAAATTCCGCCCCTGGCGCGACGCTTCTTTGCTGACGAATACCGCCTGGATTACCGCATCCATACCTACCCGAAACCCTTTATCTGCTGGGCCCACGGCCATGTACTGGGCGGCGGCATGGGCCTGATGCAGGGCGCCGGTATCCGCATCGTCACCCCAGGCAGCCGCCTGGGCATGCCGGAAGTGAATATCGGCCTGTACCCGGATGTCGGCGGCAGCTGGTTCCTCGCGCGCCTGCCGGGCAAGCTCGGCCTGTTTCTCGGCCTGACCGCCAGCAGCATCAACGCCCGCGACGCGCTGGATCTGGACCTGGCCGACCGCGTACTGCTCGACAGCCAGCAGGACGATCTACTTAACGGTCTGGCCCAGCTCAACTGGCAGGAACAGAGCCCGCAACAGCTGCACAGCCTGCTCAAGGCGCTAGAGAACCAGGCCCTAGCCGAACTGCCAGAAGCGCAGTGGCTGCCGCGCCGCGCGCGCATTGACGAATTGCTCGATACCGCCGATCTGCCTCACGCCTGGCAGACGATCAGCGCCCTGCACAACGACAGCGACCTGCTGCTGGCCCGCGCCGCCAAAACTCTGGCCGGCGGCTGCCCGCTGACCGGACACTTGGTATGGGAGCAGATCAAGCGCGCCAAACAGCTGTCCCTGGCCGAAGTATTCCAGATGGAATACGCCATCAGCCTGAACTGCTGTCGCCACCCTGAGTTCCCCGAGGGCGTGCGCTCCCGGCTGATCGACAAGGACCACGCGCCACACTGGCATTGGCCGGATGTGGCGAACATTCCACAGCAGGTAATCGACGCACACTTCGCCCCAGCCTGGGACGGCGTCCACCCACTGGCGGACTTGTAACCGATAACGGCCACTTTTCAGCGCGACAGGAGCATAACAATGACAACAATCGCTTTTATCGGCCTCGGCCATATGGGCCTGCCCATGGCGCGCAACCTGCTCAAGGCCGGCTTTGACCTGAAAGTCTTCGACCTGCTGCAAGCAGCCGTCGAAGACCTGGCCAAGGACGGCGCGCAAGCAGCCAGCAGCGCACTGGACGCGGTGCAGGATGCCGATGTGGTAGTCAGCATGCTGCCGGCCAGCCGCCATGTTGAAGGCCTGTACCTGGGTGATAACGGTCTGCTGGCCGAGATCAAACCCGGCAGTCTGGTACTGGAATGCTCGACCATTGCCCCGGAGTCCGCGCGCAGGGTGCATCAAGCGGCGGCAGCGCGCAGTATCGAACTGCTCGACGCGCCCGTGTCCGGCGGTACGGCGGGCGCGGCAGCCGGCACCCTGACCTTTATGATCGGCGGCGCAGCCAGCACTTTGGAAAAAGCCCGCACAATCTTCGAAGCCATGGGCAAGAACATCTTCCACGCAGGCCCCGATGGCGCAGGGCAAGTGGCCAAGGTGTGCAACAACCAGGTGCTGGCGGTGCAGATGATTGCCACCGCCGAAGCCATGGCCATGGGCGTGGCTAATGGTTTGCAGCCAGCCGTACTGGCCGAGATCATGCGCCAGAGTTCGGGTGGCAACTGGACGCTGGAGAAGTACAACCCCTGGCCCGGCGTGATGGAAAACGCCCCCGCCTCGAAAGGTTACAGCGGCGGCTTTATGGCCGAGCTGATGGCCAAAGACCTCGGCCTCGCACAGGAAGCCGCTCAAACCAGCGGCAGCAGCACGCCCATGGGCGCGCTGGCGTTGCAGCTGTATCGCCTGCTGCTCAAGCAAGGTAAAGGCAAACAGGACTTCTCGGTGGTGCAGCAGCTGTTCATCGACTAAATCGGCGTGGAGCGCATACAGCAGGAAGCCGGGCTTTGTAACTGGTCGTGGCCGACGTTCCAGCTAATCTCAATAGCGGGACTTGCCGAGGGCGGGTCATAGGGAAGGATAATGCCGATGTTCTATGTCCAGCGGGATGCCAACGGCCATCTGCGGCGAGTGGAAGTGATGCCGTTCGAGAGCATGACCAACACCCTGACGGCCGACTCAGACGAAATTCAAGCATGGTTTACCAGCCAGAACCTTGAATCGAACCTTATGCAACTGAAGCAAAGTGACCTGGACATGATCCGCGTCGTGGACGATTTGGTGCATTTGCTGATCAGTAAAGGTGTTATCCGCATCACGGACCTTCCGGCAGCGGTTCAGGCCAAGCTTCTGACCCGCTCTCAAGCCAGGGAATCACTTGGGGGCTTACACAGCCTGATCAATGATGATGAGCGCGGCATCATCTAGCAGCGCTTCAGTACACCCTCAAAGCAAAAGGCCATGCAGTGCAGCATGGCCTTCCTAAGAAACACATTCGACAGCCTGTAGCGTGAATCCAAACTCGGCTGCTCGGCGGTACAACCCTTTTACCACGCGCTCCCGATACTTCTGCTCATAGTGATCGGCACCTGGA
>JAHJXZ010000198.1 GCA_018827205.1 Gammaproteobacteria bacterium | reverse complement strand
CTGGCCTTGGGCCGCAAGCTGACGCTGTATGACCGCAGCCTGGATATGCACGTCAGCAACCTGCGCAAAAAGCTCGGCCCACACACTGATGGCCGCCAGCGCATTGTGGCCTTGCGTAGCCGCGGCTATTACTACAGCGTTTAAAACCTGCTGCGCGTCGGCCCTGCTGCGTTACAAACCGGCTCGGCAAGCCGCTTGCGGCTAACGCGCTTTAGCGCGACCCAAAGGGCGAGTGAAACGAGTAATGCTCATTTACAGCAGTAAACTCGCGTGCGAGCCCAGTACGCGTCCTCGCCGTTTTTTGCCTTGCATGACTCTAGCTCGCGATGTTTTGCACAGTTTTTAAGTAAACCAGTTCAACCGCGCTCTTTACCCAAGCTTTACCTTGCCCTGACTGCCATTGACCTTGACCGCCCTAGACTGGGCTCATCCGGTGTTTACCGGTTTCAGACAAGGAGACACACCATGCGCAAGACCCTTACTGCAGTACTGCTCGCCCTGACCCTGCCGACCCTGGCTATGGCCATGCCCGAAGGCGGCCCACAGCATGGCGGCGGCGAGCACGGCTCCCGTATGTTCAAAGAGCTCGACCTGAGCAAAGAGCAGCAGCGCGAAATCCGTAAGCTGATGGGCGAGCAGATGAAAGGCCGCCATGAGATCACCAAGCGCTACCTGGACAAGCTGCCAGCTGCTGAACAGAAAGCCATGCAGGACGAATTGAAGGCTGCCAAGGACAAACAGCACAGCGCCATCCGCGCCCTGCTCAAACCCGAGCAGCAGAAAGCCTTTGACGAGCATCAGGCAAAGATGGAAGAGCGCCGCGCCGAGCACCAGGCATTCAAAGCCTGGCAGGCAGACCAGGCGAAAAAGAATTAACCCAGGCACTGTTGCCTTTACGCCCATCAGGCTGCAAAGCCTGATGGGCGTATGCATTTCCACCACAGCTACTACTAAGGAGCCACCGTGCGGTCACTGTTCTGGCGCATCTTTGCCAGCTTCTGGCTGGCTATTGCCCTGGTTGCCGGGTTGTCCATGCTGCTTGGGCGCATGCTCAATCAGGACGCCTGGCTGCTTAGCCAACACCCGGGCATGGAACACCTCGCCGAGACGTGGACCCAACGCTACGAAGAACAAGGCCCACGCGCAGCCCAAGCCCTGCTGGAACAGCGCAAACGCACCTTTCGCGTTGATGTACAGGTGCTCGATGACAGCGGTCAACCGGTAGTAAAAGGGACATTCCCACCGCGTGCAGCAGCCTTTGAGGCGCGCCATCGCAATGAAAAACGCCTGCCCTGGCGCCGCCTGAGTGTCGATTACACAAGCCCGTACAGCGGCGAAACTTATCTGTTTATCTACCGCATCCCGAATCCCGAAGTCGCCGCCTGGCAGCGTGAAAGCCTGCTGATGCCGCTGAGCGCGCTGGGTATCGCCATGCTGGTGCTGACCCTGTTCAGCCTCTGGCTGACGCTCTCCATCACCCGCCCGCTGAATCGCCTACGCGGCGCCGTGCACGACCTAGGACAAACCGCTTACCAGCAGAACAGCCTGGCCAAATTGGCCGAACGGCGTGATGAGCTCGGCGTTCTGGCGGCCGACTTCAACCGCATGGGCGAACGCGTACAGGGCCTGATCAGCAGCCAGCGCCAGCTGCTGCGGGATGTGTCCCATGAGTTACGTTCACCACTGGCACGCTTGCGCATCGCCTTGGCGCTGACCGAGCGAGCCGATGCTGCCGAGCGGGAAAAATACTGGCCACGCCTGAGCCAGGAGTGCGACCGCCTGGAAGCGCTGATCAGTGAAATCCTCGCCCTCGCCCGCCTCGACGCTGAACCAGGCGCGGCGCAACTGATCAATGTGAACGAGCTGCTGCACAAATTGCAGGAAGACGCGCAACTCGATGCACCAGAACAACAAATCAATATTCAGCTGGAAAGCGACCTACCGTTCAACGGCTGGCCGGATATGCTGCAACGCGCGTTGGACAACCTGCTACGCAACGCCCTGCGCTTCAACCCGGCAGGCCAGGTCATCGAACTGGTGGCCAGCAAAAGCGCCGAGCACCTGTGCCTAAGCGTACGTGACCACGGCCCTGGCGTTGCGCCTGAGCTGCTGGCACGCCTTGGTGAACCCTTCTACCGTGCCCCAGGCCAGACCAGCAGCGGTCACGGCCTGGGATTGGCCATCGCCCGCCGCGCCGCCGAGCGACATAGCGGCCAGCTGGAACTGAGCAATCATGCCCAAGGCGGCTTTATCGCCACCTTGCGCCTGCCGCTTACTCCGCCGAATCAGGCGCTGGCCAGGCCCTGACAAAGTCACTGACCTGCACCTGTGGCACCGCACGCAGTTCGCGCTCTGGAGTGCCTAGGTAAAGGTAGGCAATAACCTGCTCATTCGCGCTCAGCCCCAGGCCGGCAGCGACCTGCGGGTTGTACGCCATATCACCGGTGCGCCAGACCGCACCAATGCCCTGGGCATGGGCAGCCAGCAGAATGCCGTGAGCGGCGCAGCCTGCCGCCAACACTTGCTCCTGCTCCGGCACCTTCAAGCCAGCCTGCACGCGAGCGATCACCAGCACCAGCAGCGGCGCACGCAACGGCATAGCATGTGCCTTGGTCATCGCCTCAGGGCTGGCGTCGGCAGGTAATGCAGCGGCAAACAGCTCGCCCAGTCGAACCAAGCCCTCACCTTCCACTGTAAGAAAGCGCCAGGGCCGCAGCTGGCCATGATCCGGCGCGCGCAAAGCGGCGCGAAACAACAGCTCGCGCTGAGCGGCATTGGGTGCCGGCGCAATCAGGCGCGGGGCGGAAACACGGTTTAACAACGCATCAAGAGCATCCATCAGCCACCTCGGCAATTGAAACAGGTGGCCATTCTAGTGCCTGCGCTGCGCGAGGGGTAACCCCGACTCAGGCCACCCGCTCCGGTGAAACGCTCGGCGAAACAGGCGGCATCAACGGCGGCAAGCCGTGTGCGCCGCGCGCCGCGTCGCAATGCGGGTTGTGCTCACCGTTGACCCAGGAGGCCTCAAACTCGCGACAGGTGCTGGAGCGCTCTTGATAGAGTGTGCAACGCACACCCTGGCCAACCTCACCTAGCAGGGCTGTACATCGCGTAGGTTTGCTTTCCGTGCCGCGCATGGCGACCCGGTGCGGGGTGATCAGCACCACCTGATCGTCCGGCATCAACCCCCCGGCCGATTGGCACTCCCCCCAGAAAAATGACACACGAAAATGCGCGCAGCAGGCGCCACAGCTTAGACAAGGATTACTATCGGACATGATTTGGCGGGCTCAGAAACCGGCAAGGGCCGGCACCTGGCGGCTATTCTATGCTGCGCCAAGCGCTTGTAAAGCGCGCATTACGGCTGCTGTACAGCGGCTGCAGCGCGCGTAGAATAACGCCCCTTTGCCCCCAGAGCCCGAGCCGACCCCATGTCATTGCCGACACTGCGCATCATCGCTTTTATTCTCGGCATCTTCCTGATCACTCTGGCCGTCAGCATGCTGATCCCCATGCTGACGCTGCTGCTGTATTCGCGCACCGACGACCTCAACGCTTTTCTCTGGTCGAGCCTGGCAACGGCCGCTGCGGGCATTGCCATGGTCATCCCCGGACGACCCAAGGATGCGCAGCTGCGCCCGCGAGACATGTACCTGCTGACCACCGGCAGTTGGTTGGTGGTGTGTATCTTTGCCGCCCTGCCGATGGTGTTGATTCACCATATCAGCTACACCGATGCCTTCTTCGAGACCATGTCCGGTGTAACGACTACCGGCTCAACTGTACTTTCAGGCCTGGATCACGCCTCCCCGGGCCTGCTGATCTGGCGCTCGATGCTGCAATGGCTAGGCGGCATCGGTTTTATCGGCATGGCGGTGGCGATTCTGCCGCTGCTGCGGGTCGGCGGCATGCGCCTGTTCCAGACCGAATCCTCCGACTGGGGCGAAAAAGTCATGCCGCGCTCGCATATGGCGGCCAAATACATCCTGTTTATCTACCTGAGCCTGACCCTGATCGGCTTTCTCGGCTTTTGGCTGGCGGGCATGACACCCTTCGATGCGATCAATCATGCGATGACCTCGATCTCCACCGGCGGCTACTCCACCTCGGACTCATCCCTGGCCAACTGGAGCCAACCGGCCGTGCACTGGGTGGCGGTGGTGCTGATGATCTTCGGCGGCCTGCCCTTTACCCTGTATGTCGCCACTCTGCGCGGCAACCGCAAAGCTCTGCTCAAGGACCATCAGGTACGCGGCTTTCTCGGCTTTCTGCTCGTCACCTGGCTAATATTTGGCACCTGGCTGTGGCTGCACTCGGATAACAGCTGGCTGGATGCGTTTCGCATCGTCGCAGTGAATGTCACCTCGGTGGTCACCACCACCGGCTTCGCTCTGGGCGATTACACCACCTGGGGCAGTTTCGCCGTACTGCTGTTCTTCTACCTGACCTTTGTCGGCGGCTGCTCGGGTTCCACTTCCGGTGGCCTGAAGATCTTTCGCTTCCAAGTGGCCTATGTGCTGCTGCGGGCCAACCTGCAGCAACTGGTGCACCCGCGCGCGGTGATCAAGCAGCAGTACAACAATCACAACCTCGATGAGGAGATTGTCCGTTCGCTGATCACCTTTTCGTTTTTCTTCACCATCACCATCGGCGTGATCGCCCTGGGCCTGACCCTGCTTGGCCTGGACTGGGTAACCGCGCTGACAGGCGCAGCGACGGCGGTGTGTAACGTGGGTCCGGGACTGGGGCCGATCATCGGCCCGGCAGGTAACTTCTCCAGCCTGCCAGATGCCGCCAAGTGGCTGCTGACCATCGGCATGCTGCTTGGCCGCCTGGAAATTCTCACCGTGCTGGTACTGGTAACTCGGGCATTCTGGCGGCATTAAAAACGTACCGATCGGGCTGATTAGCTAGCAAGCCCGGTTACACCCCCTAGACTCTTGCTATTAATGGAACGGAACCCGCTTAGATGGCTTGGCCGACCCTACGGATCATCGCGTTTATCAATGGCATCTTCCTTCTGACCCTGGCAATCAGCATGGCCGTGCCCATGCTGACCCTGGTGCTGTTTGCGCGACCTGACGAACTTAACGCTTTTCTCTGGTCCAGCCTCATCACCTTTATCGCCGGCATCGCGATGATTGCCCAGGGCAGGCCCAAGGATGTGCAACTGCGCCCACGCGACATGTACCTGCTGACGGTATCAAGCTGGGTGCTGGTGGGTCTTTTCGCCGCCCTGCCCTTTATGTTCTCCCAACACTTGGGCGTTACCGATGCCGTCTTCGAGAGCATGTCCGGTATTACAGCCACCGGGGCGACCGTACTCTCTGGGCTGGACAGCATGTCGCCAGGGATTCTGATCTGGCGCTCGCTGCTGCACTGGCTCGGCGGGATCGGTTTTATCGCCATGGCCGTGGCGATTCTGCCGATGCTGCGTATCGGGGGTATGCGTCTATTCCAGACCGAATCTTCGGACCGTTCCGAAAAAATCATGCCGCGCTCGCACATGGTCGCCAAATACATGATCGCGGCCTACCTGAGTATCAGCATACTCGGCTGCCTGGCGCTCTGGGCTGCGGGTATGGGGCTGTTCGATGCGATCAACCACACCATGTCGGCCATCGCCACCGGCGGTTTTTCCACCTCGGACCAATCAGTTGGCAAATGGACCGAGCCGGCGGTGCACTGGGTCACCATCGTGCTGATGATTCTTGGCAGCGTGCCGTTTGTGCTTTATGCCTCAATGCTGCGCGGCAACTACAAGGCGTTGATCCGCGACCAGCAGGTACGCGGCTTTCTCGGTATTTTGCTAAGTACCTGGCTGCTGCTTGGCACCTGGTATTACCTGAGCACCGAACTGCACTGGCTTGAAGCCATTCGCCATGTGGCGTTTAACACCACCTCGATCATGACCACCACCGGCTTTGCCCTCGGTGATTACACGCTGTGGGGCGGCTTTGCCGGCATGTTGTTCTTCTACCTGGGGTTTATCGGCGGCTGCTCGGGCTCAACCGCAGGGGGGCTGAAGATTTTCCGTTTCCAGGTCGCCTACGTGCTGCTCAGGGCCAACCTGATGCAGCTGATCCATCCACGCGCGGTGATCAAGCAGCAATACAACCGCCACCACCTGGATGAAGACATCGTCCGCTCGATTCTGACCTTCTCGTTCTTCTTCACGATCACCATCGCCGTGCTGGCGCTGGGTCTGACGCTCTGCGGCCTGGATTGGATCACCGCACTCAGCGGCGCAGCCAGTACCGTCTCCGGCGTTGGCCCCGGCATGGGCCCGATCATCGGCCCGGCAGGTAACTTCTCAAGTCTGCCGGACACCGCCAAATGGCTGCTGACCTTCGGCATGCTGCTCGGCCGCCTGGAAATCCTTACCGTACTGGTGCTAATGCTGCCGGCCTTCTGGCGACACTAAGTACGTTTTACATCCGCGCGCGATACTCACCCGGCGTGGTGTCAAACCAGCGGCGGAAGGCGCGGAAAAAATTGCTGGGATCGGAAAAACCCAGCAGGTAGGAAATTTCCAGCAAGGTCAGATTCGCCTGGCCCAAATACTGGCTAGCCAGCTCGCGACGCGTGTCGTCGAGTAGATGCTGATAGCTGGTGCCTTCGTCCTGCAAACGCCGCTGCAAAGTGCGCTCGGACAGCAACAGCGCTTGTGCCACAGCCTCACGCTTAGGCTCGCCCTGGGGCAGCAACCGGCATAACACCTGACGCACCTGATGGGTCACCCGCGTACCGGAAAACCGCGCCAGGTAATCGCCGGCAAAACGATCATGCAGCTGCGCCAGCGCTTCGTTGGCCGATGGCAACGGGGCATCCAGATCGGCACGCTCAAACAGCAAGGCATAGTGCTGGGCGTTGAATTTCAACGGGCACTGGAACACCTCTTCATAAGGCGCCAGATCCTCCGGAGCCGCCCCCATCAGGCTGACCAGGCGCGGGCGCAACGGTTTGCCGGTCAGCCATCGGCAGAATGCCAAGGAGTGCGCCAGCGAGGCTTCGGCGCTTTGGCGGGCCGAGGGCAGGCGATCACCATGAATCGCCAGGAGCATTTCATAGCCCTCGGCAGTGGGATGAAAACTGAGGTCGGCGCCCTCGCCGATAATCCGTTGATAACGCACCAGGCGGGTAAAACCTTCCTGCAAGTTGCGGCTGCTCATCACCGCATAGCCCACCACATTGAAGGAGGATGGCCGCAGAATCTTTGCCATATTCAGGCCGATGGCCGGATTGCCAGAGGCCTCCACAGCGAGGTGCCAGAGGCGGGTCATGGCATCTTGGGCAAAGCGCGCATCTGAGTCATTCAAGGCTGCATAGTCGAGCCCCAGCTGGGCAAACAGGCTGCGGCAATCAACCCCGCCAAGCTCCAGGGCCGCGACAATCCCCGAGGCCCAGCTGGATGAAGTGGTACGTTCGCTCATGACGTGTTCTGTTCTTATTAGGGAGTCTGGAGGGCGACAGAAGGATACTAAACTGGCACCTAATGTCAGTGGCCCAGCGCGTCAGTCGACCTAGACTGCAAGCAAGCCGCTTCAGCCGCAAGCCTGGTGGCGCTCAAAAGAATAAGAGGAGGCCCCAATGAGCACCGAAACCCACGAACGCTTCAACAGCTTCGCCGAGTTCTACCCCTATTACCTGCAGGAGCACAGCAACGCCACCTGCCGCCGTCTGCACTATGTTGGCAGCCTGTTGGTGCTCTGCGTGCTGGGCTATGCCCTGGGCACTCAGCAGTGGCTGTGGCTGCTGGCCATACCGCTGACTGGCTACGGCTTTGCCTGGGTCGGCCACTTCGTCTTCGAAAAGAACCGCCCTGCCACCTTCGATTACCCGTTCTACTCGCTGATGGGCGACTGGGTGATGCTCAAAGATGCCTTTACTGGGCGCATCAAGTTTTAACAGCCCACATCAAGCGACCGCTGGCACAGGCGGCGCTGCCGTTCGGCTGCCGCGCTTGGCGGTTACGGTGGGCTTGGTTATGATCCCTGGCTTATTTTGCGCAGCCGGCACGGTGCGCCACCCAGGCACCCAACAGAGGTGCCAGACGAGCAGCAGGGACTGTCCCATCGGATGAATGTCAAAAGCGCCCCCCGCATTACCGCACTACCGGCACCGCCGCTGCGTGAGTACTACTCCCGTGTCCTGGCCTATATCGCCATCGCGGCCAGTATTGCCGCCGGCACCTACACCCAGCATTTCGGTTACGACATTCTCTGGATGGTGCCCTACGCCCTGCTCTATCCACACTTGGCGCACCATCTGAGCCTGCGTTTCAAGCGCGAGCATCCGCAACGCACCACCCTCAGCCTGCTGTTTATTGACGCCCTGCACTGTGGCGGCGCCATCGCGCTGCTGGGTTTATCCGTTGTGCCATCCCTGATGGCACTGCTAACGATGGCCTTCAGCGCACTGGTCATAGGTGGTCTGCGCTACCTAGGGCTGGCATCTCTGATCGCCCTGAGCAGCGCAGTCTTTACCTTTGCCATCGCTGGCGTCACAGCGAACATCCATACGCCTGCATTAGTGGCACTGGTCAGCATCGGCTTTACCACCCTGTATATCTGCATCACCGCCTACTTCGTACACCAGCAGGGCCTGCGTCTGAGTCAGGTGCGCAACGAGATCACCCGCGAGCAGGAAAAGGCTGCACGGCTGGCGCGCAACCTGGCCAAGTACCTATCGCCGCAAGTGTGGGAGTCGATCTTCACCGGCAAGAAAAGCGTGCGTCTGGAAACCCAGCGCAAGAAACTCACGGTATTTTTCTCCGACATCAAGGGCTTTACCGAGCTAGCCGAGGAACTCGAAGCCGAAGCCCTGACCGACTTGCTCAACACCTACCTCAACGAAATGTCGAAGATCTGCCTGAAATACGGCGGCACTATCGACAAGTTTGTCGGTGACTGCGTGATGGTGTTCTTTGGCGACCCGAGCAGCAAGGGCGCCAAGAAGGATGCGGTCAATGCAGTGTCCATGGCCATCGCCATGCGCAAACATATGAAAGTGCTACGCCAGCAGTGGCGCGCCCAGGGCATCACCAAACCACTGGAAATCCGCATGGGCTTGAACACCGGTTATTGCACAGTGGGCAACTTCGGCGCCGATACGCGTATGGACTACACCATCATCGGCCGCGACGTGAACCTGGCCAGCCGCCTGGAAAGCGCCGCCGAATCCGGTGAGATCCTGATTTCCCACGAGACCTATTCGCTGATCAAGGACGTGATCATGTGCCGCGACAAGGGCCAGATCAACGTCAAGGGCTTTACCCGCCCGGTGCAGATCTATCAGGTGGTGGATTTCCGCCGCGACCTGGGTGCCACGTCCAGCTATGTTGAGCACGAGCTACCAGGCTTTTCGATGTACCTGGACACCAACGGCATCCAGAACTTCGACAAGGAAAAGGTCATCCAGGCCCTTAGTCAGGCAGCCGATAAGCTGCGTGACAAGGTGATCATGTAAGCGCCTGATCACGCCCTACTGCATGTAAGCCTTGCCCAGCAGGCATGCACAGTTCACCGTCCAGCAGCGGCTGCTGCGCTAGAAATTCCAGCGCCGACGCCCGCCAGGATTGCCGCGCCGCCAACTCGGCGCAACGCGCGCGATCCAGGCCCAAGGCCGCCATACAGGCCGCGCGCAAGTCCTCATGCATGACTCCGCTAACGCCCGTCTGCAACACATCCAGCGGCCCACTGACCGGAAACGCCGCCACCGGCGTGCCGCAGGCCAAAGCCTCAAGCATCACCAAACCATAGGTATCGGTGCGCGAGGGAAACACCAACACGCTGGCGTTCTGAAAAGCGTCGGCCAACGCTTGCCCATGCTGATAGCCGAGAAAGCGCGCCTGCGGATAAGCCGCCTGCAACGCCTCGCGTTGCGGCCCATCGCCGACCACCTGCTTCCGCCCCGGCAGATCAAGGGCGAGAAACGCTTCGATATTTTTCTCCGGGGCAATCCGCCCGACATACAGAAATATCGGCCCCGCCTGGCTTGGCGAAGTTAGCGCTGGGCGAAATAGCCGTGTATCAACGCCCTTGCGCCAGAGCAGCAGGCGCTTGAAACCCCAGCCAGCGAACTCGTCGCGCATGCGCTCGGTGGTCACCAGCACTGCCTGGCTTGGCTGATGGAACGCGCGTAGAAAGGCATAGCCCCAGCGCAGTGGCACACGGGGCCAACGCGTGTGTACATATTCGGGAAAGCGCGTATGAATCGCGCTGGAAAAAGCCAGGCCGCGCTTACTCAGCCAACGCCTGGCCGCCCAACCCAGTGGGCCTTCGGTGGCCAGGTGAACGCAGTCCGGCTGAAATGCACGAATCGCTGGCCCTACCCGCCAGAGGTTCCACACCAGCGGAATTTCCGGGTAGCTGGGGCAAGGCACCGCACGAAAATCCGCCGGTGACAGCAGTTTGACCTGATGGCCGAGGCCACGTAGCTCGCTGATCAACGCCTGCAGACTGGTCACCACACCATTGACCTGCGGTGACCAGGCGTCGGAGACGATCAGAATCCTCACAGGGCCGGCTCGGCAGCGGCTACTGGCGCCGCCTGCAGCTGACGCGCCTGATCATCGGCCAGGCGATACAACTCGATACTGCCATCCAGATGCTCGATCAACGCCGTGCAGGACTCCACCCAGTCGCCGCAATTCATGTACTCGACATCACCCATTGGGCGGATTTCGGCATGATGAATATGCCCGCAAACCACGCCATTGAAGCCACGTTTGGCGCACTCATGGACGATGGCTTCTTCAAAGTCGCTGATGAAGTTCACCGCTGTCTTGACCTTGTGCTTAAGGTACGCCGACAGCGACCAATAGCCGTAGCCATAGCGGCTACGCCAATAATTCAACCAGCGGTTGAGGGTCAGGGTGAATTCGTAAGCCGAGTCGCCAAGAAAAGCCAGCCAGCGGTGATAGCGTGTAATCACGTCAAACTGATCACCGTGAATCACCAACAGCCGCCGGCCATCAGCAGTAAGGTGCTCGGCCTCGTCGACCAGCTGGATATTGCCGAGTATCAGGCTGGAGTAGCGACGCAAAAATTCATCATGGTTGCCAGTGACGTAGATCACCTCGGTGCCGCGCTTGCTCATGGTCAGCAGGCGGCGGATCACGTTGCTGTGCGACTGCGGCCAGTACACCCCGCTACGCAGCTTCCAGCCATCGATGATGTCGCCGACCAGGTAGATCTTGTCAGTCTGATAGCGTTTGAGAAACGCTGCCAGGTGTTCGGCCTGACAATCCCGAGTGCCCAAGTGCACGTCAGAAATCCACAGGGTTCGGACACGTTGCTTGCGGCTGGGCTTGGCGAGCTGGGCGCTGGTCATGGACGACCTCCGGCTGGGTTTGCTCGAGTCTGCGCAGACGTGGTGAAAAGTGCATGACAGGCGAATGGCAGTTCAATGACAGCGCACCAGCCAGATCTACAGGTAGACTTAGCGCCTGAAAAGGAGCCCACCATGTCCTCGCTGCTTTCGCTGCGTCATTACAGCCATGAACTGCTCAGCCACAGTCACGACCACGCGCAGCTGGTGTTTGGCCTGAGCGGCTTGCTGGAGTTCGAAATTGCCGGGCATGGCAGCCAGGTGAAACGCCAGACACTGGCCGTGGTACCCAGTGATGCGCAGCACGCCTGCGGTAGTAAAGATGGCAGCCACTGCCTGGTGCTCGACGTTCCCGCAGACAGCTGGCTGCAGCAACAGCTGGGGCGGCATCTGGATGCCACGCGCCGCCTGCTGGAAAAACCCGCTGCCGTCAGCCTCAGCCCGGCGCAAAGCCAACTGGTCAGCTGGTTGGCAACCAGCCCGATCAATGACCCGGTGATTGCCCAACAAGGTGCAGCCCTGCTCTTGGCCAGCCTGGCCAATGGCGACAGTCCGGCCCATACCGGCAGCATGCTACCGCTGGCGGCACTGGATGCACACATCGACCAACATGCCGCGCACCCCTTACAGGTGGCTGATCTGGCGCGCCTGGCCGGCCTGTCGGCGGCGCGTTTTCACGCCCGCTTTCTAGATGAGACCGGGCAAACGCCGATGGACTATGTGCGCAGCCGCCGTCTGCAGTTGGCGCGTCAGTTGCTGCAGGGCAGTAACCTGGCGATTGGTGAGATCGCCGCGCGGGTTGGCTACAGTTCACAAAGTGCCTTTAGCGCCGCCCTATCGCGGCATCTCGGCGTTACACCTCGGCAACTGCGCCGCACTGATTAATTCACGGGCTCCAGCGACAAGAGCCTGGCGACAAAACCTGCGATTCCTGAGACAGACAAGGGCACAGATAGGCACCTAGACTGCCCGGCAGAATCGAGGAGTCGCCTATGCAAAACATCGAATGGCAGGATTTCGAAAAGGTGGAGCTGCGCGTCGGCACCATTCGCGCAGCCCGTCCCAATGAAAAAGCCGTAAAACCCGCCTACGTGCTGGAAGTGGATCTCGGCGAACTGGGCATCAAAACCTCCAGCGCCCAGCTCACGGCCCACTACAGTTGCGAGCAGCTACTCGGCCGCCAGGTGCTGTGCGTGTGCAATTTCGCCGTCAAACGCATCGCCGGTGTGCGCTCCGAGGTGTTGGTGACGGGTGTGTATGACGCCGACAACCGCGTGGTACTGGCCGGCTTCGACAAACCGCTACCGAACGGCGCGCGCCTGGCATGAATCAACGTAATGCGCTGTGGGCGATCCATCTGGGCGCCCTGCTGTTTGGTCTATCCGGCATATTCGGCAAGCTGGCCAACACCACCCCGCAGATGATCTCAGCCGGCCGCGCCGTGTTCGCCGTCGCGGCCTTGCTGCTGTTCGCCAAGCTAGCCAGCAACGCGCGCCTGGTCCGCCTCGGCTTAGGACAGACCAGCCTACTAGCCCTCGGCGGCGTGTTGCTTGGCGGTCACTGGTGGAGTTTTTTCGAGTCTGTGCATATCTCCGGCGTAGCCATCGCCACCCTCGGCTTTGCCAGCTTTCCGGCGTTTACCGTATTGCTTGAGGGCTTGCTGTTCCGCGAGCGCACGCGACCGGTCGAGTACGCCATGGTGGTACTGGTGTGCCTGGGCCTGGTGCTGGTCACCCCGGATTTCGACCTAAGTAGCCAGGCCACCAGCGGCCTGCTCTGGGCGGTGTTGTCCGGCCTGCTGTTCGCTCTGCTGTCGCTGCTCAACCGCGCCAGCACCCGCGGCATCGAGCCCGTCCAGGCGGCGCTGTACCAGAACCTCACCGTACTGCTGGTGTTTATCCCTTTGGCCTGGCCGACACTGCCCAGTGTGCAGGCACAGGATTGGCTGTGGATGGCCATGCTGGGGATCTTCTGCACGGGCCTGGCGCATAGTCTGTTCGTCGCCAGCCTGCGGGTACTCAAGGCACGCACCACGGCGGTGATTTTCGCCCTGGAGCCGATCTACGGAATTGCCTTCGCCTGGCTGTTGTTCAGCGAAGTTCCGACGCTGCGCATGCTCGCCGGCGGCCTGCTGATTGTTAGCGCAATCTTTCTTTCGGCACGGATGGCCAAGTGATTAACCCGTGCGGTCGTTATGGCCCAGATCCCGAGCTGGGTCGATCTGATCACGCAAGCGCTGCTTGAGCACCTTGGCCTCGGGGAAACCGCCATCAAGCTTGCGTTCCCAGATCTGCGCGCCATCACAGGTAATGCGAAATACGCCGCCAGTGCCAGGTTCCAGGCAAACTCTGGACAGATCGTCGGTAAAGGTCGACAGCAGCTCCTGAGCGAGCCAGGCAGCGCGCAGTAACCACTGACATTGCGTGCAATAGGTGATGACCACTTCGGCTTTCGGGCTGGACATTGGCAGGCTCGCGACGGATGAAAAATCGATGATAACGCGCAGCGGCCTTACCTGGTGCACCCAGAAAAACGCCCACGGACCAGAGGCACGCGGGCGTTGAGCAAAAGCACCATGTTTCAGGCGATTTTTGCCAGCAGCTGACGCGCCTCCTGCTTCTGCTCTTCGTCACCCTCTTTGATCACTTCATTGAGGATCTGGCAGGCGCTGTCCAGGCTGCCCTGCTCGATATAGGCCAGGGCCATGTTCAGCTTGGACAGGTTTTCGCGGTTGCCGGCCAGCTCATCAAAGTCATCCAGTAGTTCCACGTCGAGCACTTCACCGCCCCAGCCATCGCTGGAGTCTTCCACCAGCATCGACTCGGCAAACGGGCTGCGCGCATCACGGCTGCCTGACAGCTCAAAGATATCCGAAGTCTTGCGCTTGGCCGCTGCACTGCTCTCGGCCTTATCCGCCACTTTTTTCTGCGCAGCAGGAGCAAAGGGGCTGACCAGATCCCAGTCGGCATCCAGCGACATATCGTCCAGATTGAGCTGGCCATCATTGGCGGCCTTATCCAGCGGCTGCGCCTCGACTTCATCCAGCTCCAGCACCACATCGTCCAGCAGGCTGGACGGCGGCGCGCTGAACAGCTCGGCATGCCGCGCCTTCAATTCATCGATCCGCGCCGGGGTAAAGCCGGAAGCCCGCACCAATGCTTCATGAGCGACAAAGCCCTGGGCGTCGCCCAGCAAGGCCAACACTTCCAGCAGACGGAAACCGATATCACTGCGCTGCGGCTGTGCGTCCCAAGCCTTACGCAAGGTACTGGCGGCCTCACTCAGGCGACCGTAAGCGATATACACGTTGGCACTTTGCAGCGCATCTTCACCTGCTGACGGCCATACCGGCCCGCCACGCGACGCCTCGCGCACGCTCAGAGCCACTGCGGCTGCCGGTGCGACTGCTGCTATAGACGGTGCAACTGGCGCCGCAGGCATGCTCGGGGTCAACGCAGCCGCAGCTGGAACAGGCGCTGGCTCAACGGGTTTTCTGCTGCGCCAGAACAGGCCCGCCACGCTCGCCAGCAACAGTGCCAGCAGACCGGCGATAATCGCCAACCAGTTGCTGCCTGATTCGGCTGTAACCGGCGCGGGTGCCGCAACCGGCGCAGGCACAGGCGCTGCAGTTGTTTCGGTTCTCGCTTGGCGCGCGGCCAACTCGGCCTGCAGGCCGGCAATCTG
>JAHJXZ010000197.1 GCA_018827205.1 Gammaproteobacteria bacterium | reverse complement strand
GTCGGCAAGTCCACCCTGTTTAACCGCTTGACCAAGTCCCGTGACGCGATTGTCGGCGACCTGTCTGGTCTGACCCGTGATCGCCAGTACGGCGAGGCCAAGTGGCAGGGGCGAACCTATATCGTCATCGACACCGGTGGTATTTCCGGTGACGAGGAAGGCATTGACGCGAAGATGGCCGAGCAGTCGCTGCAGGCCATCGAAGAGGCCGATGCCGTACTGTTTCTGGTGGATGCGCGCGCCGGCCTGTCTGCTTCCGATCAGATGATCGGCGAGCACCTACGTCGCCGTAACAAGCGCAGCTTCCTGGTCATCAACAAAGTCGACAACATTGACGCCGACCTGGCCCGCGCCGAGTTTTCCAGCATGGGCATGGGCGAGTCCCTGGCGATTGCCGGTGCTCACGGTCGCGGCATTACCCAGATGCTCGAAGCTGTGCTCGGCTCCTTCCCCAAGGATGCCAGCGAGCTGGAAGAGGGCGAGGAAGAGGAAGTTGTGCTCGAAGGTCAGGAAGCCAAGCGCATCCCCGGCCCGAGCGAAAAGGACGGCATCAAGCTGGCGATCATCGGACGGCCCAACGTCGGCAAGTCGACTCTGGTCAACCGCATGCTCGGTGAAGAGCGGGTCATCGTTTATGACCAAGCCGGCACCACTCGCGACAGCATCTACATTCCGTTCGAACGCGATGACGAGAAGTACACCCTGATCGACACCGCCGGCGTGCGTCGCCGTGGCAAGATCTTCGAGGCGGTAGAAAAGTTCTCGGTGGTGAAAACCCTGCAGGCGATCCAGGACTCCAACGTCGTGGTGTTCGTCATGGACGCTCGCGAAGGCGTGGTTGACCATGACCTAAACCTGCTCGGCTTCGTATTGGAAAGCGGCCGCGCCCTGGTAATCGCTCTGAACAAATGGGACGGCATGGAGCCGAGTGAGCGCGATTACGTGAAGGTCGAGTTGCAACGCCGGCTGTTCTTCGTCGACTTTGCCGATATCCACTTTATCTCGGCGCTGCACGGCACTGGCGTAGGCAATTTGTACAAGTCGGTACAGGCCTCGTTCAAGTCGGCGATCACCCGCTGGCCGACCAACCGTCTGACTACCATTCTTGAAGACGCCGTCAGCGATCATGCGCCGCCCATGGTCAACAACCGCCGCATCAAGCTGCGCTATGCCCACCTGGGTGGTGCCAACCCGCCGCTAATCGTGATCCACGGCAACCAGGTCGAGGCGGTGCCCAAGTCCTATATCCGTTACCTGGAAAATACCTACCGTCGTGTGCTCAAACTGGTCGGTACGCCGATCCGCATCGAGTTCAAGGGCGGCGATAACCCGTATGAGGGCAACAAAAACACCCTCACGGATCGCCAAGTGAACAAGAAGCGCCGCCTGATGAGCCACCACAAAAAGGCCGAGAAGAAGCGCAAAGACAAGCGCTAAGCGTGGATTTAAACGCTCTATAAAAGGCACCTGCGGGTGCCTTTTGCCTTTCTGGGGTATCGGCTATCCTGCGCCATCTATCGCGCTCAAGCCGGATGCTGCCTCGATGATTATCAGCAAGCTGCCGAACGTTGGCACCACCATCTTTACCCGCATGTCGCAGCTCGCCGTGGAAACCGGCGCGCTCAATCTGTCTCAAGGGTTTCCTGACTTTGACGGCCCGCAAGCCTTGCGTGATGCGGTCGGCCGGCATATTGCCGCCGGGCATAATCAGTACGCGCCGATGACCGGCTTACCAGCGCTGCGCGAGCAGGTGGCGGCGAAGATCGCCCGCAGCTATGGCCGCACTGTCAGTGCCGATACTGAAGTCACCATCGTTCCCGGTGCTACCCAAGGCATCTTCTGCGCCATCCAAACGCTGATTCAGCCGGGCGATGAGGTGATCGTCTTCGACCCCAGCTACGACAGCTACGAGCCCTCGGTCGAGCTTGCAGGCGGGCGCTGCGTGCATGTGCCGCTGGCCTTGCCGGATTTCGCCATTGACTGGCAGCGTCTGGGCGATGCGCTAAGCGACAAGACCCGTCTGATTATCCTTAACAGCCCGCACAACCCCAGCGGTGCGCTGATTTCCCGTGCCGAGCTGGACCATTTGGCAGCGTTGATCCGCGAGCGCGATATCTACCTGATCAGCGACGAGGTTTACGAGCATCTGGTGTTCGATGGTATTCAGCACGCCAGCGTGCTGGCCCATGAGGAGTTGTATCAGCGCGCCTTTGTGGTCAGCTCGTTCGGCAAGACCTACCACGTCACCGGCTGGAAAACCGGTTATGTCGTGGCGCCGCCAGCCTTGAGCGCCGAGCTGCGCAAGATCCACCAATACGTCAGCTTCTGTGGCGTGACGCCGCTGCAGTGGGCCCTGGCCGACTATATGACCGAGCATCCCGAGCACGTCGAAGAGTTGCCTGCGTTTTATCAGGCCAAGCGCGATTTGTTTTGCGACCTGTTGGCCGGCTCGCGCTTTACCTTTACCCGCGCCGCCGGTACCTATTTTCAGCTGGTCGATTACTCGGCTATTCGCAGTGACCTGGATGATGTCGCCATGGCCGAATGGCTGACCCGAGAACATGGCGTGGCGGCGATTCCGGTATCGGTGTTCTATCAAAAACCACCGGAGGATTTACGTCTGGTGCGCTTCTGCTTTGCCAAGCGTGAGGAGACGTTGCGTCAGGCGGCGGAAAAGCTATGCGCGATCTAAGCCAATTGCCCGATCTTCAGTTGGCGCTGATCCAGACCACCCTGGTCTGGCAGGACCCAGCCGCCAATCGCGCGCACTTCGAACTCCTGCTGACGCAGGCACGCGGTGCCGATCTGATCGTGCTGCCGGAGATGTTTAGCACCGGATTTTCCATGGACTCCGCCGCCCTGGCCGAACCCGAGGGTGGCATGACCAGCCAGTGGTTACGCGAGCAGGCCGAGGGGCTGCAGGCCGTCATCACGGGCAGCCTGATTATCCAGGCAGATGATGGCTCGTACCGCAACCGTCTGCTTTGGGCGCGGCCGGATGGCTCTCTGGCGTACTACGACAAGCGCCACCTGTTTCGCATGGCTGGCGAACACAAGCACTACAGCGCCGGCGATCAGCAGGTGCTGTTGGAGGTCAACGGCTGGCAGGTGCGCCCGCTGATCTGCTATGACCTGCGCTTCCCCGTATGGAGCCGAGATCCACAGACTACCGATCTGCTGCTCTACACCGCCAACTGGCCGGCCGCACGGCGTAATCACTGGAACCGCCTGCTGCCAGCACGAGCGATTGAAAACCTCTGTTACGTGGCTGCAGTCAACCGCATCGGTGAGGACGGCAAGGGCCACGCCTACAGTGGCGATAGCCAGGTGCTGGATTATCAGGGCGAGCCGCTACTGGAACCTGGCGCGGCGGATGGCGTATTTCAGGTAACCCTCAAGGCTGCGGAGTTGGCTGCCTACCGCGAGCGTTTCCCGGCTTATCGGGATGCGGATGCTTTTGATCTGGCCGACTGATGGGCGGCTTTTACTGTTTTAGGTAGTGGTCGTAAATCGCCTGGTAACGGCCGCTGGCCTTGAGCTGGGCGAGGCCAGCATTGAAGTCATCGCGGATCTGCGGGTCGCGAAATACCGGGCGGAAATTCTGCGGGTCTTCCTCTACGAACTGGTGCATGGCGATGGTTTTGGCCTTGAACAGCGTGGTGCGTTCGAGTAGCAGTTCGAAGTAGCGATAGATGCTGCGATCACTCAGCACCAGATCGTAGCGGCCCTTGTTCAGGCCCAGCACCTGCAGTTCTTGGTTGTTCTGTTCGAAGTACAAACCATCCCTCTGACTCTCGGCCAGCCATTCGGGATAGCGCTGGGCAGCGCCTTGGAATGCCACCACGCTAAGGCCCTTGATGTCTTCGGGCTTTTGGATGTCGAAGTGCCGGCCTTGCAGGCTGACAAACACGTTGTAGTAGATCACCGCCGGGTTGCCGTAGTGGCCGCCGACTGCGGCAAGGTCTTGTCCGAGGTCGGTCATGGCGGCATCCACTTCACCTTTGCGAAACGCCAGTGGCACGCGGGCCAGGGGAAAGTAGCGGGGTTCGAGTTTGTGGCCGCGAAACGCCAGAGCTTCGCCTATCACCTCCAGCTCAATACCGCTGTCGCTTTCCGGAAAGCAGAAGGGCGGGATTTTTTCACCGAAGGCCATGACCACGGTGGCCGCCAGGCTATGTGGGCTGCAGGCGAGCAGCAGCGGCAGGGTGAGGGTACACATCCAGTGTGTCAGTGAACGCATGGTCAGATGCTCCTGCGATCGTTTTCTTGCAGTGTAGATGTTGTCCGAGTGATCGCCGTGCACTTGGTTTAATAATCGGGCTGATTTAACGCGTCATCATGGCCACTTGTAAGGCCGCTTGTTCGGCCGCGCTGGCCTCCAGGCGCAGCTTTTCGCTACGCAGAAAGTCGCGTAGCTGCTGCAGGTCGGCAAGTTTCTGCTCCACTTCAACCAGCTTGCGGCTGACCAGTGCCGCGCCTTGGGCGCAATCGAGCTGTTGCTCGCGTCGGGCTTTGAGGATTTCGCCGATCTCGCCAAGGGAGAAACCCATGCCCTGCGCCTGTTGGATAAAGCCCAGGTCATTTAGCGTTTGCTGGTTGTACTCGCGGTAATTGTTGTTGCACCGCAGGGCGCTTATCAGCCCCAGGCTTTCGTAATAGCGAAGAGTGTGGCGGCTGGCGCCGCTGCGTTTTTCCAGTTCACCAATACGCATGGTAATTCCGCTTGACCATAGAGTGTGCTCGACAGTTTAGCCTGTTCGGGTCATTAACAAGTCGGGTGGATTGATTATGAATAAACACTGTTTGGTAACCGGCGGCAGCGGCTTTATCGGCCAGCATCTGCTGGCGTTACTAACCCGTCAGGGCCACTCGGCGACGTTGCTGATGCGCGAGCCGCAAGCCTTGCCGGCCTTGCGTGCGCAGGTTGAGCAATTGGGCGGTCGGGGCGAGTTGCTGACAGCGGTGGCTGGAGACCTCGCACGGGTCGATCTGGGTCTGGATGCAGCTGCGCGTGAGCAGGTGCGCCAGGCGGCTGTGGTGTTTCATCTGGGTGCGCAATTCGCCTGGGGGCTGGCTGCCGAGCAGGCGCGTCAGGTCAATGTTGAGGGCGCGGTGGCGGTGGCTGAACTGGCGGCGCAGCAAGGCAGCCGACTGCTGATGGTGGGCGGTTTTATGCTCGCCAATCACGGGCATCTGCAGCGTATTGGTATTGATCTGCAGCGGCCCGAGCGCACCGATTGGGACAAGGTCTATCAACGTACTGGTGCCTATGAGGGCAGCAAGCTGGAAGCGCATTTTCGTGTGCACGCGCGTATGGCTGAGCTGCAGGCAGCGCTGACGGTGGTGCACCCTGCCACCGTGTGCGGCCATAGCCGCAGCGGGCATATACTGCCGGCACAGCCGTTGGCTGGGCTGATCGGTAATTTGGCCAGCGGTCGGCTCGGGGCGATACCAGGTTCGCCAGCGCATTGGCTGCCGCTGGTCAGTGTCGATTTTCTCGCTGAGTTGATAGTGGCCGCGGCTTTTGATGAGCAGCAGGTCGGGCAGGAGATTCTGGCGTTGGATGCACGCACGCCAAATTTGCTCGGCATGCTGCAGCCACTGGCCCAGGCACTGGGCGTGCGTGCGCCAAAGCATCATGTGCCGGTACCTGTGTTGCGTGTGCTGCTGAAAATTCCGGGCTTGCCACGGTTGTTGCGCACCGATGCCGAGTCACTGGATTTTATCCAGACCGCCCGGTTTGATACTGCTGCGACTGAGGCGTTGGCCCAGCGCCATGGGTTGACTTGGCCAGATATGACAGAGGCTTTGCGGGTGACCGCGCGTTATTTAGTGGCTGTGCTGTAAGCCGCTATGGGCGTTCGCGGCGGTTGGGCTTGCATCGATTAGCAAAACGCCGTGCTCTGCCCGGCGTTTTATTACAACAGCGCTGCTTAGGGCAGGGTTGGATAATCGGTATAACCCTCGGCTCCGCCGCCATACAGGGTGTTGCCGTCCAGTGGGTTGAGTTCTGCCCCGGCTTTAAAGCGCGCCAGCAGGTCTGGGTTGGCGATATAGGGGCGGCCGTAGGCGACTAGGTCAGCCAGGTTATTGGCGATGGCCTGTTCACCGCTTTCCGCTGTCTGCCCACCCGCAATAATCAGCGTGCCCTTATAAATGTTGCGAAGGGCGCGCAGCAGATCATCAAAGCCCTCGAAGGTGCCCCCCAGCCAATCCGGACGGTTGACGTGCAGGTAGGCCAGGTTGCGGCTATTGAGTTGGCCGACCAAGTAGCTGAAGGTCTCCAATGGGTTGGCATCGTGCACATCGCCAAACGTACCCATGGGCGAAATACGGATGCCGACTTTGCGGCTGTCACCGACCGCAGCCACCGTGGCGTTCAGTACTTCAAGTACAAAGCGGGCGCGGTTTTCCACCGAGCCGCCATAGGCATCAGTGCGCTGGTTGCTATTGGAACAGAGGAACTGATCCAGCAGGTAGCCGTTAGCGGCATGCACTTCAACACCATCGAAACCGGCCTTGATCGCGTTTTCACTGCCGTAGGCGTAAGCGCTTACAACACCTGGCAGCTCACTCACTTCCAGTGCGCGTGGCATGGCAGTGGCCGCCTTGTGGTGGCTGCCGTCGGCTTCGACTACATAGCACTCGGCCTTAGCCTGGAGAGCCGAAGGGGCTACCGGGTCGGCGCCGTTCGGTTGCAGCAGCGGATGTGAGATACGTCCCACATGCCACAGCTGCAGGAAAATGCGTCCGCCGGCTTGATGCACTGCCTGGGTGACTTGCTGCCAGCCGGCCACTTGCGCGTCGCTGTGGATGCCCGGTGTCCATGCGTAGCCTTGGCCTTCAGGGCAGACCTGGCTGGCCTCACTGATGATCAGGCCTGCGTTGGCGCGCTGGGCGTAGTAGCTGGCATTCAGCTCGCCTGGGACGTTACCCGGTAGGCTGCGTTGGCGTGTCAAAGGCGCCATCACCAGGCGGTTGGGCAGCGTCAGAGCGCCAAGCTGCAGCGGTGCTTGCAGGTGTTCAATCGTCATAAAGCCTCCATCAAGGTCTTCGAAGTGGCTGTATAGGCCAAGGCGGCTATTATGCGCGTGGCAATCATTTTAGGAAGTACGTACGATAAAGGCGGTAACTTACTTTAAGGTAACTATTAATGGCTGAGCAACAAGCCGGAACGGTTGAAAACAAGCGTCTGATGCAAGGCGATAAGGTCTATAGCACACCGATGGATGTCACCTTGGAGGTGATTGGCGGCAAGTGGAAGGCCCTGCTGGTGTATCGCCTGCTCAACGGGCCGCTGCGCTTTTCCGAACTGAAACGGCTGGTGCCGGACATCACCGAGAAGATGCTGACTCAGCAGTTGCGTGAATTGGAGCGCGTCGGCGTGCTAACCCGAACGGTATTCGCCGAGGTGCCGCCGCGAGTGGAATATTGCGTGACTGAACATGGCGCCACGTTGCAGTCGGTGCTGGCTGCTATGTGTGAGTGGGGGCGTAGTCACTGGCAGCAGCAGGGCGAATGAGCTGAGGCGCATTGGGTCTCGCTAGCGGAGAGGGTCCGCTAGCGATCGATGCCCATCAGGCCGCTTGTTCGGCGGCCTGGCCGATGGCCCGATTCAGTGCGCTAAACAGCGCGCGGAAGCTCGCCGTGGTCAGGTTTTCGTCGATGCCCACACCGTGCAGGGCGCGGCCGCCGTTAACGCGTAGCTCGATATAGGCAGCTGCCTTGGCATTGGTGCCCGCACCGATGGCGTGTTCGGAGTAGTCCATGATCTCCACGGCGACAGGCAGGCCGGCTACCAGTGCTTCCAGCGGGCCTTTACCAATGCCGCGCCAGTGCTGAACTTCACCCTCGCTGACAACCTCCACGTCGACCGCACTGGTGCCGTTCTCTTCCTGCAGGCGATGGCCTTTCAGCGCATAAGGCGTGGTGGCTTGCAGGTACTCACTATCGAGCAATTTGTAGATCTGCGCGGCGGTCATTTCCAGGCCAAGACGGTCGGTTTCTCGTTGTACGACTTGGCTGAACTCGATCTGCATGCGGCGTGGCAAGTTAATGCCGTATTCCTGCTCCAGCAGGAAGGTAATGCCGCCTTTACCTGATTGGCTGTTAACGCGAATCACCGCCTCGTAATCGCGGCCGATATCGGCCGGGTCAATTGGCAGATACGGTACTTCCCAACGTGCGTCGGCTTGTTGCTGGGTGAAGCCCTTGCGGATCGCATCCTGGTGCGAGCCTGAGAATGCGGTGTGTACCAAGTCGCCAGCATACGGATGGCGAGGGTGTACCGGGATCTGGTTGCAGTCTTCAACCACCTTGCGCACTGCGTCGATGTCGGAGAAGTCCAGCTCAGGGTTCACGCCCTGGGTGTAGAGGTTCAGTGCGACGGTCACCAGGCAGACGTTGCCGGTGCGCTCGCCGTTGCCGAACAGGCAGCCTTCGACGCGATCCGCGCCGGCCATTACCGCCAACTCGGTGGCCGCGACGCCAGTGCCGCGGTCGTTGTGGGTGTGCACGCTGAGCAGCACGCTGTCGCGCTTATCGATATGCCGGCCAAACCACTCGATCTGGTCGGCGTAGTTATTCGGCGTGGCACACTCGATGGTTGCCGGCAAATTGAGAATCAGCGGGTTGGCCGGGGTGGGTTGGAACACTTCGATTACCGCGTTGCACACCTCGACGGCAAAGTCGGTTTCAGTGCTGCTAAAGACTTCTGGCGAGTACTCAAAACCCCACTGGGTTTCAGGTTGCGTGGCGGCCAGACGCTTGATGGTCTTGCCGGCAGCCACAGCGATGGCTTTGACGCCTGCCTTGTCCTGATTGAAGACAATCTTGCGGAAGCTCGGTGCGCAGGCGTTGTAGTAATGCACGATGGCTTTCTTCGCGCCTTTGAGCGACTCGAAGGTGCGTTCAATAAGGTCGTCACGCGCCTGGGTCAGCACTTGAATGGTCACGTCATCCGGGATGTGACCCCCTTCGATCAGCTCGCGAACGAAGTCGAAATCGGTCTGCGAGGCGGACGGAAAGCCTACTTCAATCTCCTTCAAGCCCACCGCCAGCAAGCATTTAAAGAAGCGCATCTTCTTCTCTGCGTCCATCGGCTCGATCAGCGACTGGTTGCCATCGCGCAGGTCGGTGGACAGCCAGATCGGCGCCTTGTCGATGATTTTGTCCGGCCAGGTGCGATCCGGGATGGCAATCTGGGTGAACGGGCGGTACTTGCTGGATGGGTCTTTAAGCATGCTCATGGGGCAATCCTTTATAGCGCGGCGGCAATCGGCGAGCCGGGCGGAATCTGAAAACAGTGCAGGGCGTTGGCGTCGGGCGTTAGCCACGCAGTCGCTGGCTGACCAGGCAGAGGTTGGCGTGTTGGCGCAGCAGAATGAGGGTGTGGGCAATGTTCATAGCGTAAACCCTACTGATGCGAACAAAACCGTGCAAGCATTCCTAATAAATTGGCGGTTTCGACCTATCTAGCGACTTGGGCGAGATTTTATTGCGCAAACATGGTCGTTGTGCGCGGGTAATTGTGCAGCGTTTTGTCCCCGCCTAAGGTCGGCGGAGAGGCTCGCCTGGATTTATCCGTGGGCGTTCTGCGCACTGCGACTACGCCCCAGTTCACGGATATCCACGCCGCTTGGGTGCTGGAACACACGCAGGCCAAATTCCGGGAGGATGGCTAGGAGGTGGTCGAAAATATCGGACTGTATGCTTTCGTAGCGGCTCCACACCGTGGTGTTGGTGAAACAGTAGATTTGTAGTGGCAGGCCGTCCGCAGTTGGGCTGAGTTGGCGAACCAGCTGGGTCATGTCCTGATGGATATGCGGGTGCTGACGCAGGTAATGCTCCACATAGGCGCGAAACGTGCCGATGTTGGTGAGGCGCCGAGTATTGATGGGCAGGTGGTTAGCCTCACCTAGCGCACTGTTCCAGCTACCCAGTTCACTGTGCTTGTGTTGTAGGTATTGGCCGAGCAGGTCGACGTGTTGCAGGTGAGCAATCTCGTCGGGGTTGAGAAAGCCGATGCTGGTTTGGTCCAGGTACAAGCTGCGCATGATCCTTCGACCGCCACATTCCTGCATGCCGCGCCAGTTCTTGAACGGGTCGGTGATAAAGCGTCGAGTCGGGATGCTGGAGATGGTTTTATCCCAGTTCTGCACCTTGACCGTATGCAGGGCGATATCGATCACATCGCCGTCAGCATTCAGTTGCGGCATTTCGACCCAGTCACCGACGCGAATGATGTCGCTGGAAGTGATCTGCACGCTGGCGACCAGCGACAGCAGAGTGTCCTGAAAAATCAGCATCAGCACCGCGGCCATGGCGCCGAGGCCAGATAGCAGAATCAGCGGCGAGCGATCAATCAGGGTGGCGATCATCAGAATCGCCGCGACCGCGAATACGCTGATTTTCAGAACCTGCAGGTAGCCCTTGACCGGCCGTAGGTGAGCGTCAGGGCGAAGGTTGTAGAGCGTATTGGCAATGTCTAACAGGAGGCTCAAGGCCAGGGCCACAGTCAGCACGATAAATGCGCTGCAGACGTTACGTGTCACGCTTACCAGGCTCTCTGGCAGGCCCGGTATAAAGCCTATACCGGCAGTGATCAGCAGCGCTGGAACAACATTGGCCAGGCGCCTAATCAGTTGATTGTCGAGGTCTTGGGCGTTTCGCCCTAGAGTCGTTGCGTCGATTAGATGACACAGGCCGCGCACGAGGATGCGTTTGACCAGCCAGTTGCCCAGCCAGGCAGCAAACAGCAGCAAGGCTACTGAGCCTAGGGTGAGAAGTTCGTTGTGCTGCTGTAGCCAGTCAAACCAGGTGCTGGGCGCTTGCGGCATTGTTGGCTCCTTTGGGGAATGTGTGCGGATAAACCCAAAGGGCACCGATTAGAGCGGCCACACCTTAGCAAAATCACTGTGCGTGACCCAAGGCGCAGCTGTAAGTACAGATGCTAGGGCTTGAATGCACCGATAAAGATCGCCGGGTCGACGCGGGCGTCGTTCAGGCTGACGTTCCAGTGCAGGTGCGGGCCAGTGGCCCGCCCAGTGGCGCCGACTTTGCCGAGCACGCCGCCGCGCGGCAGCTCATCGCCCACCTTCACGCCAATCACCGACAAATGGCAGAACATGCTGATAAGGCCTTGGCCGTGGTCGACGAATACGGTTTTGCCGTTGAAGAAGTAATCGCCCACCAGAATCACTTTTCCCGCAGCTGGTGCCTTGATCGAAGTGCCACGGCTGGCAGCGAAGTCCAGGCCGGAGTGCGGGTTGCGCTCCTCGCCGTTAAAGAAACGGCGTAAACCGAAGGGACTGGAAAGCGGCCCGTTGACTGGTTTGTCGAGCAGCAGGTTACTCGGCTGGCGCGGGCTGAATTGCTGGTAGGCGTGGGTCTGTTCGGCCAACTCGCGCTGGATGCGTTTGAGGTTGGCCGCGTTCGGATTGACCTGCTGTTGGTTCTTGATGGTGATGCGTTGCTCGACGTAATGCTTGCTGCCCACCTGAAAGCTCAATGCCTGGCTGCCATTGACGCTGATCTGCTGAGTGCCAGGCTTCACGCTCAGGGGGATGCCGACTATGGCGATCCAGCGCTGCTGATCTTCTTTGATCACCAATACCGGTTTGCTCTGATAGCGCACATTGGGCGCGGTTTCTCCCGTGCCCAGATCAACTACTGCCACACCGCCGGGCACCGGTTTGTTTAGTAGACGACTGATAAAGCCTTCGGCGTGGACGGGTAGGGCGAGGCAGAACAGGGTGAGCAGAGTAAATAGGCGCATTGAATATCCGTAGGGTGGATAACGCGAAGCTTATCCACCTGCATAAAAAGGTCAGTCGAGCAGCGATAGGGTGACCGGCTGCACATGGTTGTCTTCGACCCGCACATCCAGCTCGCCGTTGCCCAGGCGTGCCTTCAGGCGCTGGCCAGGACGAGTATCGGCGGCGTTACGAATGGCCCTGCCGCGCTCATCGAGCAAGATGCTGTAGCCGCGACCAAGGGTCGCCAGCGGGCTGACTGCGTGCAGCGTTTGTACATGGCTATGCAGTTGCAGGCGGCGCGCTTTGAGCCCTTCACGCATGCTGCGTTGCAGGCGCTCGCTGAGGGCTTGCAAGCGCTGATCAAGCAGCTTGAGGTTACGCTCCGGGTGCAGGCTGAGCAGTCGGGTCTGCAGGTGGGTCAGGCGTTCGCGGCGGTTCTTCAGCTGACGTTCAAAGGCACGGCTGAGGCGCATTTCCAAGTCATCCACGCGCTGGGCGTGCTGACGCAAGCGTTCGCCGGGATGGCGCAAGCGTCGCTGCAAGCCGTCCAGGCGCATACGCTCGCGCTCCAGGCGGTGTTGCATGCGCAGGTTCAGGCGGCGCTTAAGGTTATGCAGGCGTTGCACCAGCTCACTGCTGTCAGGCGCCAGCAGTTCAGCAGCGGCTGAGGGTGTTGGTGCACGCACGTCGGCGACAAAATCGGCGATAGAAACATCAGTTTCGTGGCCGACGGCGCTGACGATGGGCGTAATGCACGCAGCAATGGCACGGGCCACCGGCTCTTCGTTAAAGCACCAGAGGTCTTCTAGCGAGCCACCGCCACGGGCCAGGATCAGCGCATCGAAGCCTTTCGCATCGGCTATGCCAAGCGCGCGGACGATTTGCGCGGTGGCGTCGCGGCCCTGCACGGCAGTCGGGATCAGGGTCAGCTCGACCTGCGGCGCGCGGCGGCGGAACACGCTGATGATGTCGCGGATTACCGCGCCAGTCGGTGAGCTGATAATGCCGATGCGTTTCGGGTGGGGCGGCAGGGCGACTTTATGCTCGGCTGAGAACAAGCCCTCCGCACTGAGTTTTTCCTTCAAGGCTTCAAAAGCCAAGCGCAGCGCACCATCGCCGGCGGGCTCGACGGCGTCGAGAATCAGCTGGTAATCGCCACGGCCTTCAAACAAGGAGACCTTGCCGCGCACTTTAACGGCCAAGCCATCACGCAAGGCCTGGCGCACCTTGGCGGCGTTCTGCCGGAACAGCGCACAACGCACCTGGGCCTGGCTGTCTTTAAGGGTGAAGTAGATATGCCCAGACGCCGGTTTGGCCAGGTTGGAGATTTCGCCTTCGACCCAAATACCGCCGAATACATCTTCCAGCAGCAGGCGTGCGCGGTTGTTCAGTTGGCTGACGCTGAGCACCTCGCGGTCGAGGTTCAGGCGTTGGAAGGGGTCTTTGATCATGGTCGGCATCATACGTCCATGGCGGCATAAGCCAAAGGCAGGCGGTTGCGAAAATAGCACTCAAGAAAAATGCGTTAAGGCCGAAAGGTTCGTATCAACCATTCCGTCACTCGGTCTGGCAGTTTCATGGCTTAATCGGATAGCTGTATGGCCCTGACCGTCAATACCAACGTTGCCTCGCTGAACACTCAGCGCAACCTGAATGCCTCGTCGAAAGGCTTGGATACCTCGTTGCAACGGCTGTCCACCGGCTTTCGCATTAACAGTGCGAAGGATGATGCCGCGGGCCTGCAAATCAGCAACCGGCTCACCAGCCAGATCAATGGGCTGGGTGTGGCCACGCGCAACGCCAATGACGGTATCTCGCTGGCGCAAACCGCCGAAGGTGCGTTGCAGCAGTCCACCAGCATTTTGCAGCGCATGCGCGATTTGGCCTTGCAGTCGGCTAACGGCTCCAACGGCGCCAGTGAGCGTGCCGCCCTTCAGGGCGAGGTGTCGCAACTGCAGCAGGAGCTGGATCGGGTCGCGCAGACCACCAGTTTTGCCGGGCGCAAGGTGCTCGATGGCAGCTTCGGTTCGCAAAACTTTCAGGTGGGCGCCAATGCGTATGAAGGCATTAACGTGTCGATCGGCTCGGCGGCGACCGATCGTATTGGCGCGCAGCGTTATGACAGCAGCGGTGCGGCGGTAGTCGGTGGCGCGTTAGGGTTTGTGGAGCTGAACGCGGCCGGCGGTACGGCCGGGTATGGCGGCGCCAGCGGGACTATTGTGGGTAAGTTAGGTACGGCAGACTTTACCTATGCGGCGGGTGCGGCGGGCACGGCTTCGGTGCCGGGTACTGTGGTTTCCGGCCCGCCTGGGACGACCATCACGAATACTGTCCCAACATCTACTCCTGGAACAGTTAGCGGGTTGCTGGTGCGAGTGAATGGAGGGCCGTTGCTGGATCTTGGGACTTTTGATCCTGATGGCGGCGGTGGTGGTTTTAACGTTCTTGGGCTTCAAAACAGGATCAACAGCGTTGCAGGTTCTCCTGCAGTAATTGCCCCGAATCCAAATTTTTTGGAATTGAATGGTGCAGCCAGCATCCAGTTTCAGCTGGCCCCCGGTGCAGATGCTGCCAATATCACAGCGCTGACCGGTTTGAGTGCCGGGCTGCTCGGCACGGCAGGGACCATTAGCGCTGGCGGCGGGACTACCGCTACCAGCGCTCGTGATGTAGCGCAGTCCGTCAATAGAGTCAGCGACACCACTGGCGTCAATGCAATGGCCTACACCTCGGCAGAGTTAAGCGGGCTGACGGCGGGCGCAGTGAGTTTTAACCTGTATGGCAGTAATAACGGCAGCCAGGCCGAAGGCGTGCGTATCTCCGTCAATCTGAGTGATGCCAGCAACCCCAGTGCGCTGATCGATGCAATTAACAAAGAAACCGGTAAAACCGGCATCGCCGCCAGCCTCGGTGATAACGGCAAGATCAAGCTGATCAGTGAGCGTGGTGACGCCATTATGCTGGCCAGCTTCCGCAACGGTGACAGCACGACGGCGGCCACTTTGGAAGGTTTTGAGTTCGATGACCGGGAGGGCGATGGCCTGGCGTCGCTCGGGCAGGCAACCATCAATGGCGATGGCACCGGTGGCGGGCGGGTGGACGGTATTGTGCGCTATGAGTCGGCCGATACGTTTCGCGTCATTAATGTCGACACGGACCTGAGCCAGCGCTCAGGCAGTGAGTTCAGCCTGCTGGATGATGTGGCGGATATCGACATCAGCACAGCCGGTGGCGCGCAGAGCGCGTTGGGCGTGATTAATGGTGCAATCAGCAACCTGGATGGCCAGCGTGCCCAGCTTGGCGCGGTGCAAAACCGTTTGGAAAACACCATCGCCAACCTGCAGAACATCGGCGAAAACGCCTCGGCGGCGCGCAGCCGTATTCGCGACACCGACTTTGCCGCCGAAACCTCCGAGCTGACCAAAAACCAGATTCTGCAACAGGCCGGCACAGCCATTCTGGCTCAGGCTAACCAGTTGCCGCAGGCAGTGCTTAGCCTGCTGGGCTAATGGTTTAGCGGATTCGCTCCCGTTAACGAGTGTTTACCGCTTCGGTTGCCCGTGGCGGGGTTTACGCTGGTTTGTCTATTTAGGGCTGTTAAGCTGCGCGCCTTTTCCGTGAGGCCACCGTTATGAGCGAGCAGCAAGCCATCATCGTGCCGCAGATTTCCAGCTTTCCCGGCCACGAGGCGCGGGCGCGGTTGATTGTGCGTTGGCTGGTTAAGCAGAACATCATCGAAGAGCAGCTCACCACCTGCGGGCGTACCTATAAGCATATGGGCTATGGCATTGCCGAGGGTGCGCGACGGGTAGTCGAGCGCCCCGAACTGTTGCCGTTCGGGCAGGCCGTGCATGGCTTGGAGATCATCTACAAGCGCTGCATCTACACCCCGACCACCGGCTTTCTGGAAGAGGCGGGCTGCGCGCAGTGCCGTAAGGAAGTGGGCGGGCCACTGTTCGACAGTCTGGATGAGTGGATGCCGGGGCATACGGATAACTTCACCTGCCCACGCTGTGGTCATGAAGATGACATCAACGGCTTTCTATTTTTGCAGCCCTGCGGCTTTTCCAACCTGGGTTTTATCTTCAATAACTGGGCTGATGCCGGGTTTAAGCAGAGCTTTCTCGACGAGTTTGCCGCGCGCTTGGGCTATGCGGTTTCGTTGGTGCGGGTGGATCTGGGGTGAGTCGGCTCATCCCTGAGCCGGGTTGCTGGTTAAAACTCGACGCTGGCTGACAGGCGCAGCTCGCGCGGTTCACCCACCGCGACACGCAGGTTGCCGCCGCTGGACGGGTAGTACTCTTGGTTGAATAGGTTGCGGGCGTTCAGTTGCAGGCGGGTTTTGTCGCCCAGTAGCTGGCTTTCCCAGCTGATAAACGCATCGGCCACGGTGTAGCTGTCCAGCCAGAAACTGTTGGCGTTATCGCCCGCGCGCTCGCCGACATAGCGCGCACCGCCGCCAATCCGCCATTGCCCCGCCTCACTGGGCAGGGCCAGGTGATGGGTCAGGTATAGGCTGGCGGTGTTTTGCGCGGCATTGACCAGTGCATTGCCCTTATCTTTCGGGTCGTCGAGGATTTCCGTGTCGGTGTAGGCGTAAGTGCCGAGCAGCTCCCAGCGTTCGGTAAGGCGCCCGCTGACGTCGATTTCCACACCCTGTGAACCCACCTTGCCGGCCGCTTGCGAGGTGCCGTTGTTGCTCACCACAACGTTTTCTTTCTCGATGTCGAACAGCGCCGCGCTAGCCGTGAGGGCATTGCCCAGGTCGAGCTTGACGCCCACTTCGTAGCTGCGGCCCTCTTCCGGGTCGAATGCCTGCCCCGTGTCAGTGTCGGAGGCGTTGGGCACGAACGAGCGGCTGTAGTTGCCGTACAGCGAAACCTGTTGGTTGAGCTGGTAAACCAAGCCGGCAAACGGCAGGAAGGCGTTGTCTTGGCGGTCGGTGGTTTTCGTGTAGCGGTTGCCACGGCCTTGTTCGACCAACTGCTCAAAGTGCTGATAGCGAGCGCCGGCGACCACTATCCATTGCTCATTGAGGTGCCAGTTGTCTTTCACATACAGCGAGCGTGAGTGCAGCTCGTTGCTTCTATCGCTTTGCGTGCTGCTCAGCGCCGATGGCTCGGGGAGTTTGCCGTAGACCGGCTGATAGATATTGAAACCGCCTACAGCTGTGCCGCGATAGGTATCACCACGGAAGTTGTCGACGCGCTCGGTGTCGGCACCGATTAGCAGGTCATGGCGTTGGCCGAACAGCGTGCTATTGCCGATCCAGTCCCAAGCCAGATATTGAGTTTGATTGTCGTGCTTGCTGCCATCAGCGCGGCGGCTGAGTGCGCCGGTGGTTGCGTTGAGCGTGTTGGGACGCGCCTCGGCATAGTCGTAGCGCTCGTTGTTCCCGCCGTAGGTCAGGCGGCTTAGCCAGTCCGGGTTGAGCTGATATTCGACTTTGGCAGTGAATAGCTCATCGGTGCCTTCGGCTTTTGCCCAACGCTCGTTGAAGCGGGCGTTGTACTGAGTATTTGCCGGCTTACCGTTGACGATCACCGTGCCGCGATCCACTGGCGTTGAGTACTCCTTGCGTTCATAAGCCAGGCTGATGCGCAGGTCATCGCCGGTCCAGCTTAAGGACGGGGCGATCAGGGTGTGGTTGTCCGCACCAAAGTTGCGCCAATAGTCCTCGTGCTGTCGTTCAGCAATCAGGCGATAGGCAAAGCCGCTGTCGCCCAGTGGGCCGGTGGTGTCGAAGGACAGGTTGCCACCCCCAGCGCTTGAGTGTTCGCCGCTTACTTTGCTGTAACGAAGGTATTCCGGTTGTTTGCTGATGACGTTGATCAGGCCGCCAGGCTCCAGTGCGCCATAAAGCAAGGAGACCGGCCCTTTGAGTACTTCCACACGCTCAGTAGTGGCGCTGAAGTTACGCGACAGACTGGAACGGATGCCGTCACGCAGAATTGAGCCGTCAGCGTTACTGCCGAAACCGCGTTTAACGAAGCCATCCTGGGTTCCGGCCAGGGTATTGCTCTGGGTAATGCCGCTGACGAACTTCATTGCGTCGTCCAGCGACTGCACCTGATAGTCCTCGATCACCTGCTCGGTCACCACTTGTACGGCTTGGGCTTCCTGCATGATCGGTACGGCGCTTTTGCTGGCGGTGCTGGCCGTTTTGGTGGTGTAACCCGTTTCGGCTTCACGGGTTGCGGTAACAGCCTGGCTTGGCAGCTCAAGTGGGCTGGTGGTTTCGGCGGCGAGGCTGTTTGTAGCTGGTGCCAAAGCGAGGGCGAGCAGGGTGGCGCGCCAAGCATGTGGACTGTAAGAGAAGCGGTTGTAAGGCATTTACTACTCAGTCGCGGGTGTTTTTGAGAATCATTATTGTATTCGTCTTGTTCTGCGCTTGGATAGCGCTGCGTAAGCGGGTGCAGAGCAATGTGATTGTTTGCGTTGAGTGCAGGGGGGCGTCTGAGTATAATGGCGCGCTTCCAATTTTCCCGTCCGGGAGCCCCCGCCATGCTGCGTATCAGTCAAGAAGCTCTAACCTTCGACGACGTTCTACTTATTCCAGGTTATTCCGAAGTTCTGCCGAAGGATGTCAGCCTCAAAACGCGCCTGACCCGTGGTATCGAGCTGAATATCCCATTGCTCTCTGCTGCCATGGATACCGTGACTGAAGCCCGTTTGGCGATTGCCATGGCTCAGGAAGGCGGCATCGGCATCATCCACAAGAACATGACCGTCGAGCAGCAAGCTGCCGAGGTGCGCAAGGTCAAGCGCTACGAGGCGGGCGTGGTCAAGGATCCGATCACCATCGAAGCCGACGCCACCGTGCGTGATCTGTTCGACCTGACCCGCATGCACAACATCTCTGGTGTACCGGTGCTGAGCGATGGTGACCTGGTCGGCATCGTCACCTCCCGTGACGTGCGTTTCGAGAACCGCCTGGACGCCACTGTGCGTGAAGTGATGACGCCGAAAGAGCGTCTGGTCACCGTCCCGGAAGGTGCCGATAAAGACGTAGTGCGCGAGCTGCTGCACAAGCACCGCATCGAAAAAGTCCTGATCGTCGATG
>JAHJXZ010000196.1 GCA_018827205.1 Gammaproteobacteria bacterium | reverse complement strand
CGTTAAAGCGCAGGTGCAGCATGCCCACGCCGGTCACCGGCAGTACGATCACTGCAGCCCACACCCAGTAGAAAAACCGTGGGAAGACCTCTAGCCAGAGTTTCAGGCGAGACGGGGCTTCCAGCGCGACGACGGCTGCCGGGCGCAGGATCACCCAGGCGAAGAACATGCCACCCACCCAGATCAGGGCGGCGAGCAGGTGCAGGCTGTAGACGAAGGCGTTTGGGGTCATGCAGGCACTCCTGTTGGTTAAGCGGTTCAGCGCGGGATCAATTAGCGCGCTATGATAGCCGCCGATTACAAACACTGAAAATTTATCCAGCCTTTTCGCGTCAAGACCCCATGCTCAGTACCGAACTCAAGTCCCAGATTCAGGGCGCCTATTCCCGTTTTCTCGAAGCCAAGTCGCTCAAGCCGCGTTATGGCCAGCGCCTGATGATTGCTGAAATTGCCAAGGTGCTAGGGGCAATCAAGACTGACGACGAAGGCCGACGTCTAGGAGATCCTGCGGTGGTGGCGGTTGAGGCCGGCACCGGTACGGGCAAGACGGTGGCCTACAGCCTGGCCGCGATTCCTACTGCCAAGGCCGCGGGCAAACGTCTGGTGATCGCCACTGCCACCGTGGCCCTGCAAGAGCAGATCGTGCACAAGGATCTGCCGGACCTGATGCGCAATAGCGGGCTGAATTTCAGCTTCGCCCTGGCCAAGGGGCGGGGCCGTTATCTGTGCTTGTCCAAGCTGGATATCCTGCTGCAGGAAGGCCAGGCGCAGAGCGCCACTGCCCAGTTGTTCGAGGAAGAAGGCTTCAAGATTGATGTGGATGAGCAGAGCCAGAAACTGTTCACCACGATGATCGAAAAACTTGCCGGCAATAAATGGGACGGCGATCGTGACAGCTGGCCGGAAGAGCTGGAAGACACGCGCTGGTCGCAACTGACCACCGATCACAGCCAGTGCACCAATCGCCATTGCCCGAACTTTCAGCAGTGCGCCTTCTACAAGGCACGCGAGGGCATGGGCAAGGTTGATGTGATCGTCACCAACCATGACATGGTCCTGGCCGATCTGGCCTTGGGTGGTGGGGCGGTGCTGCCGGACCCGCGCGACACCCTTTACGTGTTCGACGAAGGCCATCACCTGCCAGACAAGGCCATCGGCCATTTTGCTCACTTCACCCGTCTGCGCTCGACTGCCGATTGGCTGACTCAGGTCGACAAGAATCTGACCAAGCTGCTGGCGCAGAACCCTTTGCCGGGGGATATAGGCAGGTTGATCGAGCAGGTGCCGGAACTGGCACGAGAGATCAAAACCCAGCAGCAGTTTATGTTTGCCGCTTGCGAGCAGGTGGCCGATTTCAAGCCAGGTGAGGATATGCAGGGCCGCGAGCGGCCGCGCCATCGCTTTGTCGGCGGTGTGGTACCGGAGCATCTGACCGAACTGGGCCTGGAGCTGAAAAAGGGTTTTTCCAAACTCAATGATCTGTTTACCGGCGTGACCGAACAGCTCAAGGAAGCCATGGATGGTGAGGGCGCTGTCGGTATTGCCAGTCATCAGGCCGAGGAATGGTACCCCTTGTTCGGCAGCCTGCTGGCGCGGGCCAAGGGCAACTGGGAGCTGTGGCTGGCCTTTACTGCTGAAGACCCGGAGGAAAGCCCACCGATGGCGCGCTGGCTGACCCTGGCCGACAGCGGCGCGTTGTTTGATATCGAGGTCAACGCCAGCCCGATCCTGGCCGCCGAAACCCTGCGCCGTAACCTGTGGAATGTCGCCTACGGCGCCCTGGTGACCTCGGCGACCCTAACAGCGTTGGGCACTTTTGATCGCTACCGCATGCGTGCAGGCTTGCCGAAAGTGGCGGTCACCACCGTAGTGCCGAGCCCGTTTCATCACGCCGATGCTGGTGTGCTGCGGGTGCCTAACCTGAATGCCGATCCGCGTGATGCGGTGGCGCACACGGCGGCGATCATTCGCGACCTGCCTGGTCTGGTTGAGGGCTCGCGCGGCACCCTGGTGCTGTTCTCCTCGCGCAAGCAAATGCAGGAGGTCTTCGATGGCCTGGAGCGCGACTGGCGTAAGCGGGTGTTTATCCAGGGCAACCTGTCCAAGCAGGAAACGTTGAACAAGCATAAGGCGCGGGTCGATTCCGGCGAGGAGAGCGTGCTGTTCGGCCTGGCCAGTTTTGCCGAAGGCGTCGATCTGCCTGGCGCTTACTGCGAGCATGTGGTGATCGCCAAAATCCCCTTCGCCGTGCCGGACGACCCAGTAGAAGCGGCCCTGGCCGAATGGATCGAAGCGCGCGGCGGCAACCCCTTTATGGAAATCGCTGTGCCGGACGCGTCCTTGCGCTTGGTGCAGGCGTGTGGGCGTTTGCTGCGCACTGAGGCCGATCGCGGCATCATCACCTTGCTCGACCGGCGCGTGGTCACTCAGCGCTATGGCAAGTCGATTCTCAATGCCTTGCCGCCGTTTCGTCGGGAAATCAGTTAGCAGTTCGCCTGTCGGTTACCAGGCTGATGGAAAACGTGGGCGAGGCAGGCAAGGCAAGAATGGCCAAGGAAGCGGAATTTACTGGCTGTGAATGAGCATGACTCGTTTCACTCGCCCTCCGGGTCACGCTAAAGCGCGTTAGCCGCAAGCGGCTTTCCGAGGCCGTTTTTAACGCAGTATGGCCAACGCAGGTAGTTTTCAGCGGACTGGTAAGCAACTCATTGAGTCTTATCGGCTCCAATGGCGCGTGAACAATGCCTTGATAGTCACCAGGGCCTGAATTTTGCCTCGGGCAGTATTGCCCAGGTCGGTTGAAACAATGCGGGAGTGTGGTTCGTGAAGGTTAAGCGCAGGTTGCAAACGGCTGTTCTGCTTTCAGCGCTCGTGGGTTTTGTCGGCAACGCTATGGCGACAGGGCCGCAGGAGTTGTTCAACTTTGTTCGGCCAATGGATGCCGTACAAGTCACCACGCAAGATGCCGATTTGCCCAACCGTATCGGCGAGCCGACCCCGCAAGGTGAAGTGCTGCGGCGGGTGACCTTCCACCCCGCCGAGCAGCCGAGCCTGCGGCTGACCCCGCAAAACGGTAGCTGGGACTGGTCGCAGCAGACGCAGGTTAGCTTGCGTGTGCAGAACGCCATGGACTGGGCGCTGACCCTGGATGTGCTGATCGAGAGCACTGACGGCCAGCGTCTGAGCACGCGCATCGCCCTGCCTGCTGGCCCTGCGCAAACTTTGTTGATTCCTTTGCAGGCGGCTTCGCCCCGCGATCAAGGCATGCGTGCCGGCGTGCCGATGCCCTGGACGTACAAAGGCCAGCGCCTGCTGCTGGCGGATACAGTCAGCGGGGCGCTGGACCTGAGCAAAGTCAGTGCCGTCACCCTGTCCATGCCGCAGCCGAAAGCCGCGCAACATATTCTGATCAGCCAGTTTGGCGTGACCGACGAGCAGTTCGCGACTGCGGCCTATGCCGGTATCGTCGACAGTTACGGCCAATATGCGCGAGCCGACTGGCCGGGCAAGGTCAAGAACGATGAGCAACTGCAGCAGGCCGTGGCCCAAGAGCAGAAGCAACTGCATGCCTGGCTGGCTGAACGTCCCGCACAGGACAAATTTGCTGGCTGGACTGGCGGGCAGCCGTTTGAGGCGAGCGGTTTCTTTCGCACCGAGAAACGTGATGGCCGCTGGTATCTGGTAACGCCAGAAGGCCATCCGTTCTACTCGCTGGGCGTCAATGCGGTAACTACGCAGCAGAGCGCCACCTACGTTGAGGGGCGTGAGGCGATGTTTGCCGGGTTGCCGCAGCCGGGTGAGGCACTCGCGGCCTATTTCGGCACCTCCGACAGCCGCAGCGACACTGGCGCCAACCAGGGACGGGCGTTTGCCAGCGGGCGCTGGTTCGATTTCTACAAGGCCAACCTGCAGCGCAGTTATGGCCAGCTTGATCCTGCGGCGTGGCGCACGCTGAGCCAGGATCGTCTGCAGGCCTGGGGCTTTAACACGCTGGGTAACTGGAGCGACCCGACATTTGGCGGCGATACCCGCATGCCGTTCAGCATTCCGCTGTCGATTCATGGCGATTACGCCACTATCAGCACCGGTGTCGACTGGTGGGGCGCGATGCCTGACCCGTTCGATCCGCGGTTCGCCATGGCCACCGAGCGTGCCGTGGCAATCGCGTCGCGCGATCATCGTGAAAATCCCTGGTTGCTTGGTTATTTCGCCGATAACGAACTGGCCTGGGCCGGTCCTGCGGATGATCCTAACGGCCGCTACGCCCTGGCTTACGCCACGCTGCGCCTGAGCACCGATGTGCCGGCCAAGCGCGCCTTCCTCAAACAGCTGCGCGACAAGTACCGTAACCACAATGGCCTGTCCCGCGCCTGGGGTATCGAGCTGCCGGCCTGGGAACTGATGGAAGATCCTGGCTTTCAGGCGCCGCTGCCAAGTGCCGAGTTCCCGGCTATCGAGAAGGACATGCAGGCATTCTTGCGCCTGTATGCCGCAACCTACTTTAAGACCATTGCCGATTCGCTCGACTGGCACGCGCCCAATCACCTGCTGCTGGGTGGCCGTTTCGCCAGCAGCATCCCCGAGGCGGTGAATGCCTGCGCCGAGTTCTGCGATGTACTGAGCTTCAACTTCTACACCCGCGAGCCACAGCACGGTTATGACTTTGCCGCGCTGCGCCAGTTGGACAAGCCGCTGATGGTCACCGAGTTCCACTTCGGCTCGCGTGACCGTGGGCCGTTCTGGGGCGGGGTTGCCGAGGTGTACAAGGAAGAAGAACGCGGCCCGGCCTATGCGCATTTTCTGGCCAAGGCCCTGGAAGAGCCGCAGATCGTCGGTTTGCACTGGTTTCAGTACCTCGATCAACCGGTCACCGGACGTTTGCTGGATGGCGAAAATGGCCATCTGGGTCTGGTCGGCATCACCGACCGGCCGTGGGATGGCTTTGTCAAAGCCGTGCGCAAAGCCAACCTGGATGTGCCGAAAACGCTGCTCGAAACGGTGAGTACGCCAGTGCCGGCGGTTCCGTAAAAGGCTATTCGTCGGGCTGATAGTGGGGTTGCCAACCTTGCGCAGGGTTCTCCACAGGCGTTAGAGCTGAAACAATCGGCCGAGCATTTGGCCGAGTATGAAAAAGGGGAGCAGGGTGGTGCAGATACAGGGTTATTTCGACCTCAAGTTCGAGTCGCTGAGAGACGCCTTTGCGGCGTTGTTTGAAGAGCCGCAGGAGCGCGGCATGGCGCTTTGCGTGCAAATTGGCGGCGAAACCGTGGTGGATCTGTGGGCCGGTGTGGCCGACAAGGATGGCCAGCAGGCCTGGCACAGCGACACCATCCTCAACCTGTTTTCCTGCACCAAGACCTTTACCGCAGTCACCGCCCTGCAACTGGTGGGCGAAGGCAAACTCGAACTGGATGCACCGGTGGCGCGCTACTGGCCCGACTTTGCCGCAGCCGGCAAGGACAAGATCACCCTGCGGCACTTGCTCAGCCATCAGGCCGGGCTGCCGGCCTTGCGCCAGATGCTGCCGGCTGAGGCGCTGTACGATTGGCAGGCGATGACCACGGCCCTGGCCGCCGAGCAACCCTGGTGGGCATTGGGTGAGGGCCATGGTTATGCGCCGATCACCTACGGCTGGCTGGTGGGTGAGGTGTTGCGTCGGGTCGAGGGGCGCGGGCCGGGCGAATCCATCGTCGCGCGCACGGCCAAACCCTTGGGGCTGGATTTCCATGTCGGCCTGGCGGATGAAGAGTTTGACCGGGTGGCAATCATTTCCCGTGGTAAGGGTAATTTCGGCGATGCGGCAGCCCAGCGCCTGCTCAAAACCATGATGAGCGAGCCTGCGGCCATGAGTACGCGCGCCTTTACCAATCCGCCGTCGATCATGACCAGCACCAACAAGCCTGAATGGCGACGTATGCAACAGCCTGCGGCGAACGGCCATGGCAATGCCCGCAGCCTGGCCGGTTTCTACAGTGGTTTGTTGGATGGCCAGTTGTTGGAAAGCGAGTTGCTGGCTGAGCTGACCCGCGAGCATGCGGTGGGCGATGACAAAACCTTGCTGACCCGGACCCGCTTCGGTCTGGGTTGCATGCTCGACCAGCCAGAGGTCGCCAACGCTACGTACGGCATGGGGCCGCGCGCCTTTGGCCACCCTGGAGCCGGCGGCTCCATTGGCTTTGCCGACCCAGAGCGGGATGTGGCTTTTGGTTTTGTCACCAATAATCTAGGACCGTTCGTCTTGATGGACCCCCGTGCGCAGAAACTTGCGCGTTTGTTAGCTGATTGTTTATAGCGAGCTCGGCTAGACTGCTGCGCAACATGGCATGGTCCGCCTCTGAGCGGGCCAGTGGCCCGCTCCTTTTTTGCTTATCACGTGTGGATACCTGATGCTCGCTAACAAAACTCTCGCTATCGCCCTGTGTGTTCTGATCAGCGGTTGCAGTGCTTTCGACAAATCCGCAAAGCCTGCTCCGAAAGTGGTGCCTATGCCGCCACCTGCAGTTACCCAGGCCTGGCTGGATGTGTATGAGCCGAAGGTGCGTGAAGCGATCAAAGGCACTCATTTTGAGTTCGAGCGCCGCGAAAACCTCTTGGTAGTTACCGCGCCTGTGCAGGGTTCGTTTAACCCGGACCGCCCAAACATGATGCTGCCGAGTACCTTGGGCCCACTGAGCCGTATGGCCAAGCTGCTGGAAAGCGATGAAACCATTGGCGTGCTGATTCTTGGTCATGCAGACAGCAGTGGTGAAGTGAATGCTAATCGCGAACTGAGCCACCAGCGCGCTCGTGCCTTTACCTCGATTTTCCGCCTCAGCGGCCTCAAGCAGAACCGCCTGATGGTCAAAGGCCTTGGCTCGGACATGCCACGCGCGGCCAACGACAGTCAGCAGGGCCGTGCGCTGAACCGTCGGGTGGAAATTCTCCTGACCTCGAAAGCCACCCTCAATGCGCTGATCTCCAAGTACAGCCAGCCTGCGCCCGCCGTTGCAGTCGCCGCGGTCAAGCCTGTGACTGACAAGAGCGCGAAAACCGTGGCTAAAGCCGACAAACCAGCCAGCAGCCAATAGGCTCTAACGTTATTGGTGTTGCTGTGGATCAAGCCAAATAGAGCGCTCGCGGGTAAGCTAGGCAGCTTCTGTTGAGAGGATGTGCCGATGACTCAAACCTTGGCTGATATGCGTCGTGACTACACCCGCGATGGCTTGAGCGAAGCACAAGCGCCGCTTGAGCCTTTTGCATTATTTGAGCAGTGGTTTGCCGAAGCGGTGAAGACCGAGCAATTGCCGGTCGAACCTAATGCCATGACCCTGGCGACCGTCGATGGAGAAGGGCGCCCGCACTGTCGGGTGCTGCTGCTCAAAGGTCTGGATGCCAGGGGCTTTACCTTCTTTAGCAACTACGACAGCGCCAAAGGCCAGCATCTGGCCGCCAATCCCTTTGCCGCCATGACCTTCTTCTGGCCCAGCCTAGAGCGGCAGGTGCGTATTGAGGGGCGTGTTGAGCGAGTCAGTAGCGAAGAGTGCGATGCCTACTTCCAGGTGCGTCCGCTGGGCAGCCGCTTGGGCGCCTGGGCTTCGCCGCAGAGCCGGGTGATTGCCGATCGCACCGAACTGGAAGGCCTGCTGGCCGAGACCGAGCAACGCTTTCTGGATCGCGCGCCGCATTGCCCGCCGCACTGGGGCGGTTATCGCTTGCTGCCGGAACGCATCGAGTTCTGGCAGGGCCGCTCCAGTCGTCTGCATGACCGTCTGAACTTCCGCCTGCAGGGCGCTGCCTGGCTGCGTGAGCGCCTAGCACCCTGAGCGCGCTTAGTCGCCGGAGTATTGTGCGGCGGCGTGCTCCAGCCAGGCTGGCAGGTCGTTGCGTTTGATGCCGGCGGCCTGCGCCTCAGCCAGGCGAGCGAGCATATAGCTGCGCTTGGCTGTTGAGTCGCCAGCCAGTGACAGCGCAAGGTCGCGGTCGATCCAGCGCTTGATCCGCACATACAGCCACCAATGGAAGTACAGCCCGGCAACACTGGTGATGGCGACAATAAAGTAATCCATAAATCCCCCAAGCTAAGCTCTAGCTTAGGCTGATTGGATGCTGAGATTGCACGCGGCGAAGTGTCGCGCCGTGGCCCTGTGCTGCGGCATGGGTAAAGTTTTGCTGCATATTTGCGGGTGACAGCTGAGCTGCGCAGGCGTTTTAATGAGCGTCTGCCTAACTGGAGAAACAATCATGCGTAAACCCTTTCTGTTGGCTGCCTCGTTTTCCGTGCTGGCCCTGTTGGGCGGCTGCGCCTCCAGCCTGACTGGTGACACCTACTCACGCGATGAAGCACGCACCGTGCAGACCGTACGCATGGGCACTATCGAATCGTTGCGCCCGGTGAAAATCGAAGGCACGAAAACCCCAATTGGCGCAGGTGCTGGTGCGGTTATTGGCGGCGTGGCCGGTAGTGGCATCGGCGGCGGGCGGGGTAGTGCGGTGGCTGCGGTGATTGGCGCAGTGGCCGGTGGCCTGTTGGGGGCGATGACTGAGGAAGGTCTGACCCGTACCCAGGGTGTGGAAATCACCGTGCGCGAAGACGACGGCAGCATGCGTGCCTATGTTCAGGCCGTCGAAGAAAATCAGATTTTTCGCGTCGGTGAGCGTGTGCGCATCATGACCGTGAATGGCACCAGCCGCGTTACTCAGTGAGTGTCGAAGAGGCCGGATCAGTCCCGACTGATCCGGTTTTTTATTGCCTTTTTTCCAGATAAACCAGATGTTTATCGGCGTTTCGCAGGCTTTTCAGGCAAGCTCGTGGAAAACACAGCGTTTAGTAATAATTCTATCCATGACGGTTGGCCGATAGTTATGGATAATCGCGCACGTTTTGGCGTCGACGGGCTTTAGTCGCCGCGCGGTGCAATACTTTTGCGCGGGTTGCAGCTCAGGTGAATCCTGCGGCTGCGGCCAGTAAGCAGGTTAGGGAGTCAGCCGGGTACGGGGACGTGCCGGGTTTGTATTAAGAGGTTTTTCTATGACGCTTGCGCTGATCATCGCCTTGCCATTTCTCGGTATTTTTCTGCCTTTGTTCGCCGAGCGCCTGGGCCGTTCCGCCTGCGCGGTGGCGGCTGCATTGGCACCGCTGACGGCTCTGGTACTGTTGTTCTCGCAGCAGTCTGCGGTGTTTGCTGGCGAGCTGCTCAGGGTCAAGCTGGAGTGGTTGCCGGCTCTGGGCCTGAATCTCAGTTTGCGCCTGGATGGCCTGGGTTTTCTGTTTGCCCTACTGATTCTCGGTATTGGCCTGCTGGTGATTCTCTACGCGCGTTACTACCTGGCGAAAAAGGAGCCGATGGGGCGCTTCTTCGCCTTCCTCCTGCTGTTTATGGGCGCGATGCTCGGCGTGGTGCTCTCGGAAAACCTGCTGCTGATGCTGATGTTCTGGGAACTGACCAGCCTGTCGTCGTTCCTGCTGATCGGTTTCTGGGGCGCCCGTTCGGATGCCCGCAAAGGTGCACGCATGGCCTTGGCCGTGACGGGCGGCGGTGGCCTGGCGCTGTTCGCCGGGATTCTGTTGATCGGCCATATCGCGGGCAGTTTCGAGTTGTCTCAGGTGCTGGCTGCTGGTTACGCCATTCGCGCCCATGAGCTATACCCGCTGGCGCTGATTCTGGTGCTGTTGGGGGTGTTCACCAAGTCGGCGCAGTTCCCGTTCCATTTCTGGCTGCCACATGCGATGGCCGCGCCGACGCCGGTGTCGGCGTATCTGCACTCGGCGACCATGGTCAAGGCTGGGGTGTTTCTGCTGGCGCGTCTGTACCCAGCCTTGGCGGGGTCTGAGTGGTGGTTCTACCTGGTCAGCATCACCGGCCTGGTGACCTTGCTGGTCGGTGCCGGGATGGCGCTGTTTCAGCATGACCTCAAGGGCCTGCTGGCCTATTCGACCATCAGCCACCTGGGCTTGATCACCTTGCTGTTCGGTCTGGATACTCGCCTGGCCGCCGTGGCGGCGGTGTTCCACATCATCAACCACGCCACCTTCAAGGCCTCGCTGTTTATGGCTGCGGGGATCATTGATCACGAAACGGGTAGCCGCGATATGCGGCGTATCAACGGCATGTGGAAGTACATGCCGCATACGGCCGTGCTGGCCATGGTGGCGGCCTCGGCGATGGCCGGGGTGCCGCTGCTCAATGGCTTCCTGAGCAAGGAAATGTTCTTCAGCGAGACGCTCAACCAGCACCTGCTGGGCAGCTTCAACTGGGTGATCCCGGCGGCGGCAACCCTGGCTGGGGTGTTCTCGGTGGCTTATTCGTTGCGCTTTATCCACGACGTGTTTTTCAACGGCGAGCCAATCGACCTGCCGCATTACCCACCGCATGAGCCGCCGCGCTATATGAAGGTGCCGGTGGAGATTTTGGTGTTTCTCTGCCTGCTGGTGGGGATCGTGCCGGCCTACACCGTGGCCCCGCTGCTGGCGGCAGCTGCTTCGGCAACCCTGGGCGGCGATGTGCCGACTTATAGCCTGGCAATCTGGCATGGCCTCAACCTGCCACTGCTGATGAGCTTTATCGCCCTGTTCGGCGGGATTCTGGTGTACGTGTTCCGCCAGCCGTTGTTCCGCTGGTATGCCGGGTTGCCGAGCGTAGATGCCAAGTTGATCTTTGAACGTGGTGTAGTGCTTGTGATCCAGGCGTGTACCGCCGTGACCCGATGGTTAGAAAATGCTTCGCTGCAGCGTTACCTGGCGCTGTTACTCGCTGCAGCGTTAATCGTGGTGACCCAGGGCCTGAGTTCGTTGCCACAAATCAGCGGACCGCTGGCCATGGCGGAGATCGACGGCATCACTGCCTTGGGCCTCGGCATCATGGCCCTGGCCGCATTGGTGACGGTTATCTTCCATCGCCAGCGTCTGGTCTCGTTGCTGATGCTCAGCGTGGTTGGGCTTATGGTGGCCCTGGCCTTTGCCCGTTATTCGGCACCTGACCTGGCCCTGACCCAGCTGTCGGTAGAGGTGGTGACGATCATCCTGTTGATGCTCGCATTGTTCTTTCTACCGGCGCAGACCCGCATCGAATCGAGCAGCCTGCGTGGCTTGCGCGATTTCACCTTGGCGGTCGGCACTGGCGTGATGGTGGCGATGCTGGTGTTCGCCGTGCTGACGCGGCCGTACGACAGTATTTCGGCGTTCTTCCTGGAGAACAGCGTACCGGGCGGCGGCGGCACTAACGTGGTCAACGTGATTCTGGTGGACTTCCGTGGCTTCGATACCATGGGCGAAGTCACCGTGTTGGCGATTGCCGCCGTGGGTATTTTCGCCCTGCTTGACGGCTTGCGTCTGTTCCAGCCGAAGGTTGATGCGCAGGGCCGTAACTGGGCGCGTGATCGCCATCCGCTGATCCTCGCCACCCTGTCACGTGTGCTGTTGCCGATGGCATTGCTGGTCTCGGTGTTTATCTTCCTGCGCGGCCACAACCTGCCCGGCGGCGGCTTTATCGCCGGCTTGGTCACGGCGGTGGCGTTGATCCTGCAGTACGTCGCCAGTGGTGTGCAGTGGACGCAATCGCGCCTGCCGCTGAACTATCAGGGCATGGCCGGTCTCGGCGTATTGATTGCCGGGCTGACCGGCCTGGGCAGCTGGCTGTTTGATCGGCCGTTCCTGACCTCTGCTTTCGGTCATTTCGACATTCCGCTGATCGGTGAAATCGAGCTGGCCACCGCCATGCTCTTCGACTTGGGCGTGTACCTGACGGTGGTCGGCGCGACCCTGCTGATTCTCGCCAACCTGGGCAAGTTGACCCAGGAGAAAGCTGTAGAAGAGGTGCTTTGAGATGGAAGCCATATTTGCCGCGACTCTGGGCATCCTCACCGCCAGCGGTGTGTACCTGCTGCTGCGCGCGCGGACCTTCCCGGTAGTGCTGGGGCTGACGCTGATTTCCTATGCGGTCAACCTGTTTCTGTTTGCCATGGGCCGCCTGCAGAGCGGCGTGGTCACGGTGATCGGCCAGGGCATTGAATACGCTGACCCATTGCCGCAGGCGCTGGTGTTAACCGCCATCGTGATCGGCTTTGCCATGACCGCCTTCGTCGTGGTGCTGGCGCTGCGCAGCGTTGGCGAAACCCAGACCGACCATGTTGACGGCCAGGAGCCTGCGCAATGAATCACGGCTTGATCCTGCCAATCCTGCTGCCGATGTTTGCCGGCAGCCTGTTACTGCTGGGCGCGGGCCTAAGCCTGCGGGTCAAACGCAGTCTGTCGCTTGTGGCCACCTTGTTGTTGTTGCCATTGAGCGGCTATCTGCTCTGGTTGGCCGATCAGGGCGTGCTGCAGGTATATGCCGCCGGTAACTGGGCAGCACCCTTCGGCATCATCTTGCTGCTTGATCGCCTGAGCGCCTTGCTGCTGGTAGTTACGGCGGTGCTCGGCAGCTTTGCCTTGTTGTATGCGGTGCGCGGTGATGATCAGCGTGGGCAGAGTTTCCATGCGCTGTTCCAGTTCCAGCTGATGGGTATCAACGGCGCCTTTCTCACCGGCGACCTGTTCAACTTATTCGTGTTCTTTGAAATCCTGCTGATCGCCTCCTATGCGTTGCTGGTGCATGGCGGCGGGGTAGAGCGGGTGCGTGCGGGGTTGCATTACGTGGTGCTGAACCTGGTAGGTTCGGCGTTCTTCCTGCTCGCGGTGGGCGTGCTGTATGGCATCACCGGCACCCTGAATATGGCCGATATGGCCATTCGGGTGGCCGCTGCCGGGCCGGATGACGCAGCGCTGCTCGGCGCTGCCGGCTTATTGCTGCTGGTGGTGTTCGGCCTCAAGGCAGCGTTTCTGCCGCTGTATTTCTGGCTGCCCAAGGCCTATGCCTCGGCTACCGCGCCGGTCGCCGCACTGTTTGCGATCATGACTAAGGTCGGCCTGTACTCGATTATCCGTGTATACACGCTGATCTTCGGTGACGAGGCCGGCAGCCTGGCCAATATGGCCAACGACTGGCTCTGGCCGATTGCCCTGCTGACTCTGGCGCTGGGCGTGATCGGCGCGCTGGCTGCAGTCAGCCTGCAAGGGCTCTTGGCCTACCTGGTGGTGGTGTCGGTCGGCACCTTGCTCGCCGGTATTGCCATCGGCACTGAGCAAGCCCTGGCCGCTGCCCTGTATTACCTGGTGCACAGCACCTGGGTGGCCGGTGGGTTGTTCCTGCTGGCTGACTTGATTGCCCGTCAGCGTGGTGAAAAACAAGCGCTGCTGGTGCAGGGCCCGGCGCTGCAAAATCCGCACCTGCTCGGTGGTTTGTTCTTTTTTGGCGCAATTGCCGTGGCCGGTCTACCGCCGCTCTCCGGGTTTATCGGCAAGCTGCTGTTGCTGCGTTCGCTGGAGCCTGGCCTGCAGGCGCTGTTGCTCTGGCCGGTTGTACTGGGCGGCGGCTTGCTGACCCTGATTGCTCTGAGCCGTGCCGGCAGCATGCTGTTCTGGCGCGTTGGCCTGAGCCAGCTGGACAGTGCTGAGCTGGATTACGGCCGGCTGCTGGCCTGTGCTGGCTTGCTGCTGCTAAGCCTGCTGCTGATGGTCGGTGCCGCGCCGCTGCTCAGTTACGTCGAGGCCACGGCCAGCCAGCTGCATGACCTGGCGTTGTACCGGCAAATCATCGAATCGGGAGTTGCACGATGAAAGCACGTCGCTGGTTACCCCATCCGCTGCTGAGCTTGTGCCTGCTACTGGTCTGGATGCTGTTGATCAATGACCTGAGCCTGGGTCACTTGCTGCTTGGAGCGCTGCTCGGCTGGGCGATTCCACTGCTGACCCAGGTGTTCTGGATCAACCCGCCACGGGTCTACAAACCATTCAAACTGTGCCTGTTTTTGCTGCGTATCCTTGGCGACATTGTTATGGCCAACCTGCAGGTCGCCAAACTGATCCTCGGCTCGCCCGCCAAGCTGCGTCCGGCTTTTGTGGAGATTCCTCTGGTGCTGGAGGACGAACTGGCTCTGACCATGCTCACCAGCATCATCTCCCTGACCCCTGGCACGGTGTCCGCCGACCTCAGTGATGACCGCAAGCTCTTGCTGGTGCATGGCCTGGATGTGCCCGATGTCGAGGCCTTGGTGGCGGAAATTAAACAGCGCTACGAGGCCCCCCTGCTGGAGGTATTCACATGCTCGCCTACGTGATTCCGCTGTGCCTGGTAATCATCGGCATGGCCCTGATACTGACCACGGCTCGCTTGATCATTGGTCCGGACTTGCCCGACCGCATCCTGGCCCTGGACACCCTGTATATCAACGCGATTGCCATGCTGGTGCTGTTTGGTGTCTGGCTGGGCTCCAGCCTGTATTTTGAAGCGGCCCTGCTGATTGCGGTGATGGGCTTTATTGGCACAGTAGCAGTGGCCAAGTATCTGCTGCGTGGCGACATCATCGAATAGGAACGAGTTTACGATCTGCTGCGCGTCGGCCCTGCTGCGTCAAGAACAGGCCGGGACGCGGCGTCTCGGATTGCTCATTTACAGCTCGTAAACTCCGCATCCTCGCCTGTTCTTGCCTTGCCTTGCCTTGCCTTGCATGGCTCTAGCTCGCGAGATCGTAAAAGCGTTCTATGGAGGTTGTTGAATGGATACCTGGATCGAAGCGCTGGTGGCGCTGTTTCTGCTGATCGGCAGCCTGTTCGCATTGATCGGCGCGATTGGCCTCTACCGCCTGCCAGATTTTTTTATGCGCCTGCATGGGCCGACCAAGGCCAGCACCCTTGGCGTGGGCGGTATGGTAATCGCCTCGCTGATCTACTTCAGCTTTCGTGGCGAAGGCGTCAGCCTGCATGAACTGCTGATTGCCCTGTTTCTGTTTATCACCGCACCGGTCAGCGCCCATATGCTGGCCAAAGCCGCGATGCAGCAGAAGCTGCGGATTAGTGAGCAAACTCGCGGTAAACCTTGGGAACAATGAGCCTGTCTCGGGTCGGCGATACGGTGTTAGAACCGGCCTCGCTCTAGCTCGCGAGACCCGAAATAGGCTCAAAAACCAGCCCACACAGTTCGCGGCGCTGACTGTATCTGTCGGTGCCGCACCGGCCTCTCTACACTGCAGCCTTTAGTTTGGGGCTTTGCTATGCGTGAGCAGGGAAGGGGCATCGCGGTGATCTGCCTGGTGGTCGCCATGGCGCTGTGGGGCAGTTCCTTTATTGCGTTGAAACTGGCCTTTGCCGAGTTGCCGCCGCTGTGGGTGATTTTCGGCCGTATGGCCCTCGGCAGCCTGGTGTTTTTGCTGGCCTGGCGCTGGCGCGGACAGATGCATTACCGCGCCGGTGACTGGAAGTACCTGCTGGGCCTGGCGGCCTGCGAACCCTGTCTGTATTTCCTCTTCGAAGCTCTTGCCTTGCAGCACACCAGCGCCGCTCAGGCTGGCATGGTCACGGCGTTGCTGCCGCTGCTGGTGGCGGTCGGCGCGTTCATCTTCCTGCGCGAGCGGATCAGCCGCATCACCCTGGCGGGCTTTCTCCTGGCTCTGATCGGCGCCGTATGGCTTAGCTTGGCCGGTAGCGCCGATGAGCATGCGAGCAACCCGATTCTCGGCAACTTCTACGAGCTGCTCGCGATGCTCTGCGCCATGGGCTACACCCTGTTGCTCAAGCATTTGTCATCACGCTATTCGCCCTTTCTGCTCACCGCGATGGTGGCTTTTGTAGGCGCCATTTTCTTTCTGCCCTTGGCCTGGTTCAGCGCGCCGTTGCCAACCAGCGTCAGCCCCATGGGGCTCGGCGCTGTGGCGTACCTGGGCATATTGGTCACCGTGGGCGCTTACGGGCTATACAACTTCGGCGTCAGCCGCTTGCCGGCCAGCCAGGCGTCGGGCTTTACCAACCTGATCCCGGTGTTCACCCTGCTGTTCGCCATACTGCTATTGGGCGAAAGCCTGAACACCGTGCAGATAGTGGCGGCGGCATTGGTGTTTGCCGGTGTGTTACTGAGTCAGTGGCAAGGCGCGACGCCCATGCCTGCTGGAGTTCTGGATTGAGGACAAAGTGATGAGTGATACACGAACCTGGGCGCGTGAGGCGATCCGCATCATCGAGGCGGATTTTCAGCGCAGCGCCGATACCCATCTGATTCCCTTGGCGCTGCCGGGTTTGCCCGGTGTTGAGCTGTATTTCAAGGACGAGTCCAGCCATCCCACAGGCAGTCTCAAGCATCGCCTGGCGCGTTCGCTGTTTCTCTATGCACTGTGTAACGGCTGGCTCAAGCCCGGCGCGCCAGTGATCGAGGCGTCCAGCGGCTCCACGGCGATTTCCGAGGCCTATTTTGCCCGCTTGCTAGGGCTGCCGTTTATTGCGGTGATGCCGGCCAGCACCTCGAAGGAGAAGATCGCGCAGATTGCTTTTTACGGCGGGCAGAGCCATCTGGTGCAGGACCCGACGCAGATATACGCCGAGTCTGAGCGCCTGGCGCGTGAGACCGGTGGGCATTTTATGGATCAGTTCACCTACGCCGAGCGCGCCACTGACTGGCGCGCCAACAACAATATTGCCGAGTCGATCTTCCAGCAGTTGCGTAGCGAGCGCTTTCCCGAACCGAGCTGGCTGGTGTCCAGCCCCGGCACCGGCGGTACCTTGGCCACTTTGGGCCGCTATATCCGCTATCGCCGCCACAACACCCAGGTGCTGTGCGCCGATGCCGAGCGTTCGGTGTTCTTCGATTACTACCGCACCGGTGATGCCAGCCTGTGCCTGAACTATGGCTCGCGCATAGAGGGCATCGGCCGGCCCCGGGTCGAGGCGTCATTTCTGCCGTCGGTGATTGATGCCATGTGCAAAGTGCCGGATGCCATGTCCCTGGCCGCCATGCATTACCTGGCGCAGCGTTTGGGTCGTAAGGTAGGCGGTTCCAGCGGTACCAATCTGATCGGCGCGTTGCTGGCGGCGCAGCGCATGGTTGCGGCTGGCGAGTCTGGCTCGGTGGTGGCGATTCTCTGCGATGGCGGCGAGCGCTATGCCGACACTTACTACAACCCGGACTGGCTTAGTGCTCAGGGCTTCGAGCTGACTGGGTTAATTGCAGCGGTGGCCGATTGTGCGGAGCGCGGCCAAGTGCTGCCCGGTGAGTTACCCACGGCAGGGCTGTAGATGGATAACCTGCGAATTCGCGAAGCCCTGGCTGCCGATATCGACAACCTTTGCGCGCTGATCTTCGAGCACGGGCCGAATTCCTGGAATCACCTGCCTCCTATCGAGGTAACGGCCCATCTCCAGCAGATTGCCGATGGCTCTGTATCGGCATTGTTGACTGAGCGCGGCGGTGAGCTGCTGGGGTTTGTCAGTTATGAGCTTTCGCGGCATTTTGCCCGCTACCAGCCGCCGGCGCGCCGCGATCTAGAACATGCCTATATCTGCGAAGCAGTCACCCATCGCGCTGTTGCCGGACAGGGCCTGGGCTCAGGGTTACTCAAACAGGTGATTGCTGCGCTGGTTGAGCAGGGCGTGGGCGATATCTATATCGATCGCCATGAAGAGAACGCTGCCTCGGCCGGAATGATGCGCAAGGCGGGGTTTGTTGAAATCGAAACCTACGCAGACCCTGAACGCCGCCCCAATGGTTCGCGGCGCACCACGGTCTGTTGTCTGCGTTTCGACGTTTAGGCGGCCGTGCTGGTCTAAAGTCACTGCTGAAGGTGGGCGTACACCGCGCCCCGAATGCAGCAGGAGAAATGCCATGGGAATTGTGCGCAGCTGCTTGCACATGCTGCTGTGGTCAGCCGTTGGGTTGAGTCAGGCAGCGCTGGCTACCGATGATACGGCGGGGTCGAAGGACCATCCGCTGCTGTCACGCTACCCGAACTCGCATATCGTCGAGTACGAGCAGAATTACAACGCCGCGCAGTTCGCCACCGGCACTCAGGACGGCGTGCCGCAGCGCCAGAGCGTGGAAGGCGATGCCACGCAGATTCGCTACTACCACAACGCAGTAGAGAGTCAGCCGAGCCCGCTGCAGCTGCTGCGCAACTACCAGAATGCGATCAAGTCGATCGGTGGCGAAGTGATTTACGAGCGCCTGCCCCAGGACGGTGATGGCGGTGAAACCACTCTGAAAGTCACGACCGGCGGTAAAGAGGTGTGGGTGCGTCTTGAGCCTGAGATTTTCAGCGCACCGACGCAGAGCTACAAGTTGGTGATCGTCGAAGTGGCAGCCATGCAGCAGGTAGTCAGTGCTAATCAGTTGCTTGATGAACTCAACCGCAACGGCTTTATCGCCCTGTATATCAACTTCGACACCGGTAAAGCCGAGCTCAAGGCCGATGGTCAGGCCACGGTGGCGGAGATTGTCAGCATGCTCAAAGCCGCGCCGGATCTGCGCCTGGCCATCGAAGGCCATACCGACAGCCAGGGTCAGGCCGAGGCGAACAAACTGCTGTCCGAACAGCGCGCACAGAGCGTGATGAAAGCCATAGTCGCCTCTGGTATCGACGCGCAGCGGCTGACCGCCGCCGGTTTCGGCCAGGAACGGCCAGTGGCGGACAATCGCAGTGAGGAAGGACGGGCAAAAAATCGTCGGGTCGAATTGGTTAAGCAGTAGCCGTCAGAGTCTGTAGCGCCTGAGTTGGTGGCTAAAGTCTGAACACGTTGAGGCTCTGCATATCTGTGCCAGGGCCAGGTCGTCTAGCTTGATCCCTGGTTTTTAGGATGGCTCGACACTGTCCAGCGTGGTCGATGGCGTGAAACTCCGGCTGCCTTGGCCGCCGGAGTTGTGAGCAGGTTGGGGTGTCAGGCGGAAAATCCACCATCAATCATCAGGCTTGAACCTGTGATATAGCCCGCTTCCGGGCCCGCCAGATAAGCCACGAAGCTGGCAATCTCTTCGGCGCGGCCGTAACGGTTGATGGCCATCAATTGCTTCAGGCTATCTGCAAACTCGCCGTTTTCTGGGTTCATGTCGGTGTCCACCGGGCCCGGTTGCAGGTTGTTCACCGTGATACCACGGCCACCCAGGTCGCGGGCCAGGCCCTTGGTCAAACCCACCAGTGCGGCCTTGCTCATGGCATATACCGCGCCACCGGCGAAGGGCATGCGCTCGGCATTGGTGCTGCCGATGTTGATGATACGGCCACCGTCGTTAAGGTGTTTGGACGCTTCCTGACTGGCGATCACCACGCTGCGCACGTTGATCGAAAGCGTGCGGTCGATATCTTCGATGCTCATTTCTTCGATTGGGGCGATGGCCAGTACACCGGCGTTGTTCACCAGAATATCCAGTTGACCGAAGGTGCTCAGGGTTTGCTGAATGGCGCCGCGAATGGCGCTTTCGCTCGCGCTGTCGGCTTTAATGGCGAGGGCTTTGCCGCCAGCGGCCTGGATTTCCTTCACCAGTGTTTCGGCATGCTGGGCGCTCTGGCTGTAGGTCAGGGCAACCGCAGCACCGTCACGAGCCAGACGTTTGGCGATGGCTGCGCCAATGCCACGGGAACCGCCTTGAATAAAAGCTACTTTGCCGCTGAGGGAAAGGGTGTTGTGAGTCATGTCGATCTCCATACAAGTAAGTGAGTGTGTGGGTACTTCTTGGTGTTGGAGTGAGTATCTGCCTCGGATTGATTTCTAATAAGCCTGTAATACGCATATTCTTTCGATCCAAATGCTATCGAATGCTCGCGAGGGAATAGCCTATGGACACGCTTAATTGCATCGAATGTTTTATTCGCAGTGCCAGGTCCGGCAGCTTTGCCGAGGCCTCGCGGCGTCTGGGGCTGACGCCGGCTGCGGTCGGGAAGAATGTGGCGCGGCTAGAGGCTAGCCTGGATGTGCGACTGTTTCAGCGGAGTACGCGCAAGTTGAGTCTTACCGAGGCCGGCGAGCACTTTCTGGCCGAAGCGGCGGGTGGCCTGAGTACTCTGCAACTGGCGATGGAGAATCTCACCAGCCTGCGCAGCCAGCCGGCAGGTGTTCTGAAGGTGAGCATGGGCCTGTCGTTCGGCCGTGAGTACATGGTGCCGCTGCTGGGGGAGTTTCTACGGCGTTATCCGCGCATCGTGCCGGACTGGCACTTTGATAACCGCCAGGTAGACCTGATTGCCGAAGGCTTTGATGCCGCCATTGGCGGTGGCTTTGATATTCCCCAAGGTGTGGTGGCGCGTGAGCTGGCACCAGCCCACCGCATATTATTGGCGGCACCACAGTACCTGGAGCAGGCTCCGCGCTTGGATTCACCCGCGGATCTACCTCAGCACGCCGGCATCTTGATTCGCTCACCGCAAACCGGCCGCGTGCGCCCTTGGGCCTTGCGCAACCGCGAGGGCCTGTTGGCTTCCGCAGAGATGCAAACCCGGATGACCTTCAGCGACCCCGAAGCCGCCTGTGTCGCAGCCGAGAGCGGGCTGGGCATTGCCTTGGTCAGCACCGGCCATGCTCAGATATACCTGCGCCGAGGCACAGTGCAAAGGGTATTACCGGACTGGCATGTGGATGCGGGAGCTCTTTCGATCTATTTCGTCGGGCAGAAACTGTTGCCGCAAAAGACTCGCGTGTTTATCGATTTCGTTCGCGAGCAATTCCAGCAACAGGGGCTGGAAAAGCTCTTGTCAGCGCTGTGAGCGTCACGGTGCCTTGGGCGGCGCCTGCTTTCAGGCTTCGGCAATCCCCAGCATGTCCTTGATCAGCGCTTCAGCCACGCGAATACCATCGACGCCTGCCGACAGAATACCGCCGGCGTAACCTGCGCCTTCACCGGCCGGGTACAAGCCGCGCACGTTAAGGCTCTGCATATCTGCGCCACGGGTGATGCGCAGCGGTGAGGAGGTGCGGGTTTCGATGCCGGTGAGTACCGCATCATGCAGGTCGAAACCTTTGATCTGCTTGCCGAAAGCCGGCAGGGCTTCGCGGATGGCTTCGATGGCAAAGTCCGGCAGAGCCAGGGCCAGGTCGCCCAGCTTGATCCCAGGTTTGTAGGATGGTTCGACGCTGCCCAGCTCTGTAGAAGGTTTGCCGGAGATAAAGTCGCCAACCAGTTGCCCCGGCGCCTCGTAGGTGCTGCCGCCGAGCAGATAGGCCTGGGATTCCAGGCGTTCCTGCAGCTCCACACCAGCCAGCGGGCTGCCTGGGTAATCCTGCTCCGGAGTGATGCCAACAACGATACCGGCGTTGGCATTGCGCTCATTGCGCGAGTACTGGCTCATGCCGTTGGTCACCACGCGGTTCGGCTCCGAGGTAGCGGCGACAACTGTGCCGCCTGGGCACATGCAGAAGCTGTAGACCGAGCGGCCATTTTTGGCGTGGTGCACCAGCTTGTAATCCGCAGCGCCCAACTTGGGGTGGCCGGCGTATTTGCCCAGGCGCGCACG
>JAHJXZ010000195.1 GCA_018827205.1 Gammaproteobacteria bacterium | reverse complement strand
CCCAACAGATTGGTTTTACCGGTCGATGCGATCATGGCTTCACCCCCACTCAAATTCGCTTAGCGAATGCGAGCGCAAACTTCGGTGGAAGCGAAGAAGTAAGCGATTTCGCGAGCAGCAGAAGCTTCGGAGTCAGAACCGTGCACGGCGTTTTCGTCGATGGAAACGGCGAAATCAGCACGAATGGTGCCAGCAGCTGCTTCTTTAGGGTTGGTTGCGCCCATCAGATCACGGTTAGCCAGAACAGCGTTTTCGCCTTCCAGAACCTGAACGATAACTGGACCAGAAGTCATGAATGCGACCAGATCCTTGAAGAAGCCGCGCTCGCTGTGCTCAGCGTAGAAGCCAGCAGCTTCGCGCTCGGACAGTTGAACCATTTTCGAAGCAACGACGCGCAGGCCGGCTTTTTCGAAACGGCTAGTGATTTCGCCGATAACGTTTTTAGCAACAGCGTCAGGCTTGATGATGGAGAAAGTGCGTTGAACAGCCATGTGAAACTCCAGAAACAGTGATTAAAGCGAAAAATTAAACCCGCGAATTATACGCGGGTTCCGGTTAAATGCGTAGGCCAGGCCAAAGGGCCAATTAATCGGCCTCTTCGATCCAGGCTGCCTGAACGGCCTCAAGTACCTTCTCACCGCCGCGCTGCGGATCATCACTGAACTCTGGCAACGCCAGAATCCACTTATGCAGATCAACAAAGTTCACGTAGCGAGGATCTATCTCAGGCCTGGACTCAGCCAGCTGAATCGCGATTTCCAGGACATCAGCCCACTTCAGACTCATAACAACTCCTTGAATCAGTGCGGCGCTTCGGCGGCGTGATTGAGCGAGTACTTGGGAATTTCGACGGTCAGATCTCCATCACCCACAATAGCCTGGCAGGACAAACGCGACTGCGCCTCAAGCCCCCAAGCCTTATCGAGCATGTCCTCTTCCAGCTCGTCAGCCTCAGCCAGCGAATCGATGCCTTCACGAATAATGCAGTGGCAGGTGGTGCATGCGCAGACACCGCCGCAAGCACTTTCGATTTCGATGTGATGCTCATGCGCTACTTCAAGCACCGAAGTGCCCGGCGCAACCTCGACCACCAGCCCTTCCGGACACAGCACCGCGTGAGGCAGAAAAATGATCTGCGGCATGCTTATTCCTCAATCTCATCAAGACTACGGCCCGCCAGTGCGGCCTTGACCGTGGCATCCAGGCGACGCGCCGCAAAGGCGTCAGTCAACTGGGTCAAACGCTTGGTTTGCTGCTCAATCACCAGGCCATCACTGCCTGCCATCAAGTCACGCAATTGCTCTATCTGCGCATCGATAGCCAGGCGCTCATCTGCCTCCAGCAAGCGCTCGCCATCGACCAGCAACGCGGCCTCGACCGCCTCAAGCAGACGCTGGGCATCAACCTGTTGCTCACGCAGCACGCGGGCAACTTTGTCATCGCCAGCGTTCTTGAAGGAGTCCTGCAATATGCGGGCTATTTCGCCATCGGTTAGCCCGTAGGACGGCTTGACCTGGATACTCGCCTCGACACCTGAGGCCAGCTCGCGCGCCGCGACACTAAGTAGGCCATCGGCGTCGACCTGGAAGGTCACGCGAATTTTCGCCGCACCGGCGACCATCGGAGGAATACCACGCAACTCAAAGCGCGCCAGCGACCGGCAATCGCTGATCAGCTCGCGCTCGCCCTGCAGCACATGCACCATCATGGCCGTCTGGCCATCTTTATAAGTGGTGAAGTCCTGAGCGCGGGCGACGGGAATCGTGGTGTTGCGCGGAATCACCTTCTCCATCAGCCCGCCCATGGTTTCCAGGCCAAGCGACAAGGGAATAACATCCAACAGCAGCAATTCTTCGCCATCGCCACGCTTGTTGCCCGCCAGGGCATCGGCCTGAATCGCCGCACCAATGGCTACCACCTGATCTGGATCGATATCAGTCAACGGTTCACGAGCGAACAGCTCTGCAACAACCTGACGCACACGCGGCACGCGAGTGGAGCCACCGACCATGACCACCGCCTCAACCTCATCCAGCTCAATGCCCGCATCACGCACAGCACGGCGGCACGCCTTGAGGCTACGTGTCAGCATCGGCTCGATCAGCGCGTCGAACTGCTCACGAGTCAATTGCCCGACCCAGCCGGCATAACTGAGTGGCGCACTGGCACTGTCAGTCAGCGCTTCTTTGGCGGCGCAGGCGGCCTCCAGCAACAGGCGCTGCTGTGTTGGATCGAGATCAGAGGAAATTCCCGCCTGCTGCACAATCCAGCCGGCAATCGCGTGATCGAAGTCATCACCACCCAGCGCGCTATCACCGCCAGTGGCCAGCACCTCAAACACACCGCCAGTCAGGCGCAGCACGGAAATATCGAAGGTGCCGCCACCTAGATCATAAATAGCGACCACGCCTTCGGCGTGCTGATCCAGGCCATAGGCCACGGCAGCTGCTGTCGGCTCGTTAAGCAGGCGCAGCACATTCAAACCAGCCAGACGCGCAGCGTCCTTGGTGGCCTGACGCTGCGAATCATCAAAATAGGCTGGCACGGTGATCACCGCACCGACCAGCTCACCACCAAGGGTCGCCTCAGCGCGCTGACGAAGTACTTTTAGGATATCCGCCGAGACTTCGACGGGGCTTTTCGGCCCCTGCACCGTCTCAATAAATGGCATATGCGACTCGCCACCCACAAACCGGTATGGCAGCTGCTCGCCAAGCTGCTTGACGTCGGCCAGGCCGCGCCCCATCAGACGCTTGACCGACAGCACGGTATTCAGCGGATCAGTCGATGCGGCCGCCTTGGCGACGTCGCCCACCTCGACCCAATCAGCGTGATAGCGCACGGCGGACGGCAGGATCACCTGCCCCGCCACATCGGCCAGCGGTTCGGAAAGGCCGCTACGCACAGCGGCGACCAGCGAATTGGTGGTACCCAGATCAATCCCCACGGCCAGGCGGCGCTGGTGTGGCTGGGGGCTTTGTCCGGGCTCAGCGATCTGCAGTAGGGCCATGATTAATCAGTGCTTAGATATCAGGTGCGCCACACAGGCGCACCAGCGTTAATCGTCGAGGCGCTCTTCCAGCTGGCGGACCTCGTGAGAGAGCTTGTCGAGAAACTGCATACGACGCATCAGGCGCTCGGCCTCTTCACGTCGCGAGGCATCATCCCAACAAGCGGCAAAACTTTCGTTGAGCTCATCCTGAGCGACCTTCAACCGCTGCTTGAACTGCGCAACACCCGCCAGGTCTGCACTGTCATGCAGATCCTCCAGTTCTTCGCGCAGCTGCATTTGCTGCAGCAGGAAATCCGGATCCTGCACCGTCACTTCAAGTGGCAGTTCGGGGCCGCTTAGCGCCAGCAAATAGCGGGCACGCTGCGGCGCACTCTTGAGCGTGCTGTAAGCTTCGTTAAGGCTGGCGGATTGCTCGAGAGCCAGACGCTGATCACGCTCGGAAGCATCGGCAAACCGGTCCGGATGAACATTGCGCGCCAGCTCGCGATAACGCACGGCTAGCTGATCAAGATCCAGGCGAAAACCCGGCTGCAGGTCAAATAAAGCAAAGTGACAAGGACTGCCCACACGCGCCTCAGATATTGAAGCTTTCGCCGCAGCCACATTCGCCGCGCACGTTCGGGTTGTTGAACTTGAAGCCTTCGTTCAACCCCTCTTTGACGAAGTCGAGCTCGGTGCCGTCGAGATAGACCAAGCTCTTGGGATCGATGATCACCTTGACGCCATGATTCTCGAACACCTGATCTTCGCTGGCGGTCTCATCGACAAACTCCAGCACATAGGCCAAGCCGGAACAGCCCGTGGTGCGTACACCCAGGCGAATACCTTCGCCCTTGCCGCGCCCGTCAAGAGAGCGACGCACGTGCTGAGCGGCAGCTTCGGTCATGCTGATAGCCATCGAAAACCTCCTTAGAGCAAACCTTTCTTCTGCTTGTAATCGCGTACAGCGGCCTTGATGGCATCTTCGGCGAGTACCGAGCAGTGAATTTTCACCGGCGGCAAAGCCAATTCCTCGGCCAGCTGGGTGTTTTTGATGGTTTCTGCTTCATCCAGGGTCTTGCCCTTCATCCACTCGGTAGCGAGGGAGCTGGAGGCAATCGCCGAACCGCAGCCATAGGTCTTAAACTTGGCGTCTTCAATTACGCCCGCTTCGTTGACCTTGATCTGCAAACGCATCACATCACCGCAAGCAGGAGCACCGACCATGCCGGTGCCTACATCTGGGTCTTCCGCGTCCATCTTGCCGACGTTGCGCGGGTTTTCGTAGTGGTCAATGACCTTTTCACTGTAAGCCATGCTGGTATTCCTTCCTCATCAGAGAGTCGCTCTTGCTCGGCGACTACTTAGTGCGCCGCCCACTCGATCTTGGAGATGTCGACACCGTCTTTGTACATATCCCACAGCGGCGACAATTCGCGCAGCTTGGTAACTGCCTCGCAAACCTTCTGCGCGGCGTAATCGACTTCTTCATCAGTGGTGAAGCGGCCGAAGGTAAAGCGAATTGAGCTGTGCGCCAACTCGTCGTTGCGGCCCAGGGCGCGCAATACGTAGGACGGCTCCAGCGAGGCCGAGGTACAGGCCGAACCGGACGAAACCGCCAGATCCTTGAGCGCCATGATCAGCGACTCGCCCTCAACGTAGTTGAAGCTGAGATTGAGGTTGTGCGGTACACGAGCGGTCATGCTGCCATTGATGTACAGCTCTTCCAGGCCATCGACCTGCTTGAAGAAGCGATCACGCAGGGCCAGGATGCGCTGGTTTTCCTGGGCCATTTCTTCCTTGGCAATACGGAACGCTTCACCCATACCGACGCACTGGTGAGTCGCCAGGGTACCGGAACGCATACCGCGCTCATGACCACCACCATGGGTCTGGGCTTCCAGGCGCACACGCGGCTTGCGACGCACAAACAGCGCACCAACGCCTTTCGGGCCATAAGTTTTGTGCGCGGAGAAGGACATCAGATCGACCTTGAGCGACTCCAGATCGATCGCCACCTTACCGGTGGACTGCGCCGCATCAACATGCAGGAACACGCCGCGCGAGCGGGTCAGCTCGCCGATTGCGGCGATGTCGTTGATGGTGCCGATTTCATTGTTCACGTGCATGACCGACACCAGAATGGTGTCCTCGCGCAGCGCCGCCTCAATCATGGCCGGAGTAATCAGGCCATCTTCACCTGGCTCGATGTAGGTGACTTCAAAGCCTTCGCGCTCAAGCTGGCGCATGGTGTCGAGCACAGCTTTGTGCTCAATCTTCGAAGTTATTAGGTGCTTGCCTTTACTCTTGTAGAAATCTGCGATGCCCTTGATCGCCAGATTGTTGGACTCGGTAGCACCGGAGGTCCAGACAATCTCACGCGGGTCGGCATTGACCAGCTCGGCCACCTGACGGCGAGCGTTCTCGACGGCTTCTTCAGCTTTCCAGCCGAACACATGGGAGCGCGACGCCGGATTGCCGAAGTTGCCGTCGACCAGCAGGCATTCGCTCATTTTTTGCGCAACACGCGGATCAACCGGCGTGGTGGCGGAATAATCGAGGTAAATCGGCAACTTCATCAATTCTCTCCTAATCAGGCATCAGGCCAGCTAGCCAGCGCTGTGCGCTCAATCGACGGCGGACGTTTCGATCTTATCCAGGTACGGCGTCCTGCCATTGCAGCGGCGCTGATCCTGGCGCTGAGCAACTTCCTGCACTTCACGACGGGTCACCAAGTCAGCGAGACTGATGCCACTTAAAAATTCGTGTATCTGCTGACTGAGGTCACACCACAAATGGTGGGTCAGACAGGTATCACCCGCATGGCAATCACCCTGCCCCTGGCAGCGCGTGGCATCTACAGATTCATTGACAGCATCAATTACCTCAGCCACCTGAATGCCCTGCATGTCACGCGACAGCTGATAACCACCGCCTGGACCGCGCACACTGGAGACCAGATTGCCACGACGCAACTTGGCAAATAGCTGCTCCAGATAGGAAAGGGAAATACCCTGCCGCTCGGAGATATCAGCCAAAGACACCGGCCCACGCTGAGCGTGCAGCGCCAGATCAAGCATGGCGGTGACGGCGTAACGGCCTTTGGTGGTTAGTCGCATAAGGGATTACCGCGTGATCGCAACATGCAGCGAGTATGCAATTCCCGAGCATTTAAGTCAACTATAAGACCTAGTACTTTAGTCGGGATTAGCCAGAATGAAGGGCGCGTATAATAGCAAAGTGCGCACCCCTGCACCATCAAGCCGCAGGCTTGTCTGCATCTTTGACCACACCGGCGAAATCCTCGTCACGCAGCTGTGGCAGATCCTTGGCGCAGTAGTCACTGCCCAGCGACTTGAGCGCGCCGCACATGCCTTCCAACCGCCCATCCACCGCGTGCAGGTGATCGAGCAGCTGACCAATGGCTCGCGCCACCGGGTCTGGCATGTCCTGACTCACGCCGTAGGCATCAAAACCGAGCTTCTCGGCAATTGCCTGACGCTTGGCTTCCTGCTCATCGTCAGTTTTGACGATGATCCGCCCCGGAATACCGACCGCTGTAGCACCTGCAGGCACCTCCTTGGTCACCACAGCATTTGAACCAATCTTGGCCCCCGCACCAACAGTAAACGGCCCTAGCACTTTGGCTCCAGCACCGACCACTACACCATCCTCCAGCGTCGGATGGCGCTTACCCTTATTCCAGCTGGTGCCACCCAGGGTTACACCCTGATAAAGAGTGACGTCATTGCCGATTTCGGCAGTTTCACCAATGACGATGCCCATGCCGTGATCGATAAAGAAGCGCCGACCGATCTTTGCACCCGGATGGATCTCGATGCCGGTCATCCAGCGCCCGAAGTTCGACACCACGCGCGCCAACCACTTCCAACCACTACCCCACAGCGCATGCGCCACGCGATGCAGCCAGACTGCATGCAACCCCGGATAGCAAGTGACCACTTCAAAGGCATTACGCGCCGCTGGATCGCGATGAAATACACTTTGGATATCCTCTTGCATGCGCTCAAACATCTGCCTTCTCCTGCCTAGGGTGCTCGCCACGCGCCGCCTTGATGGTTTCCGTCAAGATACCGCGCAAGATATTCATTTCCAGCTTGCTTACTGCACTGCGGCCGTACAAGCGGCGCAGGCGACTCATCAAATGTCGCGGCTTGGCCGGGTCAAGAAATCTGATCTCAACCAGCGCCTGCTCCAGATGACGATAAAACGACTCCAACTCATCCGCCGCAACCGGCTCTTCATCCGGCTCAACGACCGCCGCCTGCTTGACCGGCTGCCCTTCAGTCGCCAGCCAGGCCATACGCACTTCGTAGGCCAGCACCTGCACTGCAGCCGCCAGGTTCAATGAGCTGAACGCCGGATCAGAGGGAATGTGCACATGATAGTGGCAACGCTGCAGCTCCTCATTAGTCAAACCAGCATATTCACGACCAAACACCAAGGCGACCTGCGCGCCCTGCTGCGCCTGCTCACACGCCGCCACGCCACATTCGCGCGGCTCTAGCATCGGCCAAGGGATATGCCGGTCACGCGCACTGGTGCCCAGCACCAGACGACAGCCAACCAACGCCTCTTCAAGCGTCGCTACCACCTGCGCTGCATCGAGAACATCTGTAGCGCCCGAAGCCCTGGCCACCGCCTCCTCACTCGGGAAATCACGCGGCTCAACCAGCACCAACTGCGACAATCCCATGTTTTTCATGGCCCGCGCCGCGCCACCGATATTGCCCGGGTGACTGGTACCAACCAACACAACGCGAATATTTTCCAGCAACGCAAACGCTCACAGACAAGGCTTAGAGGGGCAAATCTTACAGAAGCCACCCGCCTTACGCCACGCAAGGCGCAGGTTGCACTTCAACCGCCGGGCTTTTCTGCTACAATGGCCGGCTTTCTTTAACGACCCAGGTGAACATCCATGCAGCCCATGCTGAATATCGCGCTGCGCGCAGCCCGTAGCGCCGGCGAAATGATCTTCCGCTCGACCGAACGCTTGGACGTCATCTCGGTCGACGAGAAAGAAGCCAAGGACTATGTGACTGAAATTGATCGCTCTGCCGAGCAGCTGATCATTCAGGCCCTGCGCAAAGCTTTCCCGAACCACGGCATCCTCGGCGAAGAAAGCGGCCTGAGCGAAGGCAGCGGCGACGGCGCCGATTACCTGTGGATCATCGATCCACTGGACGGCACCACCAACTTCATCCGCGGCATCCCGCATTACGCCGTCAGCATTGCCTGCAAATACCGCGGCCGCCTTGAGCACGCCGTGATCATCGACCCGGTGCGCCAGGAAGAATTCACTGCCAGCCGCGGCCGTGGCGCTGCCCTCAACGGTCGCCGCCTGCGCGTCGGCAATCGCAAGAGCCTGGAAGGCGCACTGCTCGGCACCGGCTTCCCGTTCCGCGACAGCCAGATGGAAAACCTGGAAAACTACATCGGCATGTTCCGCAGCCTGGTCGGCCAAACCGCCGGCATCCGCCGCGCGGGCGCAGCCAGCCTGGATCTGGCCTACGTAGCCGCAGGCCGTTTCGATGCATTCTGGGAGTTCGGCCTGTCCGAGTGGGACATGGCAGCCGGCGCACTGCTGATTCAGGAAGCAGGCGGCTTGGTCAGTGACTTCAGCGGCGGCCACGACTTCCTGGAAAAAGGCCAGATCGTTGCCGGCAACACCAAGTGCTTCAAGGCAGTCCTGACCGCTATCCAGCCACACCTGTCAGCCTCATTGAAGCGCTAACAGCACGGCAACAAAAAAGCGCCCTCGGGCGCTTTTTTTGTTGCCGCAATAATTAGTCAACCAGCACTAACTGACCATCACGAACCGGAATTTGCCGACCCGGATCTTTGGCCATACGCACCTGGCTTACCTTGCCATCCAGCTCATATTTAACGTCATAACCCACCAGCTTTTCGCTGGAGTCCATCACCGTACTGCATCGCGTCTCAGTCGTAGTAACGGTGTCGTTAGCCTGCATACTGCCCTGCACTTGGTTGCCGGCATAACCACCACCCACTGCACCTGCGACCGTAGCCAGCTTCTTACCGTTGCCGCCACCCACCTGGTTACCCAGCAAACCGCCAACCACAGCACCAATGGCCGTACCTGCAATCTTGTGCTGATCTTTTACCGGGGCCTGACGCGTGACAGCTACATCCTTACACACCTCACGCGGGGTTTTGATCGTCTGATTAACCGGCTTTACCGCCAGTACTTCAGCGTATTTCGGCGCACTGACAATATTGTAAGTGGCCACAGCCCCACCGGCCGTAACCCCTACCGCGCCCAACACAGCACCCACCAACAATGACTTATTCATATATGCCTCCCACAACCTGCCATCCGGCACTTAAGCGCCTCATTCAGAGACTTTGAGCATAAAAAAACCGGGCAAGTTCAACACCAGCCCGGTTCATTCAAACATTTGCGATAAGCCGCACAGAATCAGGGGCGCTCATCGACCTCTTCTTCAACCACCGGCGGAATCAGGTCATCGACTGTCAGATCGAGCCACACCAGCACCACGTTAGCGATATAGACCGACGAGTAAGTACCCGCCGCCACGCCAATAAACAGCGCCACCGAGAAGGCGAACAGGTTGTCACCCGCAAACAGCAGCAATGCGGCAATCGCCATCAGCGTCGAAATGGACGTCGCCAGCGTACGCAGCAGGGTCTGCGTAGTGGAGATGTTGATGTTCTCGATCAACGTCGCCTTGCGCAGCACACGGAAGTTCTCACGCACCCGGTCGAAGACCACGATGGTGTCGTTCAGCGAGTAGCCGATGATCGCCAGCAATGCCGCCAACACAGTCAGATCGAAGGTAATCTGGAAGAACGACAGAACACCGAGCGTGACAATCACGTCGTGGATCAGCGAGACAATCGCCCCCGCACCGAACTTCCACTGGAAGCGGAAGGCCAGGTAGAGCATCACCCCGCCAAGCGCCAGCAGCAGACCAAGGCCACCCTGATCGCGCAGCTCCTCACCCACCTGCGGGCCGACGAACTCGACCTTTTTCACCTCAAGCTGCTCACCAGCCTGACGCAGCGCTGTGGCGACTTTATTGCCCAAGTCCGGGTCATTGCCCTGCATGCGCACCACCACATCGGTGGTAGCACCAAAGCTCTGCACCACGGCATCGGCATAACCGGCACCGGCCAGCTGCGCCCGGATATTACCGAGGTCCGCCGGCTGCTCGTAGCTCAGCTCGATTTGCGTACCACCGGTAAAGTCCAACCCCAGGTTCAGACCTTTGGTAAACAGACTTGCCAGCGACAGCAGCGTCAGCACCACGGTGAGGGCGAACGCAATATTGCGAACCCCCATGAAGTTGATCGTACGATTCATCACAGCCCCTTAAATCCACAACTTCTTAAAGTCACGCCCACCGCATGTCAGGTTGACCATGCAACGCGTCACCAGAATCGCGGTAAACATCGACGTGATAATGCCCAGCGACAGCGTCACGGCAAACCCTTTGACCGGCCCAGTACCCATGGCGAACAGGATGCCGCCGACCAACAGGGTGGTCAGGTTGGCATCGACAATTGCCGAGTACGCCCGATCAAAGCCTTCATGGATAGCGCGCTGAATCGACATGCCATTGGCGATCTCTTCGCGAATACGCGAGAAGATCAGCACGTTGGCATCCACCGCCATACCCATTGTCAGCACGATACCGGCAATGCCTGGCAGGGTCAGAGTGGCACTGAGCAGCGACATCAGCGCCAGCAGCAGCACCATGTTCAAGCCAAGCGCAATGGTCGCCAACACACCAAAGGCGCGGTAGATGGCAATGATAAATAGCGAAACAAACAACATTGCCCACAGCGACGCATTGACGCCCTTGGTAATGTTGTCAGCACCCAGGCTCGGGCCAATGGTGCGCTCTTCCGCAAAGTACATCGGCGCCGCCAGACCACCGGCACGCAGCAACAGGGCCAGTTCGGACGACTCACCCTGACCATCCAGGCCAGTGATGCGGAACTGGCTACCCAACGGCGACTGAATGGTGGCTAGGCTGATGATTTTCTTCTCTTCGACGAAGGTCTGCAGCTCGACTTCCTTCTCGACACCATCAACCACCTGACGCACGTAGCGGGTTACCGGCTTCTGCTCGATAAAGATCACCGCCATGCTGCGCCCGACATTGTTGCGGGTGGCGCGGTTCATCAGGTCACCACCGCGGCCATCCAGACGGATGTTCACCTGCGGGCTGCCGTTCTCATCGAAGCTGGCCTGGGCATCGGTGACCTGATCACCGGTGATGATCAGATCACGCTCCAGCTGGGCTGGCGGACGACCCTCCTGACGGAACTCGAAACTTTCAGTCGCAGCCTTGGCAGCGTCCGGCTCGGCAGCCAGTCGGAATTCCAGGTTGGCAGTCTTGCCGAGAATACGCTTGGCCTCGGCAGTGTCCTGCACGCCCGGCAGCTCAACCACGATGCGGTTGGCGCCCTGACGCTGCACTAGCGGCTCGGCGACGCCCAGCTCGTTGACCCTATTACGTACGGTGGTCAAGTTCTGCTTGATCGAGTACTCGCGAATCTCGACCAGCTTGGCCTGACTCAGGCTTAGGCGCAGCACCTGCAGCTCACTGCGCTGCACGGTAGTCATATCGAAATCATTGAAGTCTTTGCGAATCAGCTGTTGGGCTTTTTCCAACGCTGCTTCATCGACAAAGCCCAGCTGGATAGCACCATTGAGCTCAGGCAGGCTGCGATAACGCACGCGCTCTTTACGCAGCAGGCTCTTGACCTCGCCTTCGTAAACCTTACGGCGCGCATCCAGAGCTTTATCCATGTCCACTTCCATCAGGAAGTGCACACCACCGGACAAGTCCAGACCAAGCTTCATCGGGCTACCGCCCAGGTTGCGCAGCCAGTCTGGCGTGGTTTGCGCCAGGTTAAGGGCTACTACGAACTCATCGCTCAAGGCCTTGCGTACCAGCTCTTTGGCTGGCAGCTGGTCTTCAGCGCTGTTCAAACGCAGCAAACCGGCACGGCCCTGATTGGCCAGACTGACGGCTTTTACGCTAATACCAGCGGCTTCCAGGGCGCGGCTTGCGCGGTCCAGATCAGCCTGCTCAACGCGCATGGCGGAGCTGTTGCCACTGATCTGGATCGCCGGATCATCCGGGTACAGATTGGGCGCGGAATAAAGGAAACCGATTGCCAGCACAGCCAGAATCAGCAGGTACTTCCAGAGGGGAAATTTGTTGAGCATGACGCCGCCCGTTATGACGCGGGGCGCATTAAGCGCCCCGTCGAATGGTAAAGGTGTGT
>JAHJXZ010000194.1 GCA_018827205.1 Gammaproteobacteria bacterium | reverse complement strand
TTCCAATCCATGGGCAAATCGCTGGTCATCGTGGAATCCCCGGCCAAGGCCAAGACCATCAACAAGTACTTGGGCAACGAGTACGTGGTGAAGTCGAGCATCGGCCACATCCGTGACCTACCCACCAGTGGTTCGGCGAGCACCGCCAAAGAGCCGGTCAAGCGTGGTAAAGCCGCTGCAGGTGAAGTACCGGCGTTGTCGCCCAAGGAAAAAGCCAAGCGCCAACTGTTTGCGCGCATGGGTGTCGACCCCGAGCACGGTTGGAAAGCCAAGTACGAGATACTTCCAGGCAAGGAGAAGGTGGTCGAGGAATTGCGCCGTTTGGCCAAGGATGCCGACACCATCTATCTCGCAACCGACTTGGATCGCGAGGGGGAAGCCATTGCCTGGCACCTGCGCGAATCCATCGGTGGTGACGACAGCCGCTACAAGCGCGTGGTGTTCAACGAAATCACCAAGAAAGCCATTCAGGAAGCGTTTTCCAAGCCTGGCGAGCTGGACATCAATCGGGTCAACGCCCAGCAGGCGCGGCGTTTTCTCGATCGCGTAGTGGGTTATATGGTTTCGCCGCTGCTGTGGGCGAAAATCGCTCGTGGCCTGTCCGCCGGTCGTGTGCAGTCGGTTGCGGTGAAGCTGGTGGTCGAGCGTGAGAAAGAGATCCGCGCGTTTGTTCCAGAAGAATACTGGGAAGTACACGCCGATCTGGGCACTGCCAAAGGCGCCAATGTGCGCTTTGAAGTGGCGCGTGAGAATGGCGCAGCCTTTAAACCGCTTAATGAAGCCCAGGCCATGGCGGCCCTGGCGACGCTGAAAGCCTCCAGCTACAGCATCAGCAAGCGCGAAGACAAACCGACCAGCAGCAAGCCTTCCGCGCCGTTTATTACCTCCACGCTGCAGCAGGCAGCGAGTAATCGCCTGGGCTTTGGCGTGAAGAAGACCATGATGATGGCCCAGCGTCTGTATGAAGCTGGTTACATCACCTATATGCGTACTGACTCGACCAACCTCTCGGCTGATGCCGTGAGCATGGTGCGTGACTTTATCGAAGGGGAGTTCGGCAAGAAGTACTTGCCAGCCAACCCGATTGCCTACAGCAGCAAAGAAGGCGCGCAGGAAGCGCACGAAGCGATCCGTCCTTCCGACGTCAACCTCAAGCCGACTCAGCTGTCCGGTATGGAGCGTGATGCGGAGCGTCTGTATGAGCTGATCTGGCGTCAATTCGTGGCCTGCCAGATGCCGCCGGCTGAGTACCTGTCGACTACCGTGACCGTCGCTGCTGCGCAGTTCGAGCTGCGTGCCAAGGGTCGTATTCTCAAGTTCGACGGTTATACCCGTGCGCTGCCGCAGCTGAGTAAGCCGGGCGATGACGATGTGCTGCCGGAAATGAATCAGGGTGAAGTGCTCAAACTGGTCAAGCTCGACCCCAGCCAGCACTTCACCAAGCCGCCTGCTCGCTACTCGGAAGCCAGCTTGGTTAAAGAGATGGAGAAGCGCGGTATTGGTCGTCCGTCGACCTATGCAGCGATTATCGGCACCATCCAGGATCGTGGTTATGTGGCGCTACACAACCGTCGTTTCTACTCCGAAAAGATGGGCGATATCGTTACTGAGCGTCTCTCCGAGAGCTTCTCTAATTTGATGGACTACGGCTTTACCGCCGGCATGGAAGAGAATCTGGACGATGTGGCGCAGGGCGAGCGCGAGTGGAAGCATGTGCTCGATGAATTCTACGGTGACTTCAAGAAGAAGCTTGAAGTGGCAGGCGACAGCGATGGCGGTATGCGCGCCAATACGCCAACGCTTACGGATATCGCTTGTCGCGATTGCGCTCGGCCGATGACTATTCGCACGGCCTCGACAGGTGTATTCCTTGGCTGCTCAGGTTATGCATTGCCGCCGAAAGAACGCTGCAAGGCGACGGTCAATCTGGTTCCGGGCGATGAAATTGCTGCAGATGACGAGGGTGAGTCGGAATCGCGTGTGCTGCTTGGCAAGCATCGCTGCCCAATCTGTTCGACCGCGATGGATGCCTACCTGCTTGATGAGACCCGCAAGCTGCATATTTGCGGTAATAACCCGGATTGTAGCGGTTATGACGTGGAGCAGGGCCAGTACCGCATCAAGGGCTACGAAGGCCCGAGCCTGGACTGCGACAAGTGCGGCAGTCAGATGCAGCTGAAAACCGGCCGTTTTGGCAAGTTCTTCGGTTGTACCAACAGCGAGTGCAAGAACACCCGAAAACTGCTGAAAAGCGGTGAAGCGGCGCCGCCGAAAATGGACCCGGTGAAGATGCCGGAGCTCAAGTGCGAGAAGGTCAACGACACCTACATTCTGCGCGACGGCGCTTCGGGTCTGTTCCTGGCTGCCAGCCAGTTCCCGAAGAACCGTGAAACCCGCGCACCGCTGGTGTTGGAACTGATCCCGCATCGCGACGAGATCGATCCCAAGTACCACTTCCTCTGCGACGCACCGAAGAAAGACCCGCAAGGCCGCGCTGCGGTGATCCGTTACAGCCGCAAGACCAAAGAGCAATACGTGCAGACCGAGGTCGATGGCAAACCGACGGGCTGGCGTGCGTTCTTTGATGGCGGTAAGTGGAAAGTCGAAGACAAGAGCTGATTTAGCACAACGCGCGCCTGTTGCTGGCCGGCGCGCGTATGCTTATCCAATCCGTTATGGAGGGTGCCGCAATGGCCAATGAACTCTATACCCGTACCAATCAGAAAATTTTCTATGCTGGCTTGGCGCTGGAGTCCTGGCGCAAGGCTGAGCAGGGCCAGAGCATGAATGCCCTAGCCTTGATTCAGGCTGAGCGTGAGGCTGCGTTGTTTCATCTGTACGGTGCGTTGCTGGGCCTGTGCCATGAGATTGCCGGTTACTACCGCTTGCCTGATAGTGCCGCGCCGCGTGCTGAGCGCTTTCTCACTGAAGAAGTGTTACTGGCGGCGCCAAGCCAGGAATTGGGTGAGTTGGTCGAGCTGGCACAAGCAGCTGATAGCTGGGTAGCTCAGCTGCTCAAGGCCTATGCCGAGTTATTTCAACCGCCGCAGGCTAGCAAGAAAGCCAAAGTCGATCCTGCTACGCCGTTGATCACAGCAGTCAGTCTGGATGACGAAGTCGCACCCTTGGCGCAGGACACTCTTGAGGCCTGGCGTCAGCAGTTGAAGGCTCTGGCACAGCGTTTTCGGCAAACCTTGAGCGAGTGGTAAGAGGCTGATTGGACCGGCGGACTAGGGCGAGCGCGGGTCGGCTGTTACACTGTCAGCCTATTGTGGAGAGCTAAGCCAATGCCTACATCATTCCTGGAAATTGTTGAATTGCCCGACGGGCGCATTGCCCTGCGTCGTGCTGAGGATGAAGAGTCACTGGTGGTGCTGGATTTCTCTGCAGATGCCAAGGCGTTTCTGCAGGGTCAGCATGTTGAAGTGGCCAAGGCCATGCTCAATGTCGGTGTGCAGATGGCGGGGCGTTTGGCTGAAAATAATTTCCAGCACGAAGAGGGTCCGCGGGTTCTGCATTGATTGCAGAACATTTTCGGACTCAGAGTTAGAGCCTTCTGCTCGCGTTAGCTGTTTCTTAAATCAGGTTTCTAATGGCTGACACGCACACTCCTTGTGCGCGACCTCTGGCCAACTATCCCAGGCTGATATTCAGACTTTGCGCTTTGCCCTGGCGGGCCGCTTGCTCAAGCTGTTGCCGCGCTTCGCGTTCCAGTGGGTGCAGCCAGCTGACTACGGTATGGCTACGCCCCAGCTCCAAAGCCTGTTGCGCCAACTCCAGCGCGCTTTGTGCGCCGCGTGGGTGTAGCAGCAGGATGCGTTCGCGATTTAGGCCTGCCTCGCGTAGCCAGGTCTGGGTCAGGCTCGATGGCGGGGCGATAAGGGTCAGCCAGCGCTCGTCGTGATTTTCGCTAAGCTCACGCAGAATCGGCGCTAGAAGGTTCAGGCAGTGCCCGGCTGCACCACGCAGCGACAGTTCACTGAAAGCCTCTGTTTCATCATCCAGCCAGGGTAGCTCAGCGCTATCGGCAAGTAATGGCGTCACGGTCGATGCCAGAAACGCATCGAACAGAGGCAATTGTGTACGGTTCAGTGATTGCGGGAACTGCATAAATCCTCCACTAGCGGCGGATAACGCCGACGCTCAAGCCTTCAATAATCAGGTCCTGTTCTTCCAGGTTTACTTCGATCGGTGCGAACTCCGGGTTTTCCGCAATCAGCCAGACCTTATTGCCTTCGCGTTTGAAACGTTTGACGGTCACTTCATCGTCAAGGCGCGCCACCACTACTTGGCCATTTCGTGCTTCGCGGGTGGTGTGGACGGCCAGCAGGTCGCCATCGAAGATGCCAATGTCTTTCATGCTCATGCCGCGTACACGCAGCAGATAGTCGGCCTTGGGGTGGAAGAAGTCTGGATTGATCTTGCAGGACTCTTCGACATGTTGCTGCGCCAGAATCGGCGCGCCTGCGGCAACGCGACCAATAACCGGCAGGCCTTCGTCCTCCTCGGCATTGGGTTCGAAGCCTGGAATGCGAATGCCGCGCGAAGCCCCCGGGGTCATTTCGATGGCACCCTTACGGGCCAGGGCTTTGAGGTGCTCTTCCGCTGCGTTGGGGGATTTGAAACCCAGTTTCAAGGCGATTTCCGCTCGGGTAGGCGGGTAGCCGTTGTCTTCAAGGCACTGCTTGATGAAGGCGAGAATTTCAGCTTGGCGCGGCGTCAGTTTTAGCATGGTCGGCTCTGTTTTTTTGTACAGTGACTGGGATTATATACAGTGATCAACGGTTGGCAATCCTTGTGTTCTGATCTCTACTCAATTGGCCTTCATCCCGTCTGTTGCAGCCACTGTTACTCGGGTCGCGTGCGGGGCGTCTAGCTAGGGTGAGCCTGTACCTTTAGCGGATGTCTGTGACCGCCCGGCCACAAGATGGTTTGCCCGACTTGACAAGGCGGGCGGCTGAAACGTATGTTTCAAACAAGTGTTTGTTCAGATGAAAAGAGTCATGGCCCAGTCGGAAACCGTTGAACGCATTCTCGATGCGGCAGAGCAGCTTTTTGCGGAGAAAGGTTTCGCAGAAACTTCTCTGCGCTTGATCACCAGCAAGGCAGGGGTGAACCTGGCTGCGGTGAATTACCACTTCGGCTCGAAAAAAGCCCTGATTCAGGCGGTGTTCTCACGCTTTCTCGGGCCTTTCTGCGTAAGTCTGGAGCGTGAGCTGGATCGCCGCCAGGCCAAGCCGGAAACCAAGGTCAGCTTGGAAGAGTTGCTTGAATTACTGGTGGAGCAGGCGCTGGCAGTAAAGCCGCGCAGTGGTAATGATCTTTCAATCTTTATGCGTCTGCTCGGTCTGGCCTTTAGCCAGAGCCAGGGTCACCTGCGTAAGTACCTCGAAGAGGTGTACGGCAAGGTGTTCCGTCGTTATATGCAGCTAGTGCATGAAGCTGCTCCACGCATTCCGCCGCTGGAGCTGTTCTGGCGCGTGCACTTTATGCTCGGCGCGGCAGCGTTCAGCATGTCCGGTATCAAGGCCCTGCGGGCCATGTCGGAAACCGACTTCGGTGTTAACACTTCGATTGAGCAGGTGATGCGCCTGATGGTGCCGTTCCTGGCCGCCGGTATGCGTTCGGAAACCGGCTTGACCGATGAGGCCCTGGCCAGCGCTCAACTCAAACCGCGTACCAAGCCCTCCGCTGCCCCCAGCAAAGTTTGACCTCGGCGGGTGGGCTTGGTGGATGCTATCCGCTAAGCTAGCCGCCCATGGTTGCTCTCGATTTTCTGCATATTTCCCTCGCTGATCAGTGCCTGTATGGCTTTGCCAACGGACAGCTGCAGCTGCGCCTGAGCGTTTCCACCGCGCTCAATGGCGCTGGTGAACGTAATGGTTCGGGCTGTACGCCGCGTGGCTTGCACAGGGTGCGGGCGAAGATTGGCGATGGTTTGCCAAATGCCGCCGTACTGCGTGGGCGGCGCTGGACGGGCGAGGTCTGGTCGCCCGAGTTGCATGCGCAATTTCCCGGGCGTGACTGGATTCTCACGCGCATTCTCTGGCTGAGTGGCTGTGAGCCAGAGCGCAACCGTCTGGGTACTGTCGATACCTTTCGCCGCTATATCTACATACACGGTACGCCGGACAGCGAGCCCATGGGCGTGGCGCTGTCGCATGGCTGCGTACGTGTGCGCAACAGCGATTTGCTGGAACTCTTTGCGCGTGTCCCGGTTCAATGTGCGGTACAGATTGACGAGGCTAGCTGCCCTGAGTGGGCGTCTGTACCTCTTAATTAAGGAAGAGTTGTGAGTTCACCCATGCAAGGTTCATTGATGCTGGATATAGCCGGCACCTGGCTGACGGCGGAGGATCGGCAGCTTCTGCGCCAGCCGCAGGTGGCTGGGTTGATTCTGTTCGCACGCAATATCGAAGATCCGCGCCAGGTGCGCGAGCTGTCTGCGGCCATTCGCGCGGTGCGCCCGGATTTGCTGCTGGCAGTTGATCAGGAAGGCGGCCGGGTGCAGCGTCTGCGCCAGGGGTTTGTGCGCTTGCCGGCGATGCGCGCGCTGGCTGATAACGCTAATGCCGAGCATCAGGCTGAGCAGTGTGGCTGGGTCATGGCCACCGAAGTGCTGGCTGCAGGGTTGGACCTGAGTTTTGCCCCGGTGCTGGATCTGGATCATCAGCGCAGTGCGGTGGTTGGTAGTCGCTCTTTTGAAGGTGATGCGCAGCGCGCGACCTTGTTGGCCGGGGCGTTTATCCGGGGCATGAATGCCGCCGGTATGGCTGCCACCGGTAAGCATTTCCCTGGCCACGGCTGGGCGGAGGCGGATTCCCATGTGGCCATCCCGGTCGATGAGCGCAGTCTGGAGCAGATTCGTGCAGTCGATTTGCAGCCCTTCGCGCAGTTGAGTCGTCAACTGGCAGCGGTGATGCCCGCCCATGTGATCTACCCTCAGGTAGACAGTCAGCCAGCGGGTTTTTCCCGGCGTTGGCTGCAGGATATTCTGCGTGGCGAGCTGGCCTTTGATGGGGTGATTTTCAGCGACGATTTGTCCATGGCTGGCGCCCATGTGGTCGGCGATGCGGCCTGCCGCATCGAGGCCGCGCTGGCGGCGGGTTGTGACATGGGCCTGGTGTGTAATGATCGGGCAGCGGCTGAGCTGGCCTTGAGTGCTTTACAGCGTCTCAAGGTGGAGCCGCCGCAAGGTCTGGCAAGGATGCGCCGGCAGGCCTTCCCGGGCATTGAGTATCGGCAGAATCCGCGTTGGCTGGCAGCACTTGGTAGCCTGCGCGATGCGCAATTAATCGACTGAGGAGTAATGGATGACGGTTTACGCGATTATCGGTGGTACTGGTCTGACCAAGTTGGACGGACTGACCATCAAGGCCGCGCTGCATATCGATACCCCCTATGGCGCACCCTCTGCGGCGGTGCTCAAGGGTGACTATGCCGGCCGTGAAGTGCTGTTCCTCGCCCGTCACGGGCATCCGCATCGCATCCCGCCGCATCAGGTCAACTACCGCGCCAACCTCTGGGCGCTGCGCGAGGCAGGGGCTAAGGCGATTATCGCGGTGAATGCCGTGGGTGGTATCCACTCGGCCATGGGCACCGGTCATTTCTGTTTGCCGCACCAGATCATTGACTACACCTATGGGCGTGAACACACCTATTTTGAAGGTGAGCTGGATCACGTCACCCACGTCGATTTCAGTCACCCCTATGACGCGGGTCTGCGCACCAAGTTGGCCAACGCCCTGACTGCCGAACACTGTGCGTTCAGTAATCACGGCCTGTATGGCTGCACCCAGGGGCCGCGGCTGGAAACGGTTGCCGAGATCGCGCGGATGGAGCGCGATGGCTGTGACATTGTTGGCATGACCGGTATGCCAGAAGCGGTGCTGGCCCGTGAGTTGGCCTTACCTTATGCCTGTCTGGCGCTGGTGGTTAACCCGGCTGCTGGCAAGTCTCGCGCATTGATTACCATGGCGGAAATCGAGCGGGCCCTGGAAGAGGGTATGGGTACGGTCAAGGCTGTATTGGCGCGGGTGCTGGCCAGCTGACTGGACTGAGCTGCAATAAAAAGGGCCGCGTAATGCGGCCTTTTTTGTATCTGCGTTATTACAGCGGGCTGACGCGAATCAGCAGACCCAGACTGCCATTATCGACAAAGGTCAGTTCGCTGCTTTTCAGGCGGCTGCTCTGCTTGATGCGCTCGCTGTCGTTGAGGATGCCGCTGGCGTCGAGCTGATTGACCCAGATGTCGCTGTCTAGCTCGATCACACGGCCAGCCTTGAGGCTGATGGTGCCTTCAACGGGGTAGTGGCCGAACTGTTCATTACCGGTGCTGATGGCGACGCGGCTGCTCGACCCGCCCAGGTTTTGCGACCAGGCTTTGTGCAGCAATACCTGATAACCGTTGGACGGGCTGAGTTTGCCGGCTTCGGCGTTCAGTGCGGTGCTGCGGCTGTTGCTGCCATCCACTGGTAGGGCGTCCTGCGCCCAGTTATCGGGCGGCAGCTGGCCGGCGGAAATCGGCGTGGCGGCCTGGCGGAAGACGATGACCTCAACCTGATAGAGGCTTTCAGCCAGGACGGCAGTGCTGCTGAGTAAGCTCAGCAGGATAAGCGGCAGCAAGGCCAGTGTGCGGAGTGCGCGCATGGGTCAGTCCTTTACGTAGGGGGAGTCAGGCGCTCGAACAGCGCTTCTAAGGTGTTGAATCGTTCTTCGGGGCGCTCCATGGGCACCTGGATCTTAAACATCGTCGCGCCTTCGAATTTGTAGCGGTTTGGCGCGCTCTGGATCAGCTTGATCAGGGTCAGCGGATCGACGCAGGTATCGGCGGCGAATTCGATACGTCCGCCTTGTGGGCCAGCATCGACCTTTTTGATCCCGAGCTTTTCCGCCTGCAATTTCAGCAGGGTAATGCGCACCAGATTCTTGGTCGGGTCCGGCAGCAGGCCGAAGCGGTCGATCATCTCCACTTGCAGTTCTTTCAGGCCATCCTCGTCGGCGGCGTTGGCGATGCGCTTGTAGAGGATCAGTCGCGCATGCACGTCGGGCAAGTAGTCCTCGGGGATCAGCGCCGGTACGCGCAGATTGATCTCCGGGCCGCCGCCGAGCGGCTGGTCGAGGTTGGGTTGCTCGCCCTTGCGGATGGATTTCACCGCGCGTTCGAGCATTTCCATATATAGGGTAAAACCGACCGCCTGAATTTGCCCGCTCTGGCCATCGCCGAGCAACTCGCCGGCGCCACGGATTTCCAAATCGTGAGTGGCCAGCAGGAAGCCGGCGCCGAGGTCCTGGGCGCCGGAGATGGCTTCCAGGCGCTTCTGCGCGTCGTCGGTCATCTGCTTGCGCGGCGGCGTCAGCAGGTAGGCGTACGCTTGGTGGTGGCTACGACCAACGCGGCCGCGCAGCTGATGCAGTTGAGCCAGGCCGAACTTGTCAGCGCGTTCGATGATGATGGTGTTGGCGCTCGGCACGTCGATGCCGGTTTCGATAATGGTCGAAGCGATCAGCACGTTGAAACGCTTGTGATAGAAGTCGCCCATCACCTGTTCCAGCTCGCGCTCGCGCATCTGCCCGTGGCCGATGCCGATGCGCGCTTCGGGCACCAGTTCGGCCAGGTCGGCGGCGCATTTCTCGATGGTTTTCACGTCGTTGTGTAGGTAATACACCTGGCCGCCGCGCAGCAGTTCACGCAGCAGCGCTTCCTTGATCGTCGGATTGTTCTGTTCCATGACAAAGGTGCGTACTGACAAGCGCCGCGCTGGTGGTGTGGCGATGATCGAGAGGTCACGCATGCCGGCCACGGCCATGTTCAGGGTGCGCGGAATTGGCGTTGCGGTCAGGGTAAGGATGTCCACTTCGCTACGCAGGGTCTTCAGCTGTTCTTTCTGACGAACGCCAAAGCGGTGCTCTTCGTCGATGATTACTAGGCCCAGGTTGTTGAATTTAACGTCGTCCTGCAGCAGCTTGTGGGTGCCGATAACGATATCCACCTTGCCCTCAGCCAGTTGCTGCATGGCCTCGCTGACTTCTTTGGCACTCTTGAAGCGGCTCATTACCTCGACCTTTACCGGCCAGTCAGCGAAGCGGTCGCGGAAGCTGTTGTAATGTTGCTGGGCGAGCAGGGTGGTGGGCACCAGTACCGCCACCTGCTTACCGCCATGCACGGCGATAAAGGCGGCGCGCATGGCCACTTCGGTTTTGCCGAAGCCCACATCGCCACATACCAGGCGGTCCATGGGCTTGGCGGAGAGCATGTCGCTGTACACGGCCTCGATGGCAGCTTGCTGATCCGGGGTTTCCTCGAATGGGAAGCCGGCGCTGAACGTGCTGTAGTCGGCCTTCGGGTCGGCAAACGCATAGCCTTCGCGGGCGGCGCGGCGGGCGTAGATGTCGAGCAGCTCGGCGGCGACATCACGCACCTGTTCGGCGGCTTTGCGCTTGGCTTTTTGCCAGATTTCCGAGCCTAAACGGTGCAGTGGGGCGAGGGCGTCGTCGCTACCGGTGTAGCGCGCGATCAGGTGCAGGCTGGCCACCGGTACATAGAGCTTGGCTTCTTCGGCATACATCAGCGCGAGGAATTCGGCGGCCTGGCCGTCGAACTCCATGGTCACCAGGCCCAGGTAGCGACCGACACCATGATCGATATGCACGACCGGCGCGCCTTCACGCAGCTCGGTAAGGTTCTTGATGACGTTGTCGCCACCGTCGCGGGACTTCTCGCGGCGGCGGCGCTGCATGACGCGCTGGCCGAACAGCGGGCTTTCCGCTACCAGGGCGAGGTCTTCGAGCAGCAGGCCGTCATCCAGCGGGGCGATGCATATGCCTAGGCGCTGCTTGCTGGCAGTAAAGGCTGGCCAGCTGTCGAATTCATTGGGCTTGAGTTTGAGGCGCGCGAGCAACTCCAGCAGCACCTCGCGGCGCCCGGCGGATTCGGCGCAGAACAACACGCGGCCGGGGTATTCCTCGATAAAACGGCGCAGCGCGGCCAGCGGCTCACCGGCTTTGGCCTGGATCGCCAGGTCGGGCAGCGGTTTGGCATTGAAACGCAGGCGGCCGACGCCTTCTTCGATGTCGTCCTGGCTGACCACCACACGCGGCCAATTTTTCAGGCGGGCGAAACAGTCTTCCACCGGCAGGAAGATATCGGCCGGCGGCAGCAGCGGGCGTTCCGGGTCGACGCGGCGATCTTCATAGCGGCTGCGCGCATCCACCCAGAACTGCTCGGCGGCTTTCTCGATCCCCGGTAGGGAGAACACCTGGGTGTCGGTAGGTAAATAGTCGAAGAGGGTGGCGGTTTCTTCGAAGAACAGTGGCAGGTAGTACTCGATCCCTGCCGGCGTAATGCCTGTAGAAAGATCCTGATAGATCGGGCAGCGGCGGAAATCCACGTCGAAGCGCTCGCGAAAACGCCCACGAAAGTCGGTGACAGCTTTCTTTTCCAGCGGAAATTCGCGCGCCGGCAGCAGCTTGATCGACTCGACCTTATCGATGGAGCGCTGGCTTTCCGGGTCGAAGGTGCGCAGGGTTTCGATTTCATCATCGAACAGGTCGATGCGATACGGCAGGCTGCTGCCCATCGGGAACAGATCAATCAACGCGCCGCGTACAGCGAACTCGCCGTGCTCGTACACCGTGTCCACGCAGCGATAGCCGGCGGCTTCCAGGTTGCTGCGCATCTGGTTGACGTCGAGTTGCTGGCCGACCTGCATGACCAGGCTGCTGCCGAGCAGAAAACGCTTGGGTGCCAAGCGGTGTAGGGCGGTGGTGATCGGAACTACCAAGACGCCGTGCTTGAGCTCAGGCAGGCGATAGAGCGCGGCAATTCGCTGGGAAATAATGTCCTGGTGCGGCGAAAACAGGTCGTAGGGCAGGGTTTCCCAGTCAGGAAAATGCAGCACCGGCAAATCCGGAGCGAAAAAGCTCAGCTCCTCTTGCAGGCGCTCTGCACTCTGGCTGTCGGCAGTCAGCAGCAGGGTGAAGCGTTTGGCATTGCTGGCGGCTTCGGCAATCGCCAGGCTCAGCGCGGCACCGGGCAGGTTGCCCCAGTGTTGTTTCCCGGCAGTGGCCGGCAGGGACGGTAGACGCAGTACAGGCACGGGCGGCTCACGGTCATGGCACAAGGTCGGCGATTGTAGCGGGCGTTTGTGTGCGGTGTCAGTTACGACAGTCGTGCATTGCTCATGCTTGCTTGCGCCGTCATAATGTAGCCCCTTTTTTCAGCCCCTACATGTGGAAGGTACTGCCCGTGACTCAGAAGCCCGACCAGTGTCTCGGTGAGTGGATCGATCGAGAAGCCCTTGCGGAAGCGATGATTCCGATGATTGGCCAACTCTACCGTAACAACAACGTGGTCACCTCGATCTACGGCCGTGGTCTGATCAACCGTTCGGTGATCGACATTCTTAAAGCCCACCGCTTCGCCCGTCACCGCCTGGCTGACGGCAGTGAGCTGTCGGTACACGATACCTTTCCGATCCTGAAGACCATGACCGAGCTCAAGCTTGGCGCAGCATCGGTGGATCTGGGCAAGATGGTCAGCAAGTTCAAGGCTGACGGTAAAGGTCGCAGCATCGAGCAGTTCGTCAAAGACGAGCTGGCCGAAGTGGCGGGTAGCCAGAGCGGTGCAGCTCGCGAAGGCACTGATGTTGTGCTGTACGGTTTCGGCCGTATCGGTCGCCTGCTGGCGCGCATTCTGATCGAGAAAACCGGCGGTGGTGATGGCCTGCGTCTGCGCGCCATCGTTGTGCGCAAGGGCGCGAGCAACGACCTGTCCAAGCGCGCTAGCCTGCTGCGTCGCGACTCGGTACACGGCCCGTTCGATGGCACCATCACTATTGATGAGGCTAACAACACCATCACTGCCAATGGCAACCTGATTCAGGTGATCTACGCCAAAGACCCGAAAGAAGTCGACTACACCCAGTACGGCATCAAAAACGCGCTGCTGGTGGACAATACCGGTGTGTGGCGTGACGCTGAGGGCTTGGGCCAGCATTTGGCCTGCCCGGGCATTGATCGCGTAGTACTGACTGCACCTGGTAAGGGCGCGCTGAAGAACATCGTGCACGGCGTTAACCATGCCGAGATCACTGCAGATGACAAGATCATCTCGGCTGCATCCTGCACCACCAACGCCATCGTGCCGGTGCTCAAGGCGATCAATGACCAGTACGGCATTGCCAACGGTCACGTTGAAACGGTGCACTCGTACACCAACGACCAGAACCTGATCGACAACTTCCACAAAGGCGATCGCCGTGGTCGTTCGGCACCGTTGAACATGGTGATCAGTGAGACGGGCGCAGCGACTGCAGCGGCCAAAGCGCTGCCGGTGTTGAAGGGCAAGCTGACCGGCAATGCTATTCGCGTGCCGACGCCCAACGTGTCGATGGCCATTCTCAATCTCAACCTTGAGAAAGCCACCAGCCGTGATGAAGTCAACGAGTACCTGCGCCAAATGGCCATGCACTCGGACCTGCAAAAGCAGATCGACTTTGTGCAGTCGCAGGAAGTGGTATCCACCGACTTCGTGGGCTCGCGCCACGCGGGTGTGGTCGATGCCGAAGCCACTATTTGCAACGACAACCGAGTAATCCTCTACGTCTGGTACGACAACGAGTTCGGTTACAGCTGTCAGGTGGTTCGCGTGATGGAAGACATGGCTGGGGTCAACCCGCCGGCTTTTCCTCGCTAAACGCGGGTGACGCATAAAAAACGGGAGCTTCGGCTCCCGTTTTTTTATGGCTTTTCATCCCTGGCGCCACCCAGCTGGCCGCCGCTGTGCGACGTCAAAAATGACTCCCGGTTATTTTTAATGTCTGGAATTAGTCGGCCAGCAGGCTGGTGCGCAATTTATCCGAAAGGCCGTTGGGCGAGAGCCAGATGCCCAGGTAGGCCTTGGCCAGGGCTGGGTCCTGGCTGGTGTAGGCGACTTTTCCATTCACCTCCAGGGTTAGGCCGCTGTTTGCGTTGAAGTTCAGGGCGTATCGATCACCGGGGCGAATATCCCGAAAAGTGGCGTGCAGGGCATCTATCTCAGGGCGTAGGCGTTGCAGCGTGGTGGTGTCATGCTGGCGTTTGAGCGTGACCCAGGCTGCCTCGATCACGTCTTGGCTGTCGATGTTGCGAAAGTAGTAGAGCTCCAGGCGTTGCGTGAGTGGTTTAGCGACTGCCTGGCTGGCACTGGCCTCGGTGGGGGCATAGAAGGCGGCGGCGTAGACATCGGCCCACAGGTAGGTCAGCACGCTCTGGTTTTTGCGTTCCAGGCTGTTTTGCTCTAACTGGTGAGTGGCGGCGAAGTTGGCTTCTTGCAAGCGTTCGCGGTTGTTGGCGAAAAGCTCGCCGCTCAGTAGCAGTAGGGTGGTAAGCGCGAGTAGCAGGCGCATGGCAGAGCTCCGTTGGGTCTATTAGTCCTATGTCGCGCGCTGCGGCTTTGCAGTCAAGCCGCCATCTGTTGCCTTCTGTTACGTTAAACCGGATAAAAGCAAGCGCTTGGGTGGCCAGTGGCCGAAGGTGCGACTTATAATCGGCCAGATTTTTTCCCGCGACCGACATCCTGCCCCGCGCCTGACTTGTTTTTTGGCGCTGTGCCGCATTTTTCTGCGTTGGTGTCGTCCGTATTCTAAAAAAGCTTATAAATCAGTGGTTAGGCAAACCTATGATCAAAATAAAACATGGGCTTGATTTGCCCATAACAGGCGTGCCGGCGCAGCGCATCGAGGCTGCAAGGCCAGTGCGTAGCGTCGCCGTCATAGGCTTCGATTATCACGGTATGAAACCTTCGATGGAGGTTCAGGTTGGTGATCGGGTCAAGCTTGGTCAGGTGCTGTTCTCGGATAAGAAGTCGCCAGGCGTGCAATACACCGCTCCGGCTGCAGGCGTAATCAGCGCCATCCATCGTGGCGAAAAGCGTGTGCTGCAGTCCGTGGTCATCGATGTCGAGGGCGATGAGCAAATCACCTTTGATCAGGTGGCGGTGGACCAACTGGCGACTGTCGGCGACGCCAAAGTGCGTGAAGTGCTGCTGCAGTCTGGCCTGTGGACCGCGCTGCGTGCCCGTCCGTTCAGCAAGGTGCCGGCTGCTGACGCACAGCCTAGCTCGATTTTCGTCACGGCCATTGATACTCAGCCGCTGGCAGCCGATCCGGCTGTGGTAATTGCCGAGTACGCTGCTGACTTTGAACACGGTCTGCAGGTGCTAAGTAATCTGGCCAAGGTCTTCCTGTGCAAGGCTGAGGGTGCCAGCCTACCTGGCGAACAGCTGAGCAAGGTACAGACCGAGGCCTTCGCCGGTCCGCACCCTGCGGGCTTGCCGGGTACGCATATCCACTTCCTGGATCCGGTCAGCGCCAGCAAAAGCGTCTGGTCGATCAACTATCAGGACGTGATCGCCATTGGCAAACTGTTCACCACTGGGCAGCTCTGGACTGAGCGCGTTGTTGCGCTGGCCGGCCCCGTGGTCGAGCAGCCGCGCCTGGTTCGCACTCGTCTGGGGGCAAACCTCAGTGAGCTGACTGCCGGCCAGCTGCAGCCAGGCTTCAATCGGGTTATTTCCGGTTCTGTGCTGGGCGGTCGTACTGCTCAGGGCGCGTTTGCCTTCCTTGGTCGTTATCACTTGCAGGTGTCTTGCCTGGCTGAAGGTAATGAGCGTGAGCTGATGCACTACCTGCGTGCTGGGGTCAACAAGCACTCGGTGATGAACATCTTTGTTTCCAAGCTCAATGCTGCGAAGAAGTTTGCCTTCTCCACCACCACCAATGGCAGCCCGCGCGCCATGGTGCCGGTCGGCAACTACGAAGCCGTGATGCCGCTGGATATCCTGCCGACGCAACTGCTGCGCTACCTGATCGTTGGTGACACCGAGATGGCTCAGAAACTGGGCTGCCTGGAACTCGACGAAGAAGACCTGGCGCTGTGCACCTATGTCTGTGCCGGCAAGTATGAATACGGCCCGATCCTGCGCGACAACCTCGCGCGCATCGAGAAGGAAGGTTAAGTCATGGGTATCCGTGCATTCCTCGATAAAATCGAGCACAACTTTGAAAAAGGCGGCAAGTACGAGAACTGGTATGCGCTCTATGAAGCCGTAGACACGTTCTTTTATCGCCCCGGTAGCGTAACCAAGACCACCGCCCACGTGCGTGACGGCATTGACCTCAAGCGCATGATGATCACCGTGTGGCTGTGTACCTTCCCGGTGATGTTCTTCGGTATGTGGAACACCGGTTATCAGGCCAACTTGATCTTCGCTCAGAGCCCTGAACTGTTGGCCGCCCAAGAGGGTTGGCGCTTTGCGCTGATCGGCGCTTTGGCTGGGTTTGATCCAGGCAGCCTGTGGGATAACTTTATCCAGGGCGCCGCTTACTTCCTGCCGATTTATGCGACGGCGTTTATCGTCGGCGGTTTTTGGGAAGTGTTGTTCGCTTCCATCCGCAAGCATGAAGTCAATGAAGGTTTCTTCGTGACCTCGGTGCTGTTCGCGCTGATTCTGCCGCCGAGCATCCCGCTGTGGCAGGTCGCACTGGGTATCAGCTTCGGTGTGGTGATTGGTAAGGAAGTGTTTGGCGGTACCGGCAAGAACTTCCTTAACCCGGCGTTGGCGGGGCGTGCTTTCCTGTTCTTCGCCTATCCAGCACAAATGTCTGGTGATGCGGTATGGACCGCCGTTGACGGTTTTGCCGGTGCAACCTCGTTGAGCCTGGCGGCTGCAGGTGGCGTGGAAAACATCATTGGCCACGGCATCACTTGGATGAGCGCTTTTGTCGGCACCATTCACGGCTCAATTGGTGAAACCAGCACCCTGGCGATCCTCATCGGCGGCGGCGTATTGCTGATTACCAAAATCGCTGCCTGGCGCGTCGTGTTGGGTGTGATGTTGGGCATGATCGGTTTCAGCTTGCTGCTGAATATGGTTGGCTCCGACACCAATCCTATGTTTGCCATGCCCTGGTACTGGCACCTGGTGGTGGGTGGTTTTGCTTTTGGTATGTTCTTTATGGCCACCGACCCTGTGTCGTCGTCCATGACTAATACCGGTAAGTGGATTTTCGGTGCCCTGATCGGTGTGATGGTGGTGATGATCCGTGTGGTCAACCCTGCCTTCCCGGAAGGCATGATGCTGGCGATCCTGTTCGCCAACCTGTTTGCACCGCTGATCGACCACTTTGTCGTTCAAGCCAATATCAAGCGGAGGCTGGCACGCAATGTCTAGTCAAAAAGAATCCACCGTCCGCACCTTGGTGGTGGCCCTGTTGGTCTGCCTGGTGTGCTCGGTGTTTGTGGCCGGCGCAGCCATCGCGCTGAAGCCGACTCAGGTAGAAAACCGTCAGCTGGATAAGCAGCGCAGCATTCTGGCAATTGCCGGGCTGGGTGAGCCAAATATGTCTGCAGCGCAAGTTAAAGACATGTTTAACGGCACCATTACGGCCAAGCTGGTCGATCTGGAAACCGGCAAGTTTTCTGATGCCAAGGACCCGATGACCTTCGATCCGTTGAAGGCTGCAAAAGATCCAAAACTGTCCAGTGTTCTTAGCGGTGATAAGGATATTGCCTCGATCAAACGCCTTGAGCGTTACACCACGGTTTATGTGGTGGAGAAAGATGGTCAACTGGATACGCTGATCATGCCTGTGCGCGGTTACGGCCTGTGGTCCACCCTCTATGGCTTTATTGCCATTAAAGGTGACCTGAATACGGTCGCCGGGATGGGGTTCTACCAGCACGCCGAAACTCCGGGTCTGGGTGGGGAAGTCGACAATCCGAAGTGGAAGGCCCAGTGGTTGGGTAAAACCCTTTTCGACGAAGACGGCAAACTGTCCGTTGCAGTGGTTAAGGGTGGCGTAGATCCGCAGAGCCCTAAAGCCATTCACCAGGTTGATGCATTGGCTGGTGCCACACTGACCAGCAAGGGCGTCGATAACCTGCTGAATTTCTGGCTGGGTCAGAACGGCTTTGGTCCGTTTATCGCTAACCTGCGCGCAGGGGAGGCTTAATCATGTCGCAGCCGACTATTAAAGAAGTTCTGCTCAATCCAATCTTCAATAACAACCCGATTGGCTTGCAGATCCTTGGGATCTGCTCCGCCCTGGCGGTGACCTCGAACCTGAAAACCGCGCTGGTCATGTCCATCGCGCTGACCTTGGTAACCGGGTTCTCCAACCTGTTTATCTCGATGATTCGCAGCCAGATCCCCAGCTCCATCCGCATGATCGTGCAGATGGTGATCATCGCCTCCCTGGTGATCGTGGTGGATCAGGTGCTCAAGGCTTATGCCTTTAGTCTGTCCAAGCAGCTGTCAGTATTCGTCGGGCTGATCATCACCAACTGCATCGTGATGGGCCGTGCCGAAGCTTTTGCCATGCAGAATCCGCCAGTACTGTCGTTCTTTGACGGTATTGGTAACGGCCTCGGTTACAGCGCTTTCCTGGTGGCGCTGGGCATCATTCGTGAGCTGTTCGGTGCGGGCAAACTGATGGGCTACGAGATCATCCCGGTGATCAACGACGGTGGCTGGTACCAGCCTAACGGCATGCTGTTGCTGCCGCCTTCGGCGTTCTTCCTGATTGGTCTGTTCATCTGGGCGATCCGCAGCTGGAAAAAAGACCAGCTGGAGAAGCCGAGCTTCAAGATGGCCTCGCAAGTCTCGAATAAGGAGGCCTACTAATGGAGCATTACCTCAGCTTGCTGGCCAAGGCGGTGTTCGTTGAGAACATGGCATTGGCCTTCTTCCTCGGCATGTGCACCTTTATCGCCATCTCGAAGAAAGTCGAGACGGCGATTGGCCTGGGTATCGCGGTTATCGTGGTGCAGGTCATCACCGTGCCTGCTAACAACCTGATCTACACCTACCTGCTGAAAGATGGTGCGCTGGCCTGGGCCGGTTTGCCGGAAGTGGACCTGAGCTTCCTTGGTCTGCTCAGCTATATCGGGGTGATCGCGGCCATCGTGCAGATCCTCGAGATGCTGTTGGATAAGTACGTACCCAGCCTGTACAACGCTCTTGGGGTGTTCTTGCCTCTGATCACGGTGAACTGCGCGATCATGGGCGGCACCCTGTTCATGGTCGAGCGTGACTACAACCTGGCGGAAAGTACCGTGTATGGCTTCGGCTCCGGTCTGTCCTGGGCGCTGGCGATTGCCGCACTGGCGGGTATTCGCGAGAAGCTCAAGTACAGCGACGTTCCGGCTGGCCTGCAGGGCTTGGGTATCACCTTTATCACCATCGGTCTGATGTCGCTGGGCTTCATGTCCTTCTCCGGCGTGCAGTTGTAAGGAAGGGATGACGAAATGATCAATGTAGAGATTTTCATCGCCATCGGCATGTTCACCGGCATTGTGCTGGCGTTGGTGCTGATC
>JAHJXZ010000193.1 GCA_018827205.1 Gammaproteobacteria bacterium | reverse complement strand
TCACCGCACCGAAGACCATGATCAGACCATGCATAGTGGTCATCTGGTTGAAGAACTCAGGCTGCACAATCTGCAGGCCCGGCTGGAACAACTCGGCACGAATCACCATCGCCATGCTGCCACCCAGCAAGAACATGGCAAAGCTGAACCACAGGTACATGGTGCCGATATCTTTGTGGTTGGTGGTCAACACCCAGCGCATCAGGCCTTTGGCAGGGCCGTGGTGATGGTCATGTCCGGCATGACCGTGGCCAGCGTGGCCCGGATCGATCACTGCACTCATGTCCTTACTCCTGAGCCTGTTTGAACGCGAGGATGTCTTTCGGCGTGACCATGTCGCCTACCGCATTGCCCCAGGCATTGCGTTCGTAGGTAATGATCGCCGCTATATCGACTTCCGAGAGCTGCTTGCCGAACGCCGCCATGGCCGTACCCTGCTTGCCGTTGACCACGATGCCGATATGACCGGCCGCAGGTCCGGTAGCAATCGCGGAGCCCTTGAGGGCCGGGAACATCGGCGGCAGGCCTTCGCCAGTTGGCTGGTGACAGGATGCGCAGTTGGTCTGATAAGCCTTCTCGCCACGCGCCATCAGCTCGTCCATGGTCCACTCTTTACTGGTCAACTCCTTCTCGGCGACAGCCAGTTGCTTACGCTCGGACAACCAGGCGCTGAAGTCCTCTTTCGACTTAACCTCGACAACAATCGGCATAAAGCCATGGTCCTTGCCGCACAGCTCGGTGCACTGACCACGGTAGATGCCGGGCTCGTCGATGCGTGTCCAGGATTCGTTGATAAAACCGGGGATGGCATCCTTTTTCACCGCCAGGGCCGGCACCCACCAGGAGTGAATCACGTCGGCGGCGGTGATCAGAAAGCGCACTTTGGTGCCGACCGGCACCACCAGCGGCTCGTCTACCTCGAGCAGATAGTGCTCACCCTTGGTGGCCTTGTTGTTTATCTGATCTTTGGGCGTGGCCAGGTTGCTGAAGAACTCGACGTCCTCACCCAGGTATTTGTAGTGCCATTTCCACTGGTAACCGGTGACCTGAATATCCAGCTCCGACTCGCTGGAGTCGTAGATATCGATCAAGGTCTTGGTCGCCGGTATCGCCATCAGCACCAGAATCACCAACGGCACAACTGTCCAGAGGATCTCGACCGTGGTGCTTTCATGGAAATGCGCCGGCTGTTGGCCGGTGGAGCGACGGTGAACGAGCATCGACCAGAACATCGCGCCGAACACGATCACACCGATCACGACGCAGATCCAGAAGATGGTCATGTGCAAATCAAATACTGAGCGGCTGACCTCGGTGGCACCGGGCGTCATATTGATGCCCCAGCTGGCGTGTGCCGAGCTGAATACCAACCACAACAGGAGGCCCATCCAGACTCGTGGATGTCGCATCATTGCGGGTTCCCCTTAATTGTTCTTGTTATCCCGCCGAATCGGTCAGTGGTTAGCCATCACACATCTTCACGGTGAAAATGCCAGTGAGGGCTGTCCATGCCACAGCTGATTCGGAGTTATCAGGTACTGCCTTTCGAATTCGAGTATAGACACGGACTTGAACCTGGCAACGCGAAAGCCGAAATGAGCAACGCACTGCAGGCCACGTGCTAAAGACCGCGGCTGGCGCGGGATAGGCCGAGGTGACAGCTGCGGCATATAGCCGACTCGCATAACTGTTTAATAATTATGACAATCGGGTCTTAGCCGATGCGCTCAGCCAGCTAAGGTACTCGCCCATGTCCTCATTTCAGGAGCAGTCATGAACATCGCCGCTTTGCACGCACTGATCCAGCGTGCGCACCAACACGAAGCCAGTACCGGTCACCTGGCCAGTCAGATGCAGGCCCACCTGGGCCAATTGCACCCATCTATCCGTCTACCCAACGAAGACACTCAAGGCGTGCTGCAGCGTTTTGTCAGCGCCTATATCGAGCAGGTACCGGAGCTGTTGCAAGCCGCTCATCAGGTGTCACAGGAAGCGGGGATCGAGGCGCAGATCAAACCTGTACTCAAGGTTGCCGAGCAGTTCTTTCTCCAGCCGCCTGCGCTGATGGCCGGTCATGAAGGGCTAGAGGGATTGCTGGATGAGGCCTATCTGGCCCATCGCCTGGTCGAGGAAGTGAATGATCGCTACATCGCCCACCTGGGCGCGCCATTGATTCCGCTGGATACCACGGTGGCCAACCTGATCGCCCACCAACTGATCGGCGAAACCTTCGCCAACCAGCTGGATGAGGCTGTGCACCATGCCGTCGACGGTATGCTCGACGATGCCAGCTTTGCCCAGGAGTCGGTGCAGGCCTACCGCGAACGCCTACACAACCCGCAGACCGACGCTGCCTGGCAGCGCTGGCCATGCCTATCGCGGCAACTCGGGGTTGAGCTGCAGCTGGATGAAACCCGCGCGGCGGGTTAGCCGGCCTTAAACCTCGCGCGTGTTTGCCAAGGCAGGTAGTTCTTCAACAGCCTACTAGCTACTCGGCAGATAGCGCGCGCGCGGAGTGGCCATCGGCAGCGGGCCGTCGCCGATCAATCGGAACTCACCTTTCTCCGCGTCGTACGCCTTGATCTCGCTGGTTTCGATGTCATACACCCAGCCGTGGATAAACAGCTGGCCGCTGGCCACCCTTGCCGCCACCGACGGGTGGGTGCACAGGTGATTGAGCTGGGCCACCACGTTCTCCTCGGTGAGAATGCCTAGCCTGTCATGGCCTTCACAGCCGCAGTTCGCCTCCACCACCCTGAGCGCCACTTCGCTGTGGCGCAGCCAGGCCTTCACCGTTGGCATGCTCTCCAGGGTCTCGGGAGCCAGCACTGCCTTCATCGCACCACAGTCGGAGTGGCCGCAGACGATGATGT
>JAHJXZ010000192.1 GCA_018827205.1 Gammaproteobacteria bacterium | reverse complement strand
ATTTCTTCCAGGCGACTCCAGCGTGTCCAGGTGCTGCCGGCGTAGAGGGTCCAGTCGGCATTCAGGTCATGGGTGACGGAGAAGTCCACAGACTCGGGCGTGGTCAGCTCCAGTGAAGCGTCGTAGGTACCGGCGGAAGTAGCAATGACGCCTGGGCCGGACACCGTGGTGTCGCCCTTTAGGCGGTAATCTACTTTGGAGTGGTAGGTCAGGCCGAAGCGGGTCTGCGGGGTGATTTCAAACAGCACGCCGAGGTTGTAGCCCAATGCCGTGTCGTCGCCCTTGATTTCGACCTTGCCGTCACCTGCGCCGGACATCGGATTGATGAACGCTGAGGTCAGCTCGCCGTCGATGCGGTTGATGGTCGGGCCGAAACCTATCGATAGGTGTTCGTTAAAGCGGTAACTCAGGGTCGGTTGCAGGGTAATTACCCGCACATCGCTGCGGTCGCCGTGGTAGCGGCCCTGGAAGTTGCGCTCGTAATCGGTCACCAGGCCAAACGGCACATACAGACCGAGGCCGAAGCTCCAGTTATCGTCCAGTGGTTTGACGTAATAACCCATGGGCGCACCGATAAACGGCACCATATCGCCGTCATTACTGCCGCTGGCAGAGCCGCTGGCGTTGTCGATATCGGTTTTTGCGTGGATCAGCGCAATGCCACCGCTGACTTGTTCACGTTTGATACGCGCCATGCCGGCCGGGTTGCCGAATACGGTACTGGCGTCATCGGCTGAGGAGGAACGGCCAGCGAAGGCGGTGCCCATGTTGCTGACGCTTTGTTCGTTGATGGCAAAACCACTGGCAAAACCATGGCTGGCGGCAGAGGCAAGGGCAAGGGACAGGCAGGTCTTGACGACTCTTCTAGTCACGGAGGACTCCTAGGTTTGAGCGGGGGCGGAAACTAACAACTTTTCATGACCCTTGCCAAGTCTGTGAAGTTCCCGAGATAGAGCGGTTTTATACCTTTAATACGACGCTATTTTCTGCTAATTGCGCTGATCTTGTCGGACAATGCTGGCTGTTTAACCGGGCGTCAGGCCACCTGGCTGAGGCTGCCGATGCAGCGTTGCCAGGCAGCGATAAAGTCTTTGGTGCGGCCGTGGGGTTTGAATACCCGGCGCCAGACCTGCGCCATGCCGAGCAGGTCGTCGGCGGCTGGCAGCTCGCGGTGCTCGGCTTCGATCAGCATCCAGGCAATCGCTGTGGCGTAGCGCAGGTTGACGGTCAGTTCCAGGTGAGGTGCGGCAAGGAAGGCATGCTGGCTGGCGAGGCCGCGCACCTGGCTGGCGAGATCCGGGTCCAACGCCAGATGTTGATCCCAGAGCTGTTGGTGGCGTATGGCGGCGATGCGATAAAGGCCATGGCCGTGTTTGTCATCGAGGGCAGAGCCGAGCCCAGATTGGCTGGCGGCGGCTCCAAGCAACAAGGCTTCGGCGGCGTTGGAGTGGCGGCCCAAATAGAGCAGGGTAGGGCGGATGACGTACTGGCTTAACTCGCAGGCGGCAATTCCCATACAGGCCTCGGCGAAAGGTGACCGATGGGGCCGGGGCGCTGGCAGCTTCGACTTATTCTGATAAAGGCCCCACCGGGAGCGGGGTTAGCCGCTCATGTTGAAGTGTAGTGCGACCTTTCTACTGTAAAGGGCTGTTTTTAAATTGTTTTCGGCTTTCGGTTATTGCCTATATTCCAGTTGGTGCTTAGCCATGGCCGGCTGGCGATACCCGCACTGCCAGCCTGCATGAGCGGTAATCAGTTGCCCGTGGCCACAGGTCGGGTTGGGTCAGTGATCCACTCGCTCCAGGAGCCGGCATATAACTGCGCCAATGGGTAGCCGGCCAGGCACAGGGCGAACAGGTTATGGCAGGCGGTCACACCTGAGCCGCAGTAGGCGACCAGTTCACTGGCCGGACGCTCACCGAGTTGCTCGGCAAAGCGCTGACGCAACTGCTGCGGGCTGAGAAAGTGGCCGTCGCTGTCTAGGTTGTCAGTGAACGCCGCACACTGCGCGCCGGGAATATGTCCGGCGACCGGGTCGATCGGTTCCACTTCACCCTTGAAGCGTGGCAGACCGCGGGCATCAAGCAGGGTTAGCTGGCTATCACCGAGGCGCTGTTGCAGCTGGTCGGCGCTGACCCGCAGGCTGGCGTCGGCGCTGCCGTTGAATGTGCCAGGAGTTGGCGTGGGTAGGTCTTGGTTCAATGCCCCACTAGCTTCGCGCCAGGCCTTGAGGCCGCCGTCGAGCAGGTACACACCGTTACGTTTGCCCAACCAGGCTAGCAGCCACCAAGCCCGCGCAGCAAAGGCGCCGGGGCCGTCGTCATACAGCACCACTTCGCTGTGTGTATTCAGGCCCCATTCGCGCAGGCGTTGCAGCAGTTGTGCGGGCTCTGGCAAAGGGTGGCGACCGGTGATGCCTTTATGGATCGGCCCGGACAGGTCGCGTTCCAAATCGGCAAACTGTGCCCCGGGGATATGCCCTTCGGCATAGCTGCGCTGGCCGTAGGTCAGGTCTTCCAGGGCAAAGCGGCAATCGAGAATCAGTAGGTCGGGCTCGGCAAGGCGCTGTTGCAATTGTGCAGCGCTGATCAGTTGGGCGAGGGGCATGCCAGTCATCCTGTGGGCAAAAGGGCTGCACGCATCATAACCTTGGGTTTTAGTGGTCTAGATGGCCTGTGCAGAAGAATTTCTTTCAATAGACGCTGCATCGTGACCTTTTTATGTGCATGCTGCCTGCCCGTTTTGCTTTGACCTAGGTTGCCACGCCCCATGAAGCGCTTTGTCTTACTTGATACCGCCCCGATTCCTGATGGCTCTGGCGCACTGTGCCTGTTCGAGTATGGCGAGGACTTTGTGATCAAGATTGCCGGCGGCGATGGCGGTCAGCTGATGAACACGCGCATGCATGGCTCCGAAGATGCGTTGGCGGCGATTCCTTGCAAGAAGGTCGCCGGGCGACCGGATTCGCGGGTGCTGATCGGTGGCCTGGGCATGGGTTTTACCCTTGCCGCAGCGCTGCAGAACCTGGGCAAGACTGCCGAGGTGGAAGTGGCCGAACTGGTGCCGGGCGTGGTGGAGTGGAACCGTGGCCCGCTGGGCGCCAAGGCCGGTTACCCGATCCTTGATCCGCGTACGCGGGTGATTCAGGACGATGTGGCTAATTGTCTGAAAAACGCCGATCAGCGTTATGACGCGATCATGCTGGACGTCGACAACGGCCCAGAAGGGCTGACCCAAAAGCGTAATAGCTGGCTGTATTCGGCCCAGGGCCTGCAGCGCTGCTATCAGGCACTGCGTCCCAAGGGCGTGTTGGCGGTGTGGTCGGCGAGTGCCGACCGGGTATTCAGCGACAAGGTGCGCAAGGCGGGTTTCAAGGTGGAAGAAGTGCAGGTCTATGCCCATGGCAACAAGGGCACGCGACATACCATCTGGATTGCTAGCAAATAGCAGCCACCACTGAGCGCTGGTGTGCGCCCAGTGGTAGCCGCCTCAGCCCAGCAGCTCGGCAAAGCCTTTATCGGCATCCAGAATCGCCGGCAGTTCATCTAGCAGGCTGGCCACATCCAGCCCTTCAAATAGCGGCCCTTGTAAGCTTTCCACCGCTTTGGGCATGTCGCCAGCGAACTCACGCAGTGCTTCGGCAATCGATACCGCTTGAGCCAGCACCCGAGGCAGTGGCATGTCGACAGGGGCTTGGTACGGTCGGCTCTGGTAGGCAATGGCCTGCTGGATCAGCTCCGGCAGCTGCCAGCGTCGCGCCAGTTCCGCGCCTACTTCGGGGAAGCCGAAGCCCAGTTGCAGGGTTTCCAGAGCCACGCGCTGCGCAGCACCTATATCTTTGCCGTTCTGGTTGAGGCGCTCAGCCAGTTCGGGCACGCCGGTCTGGATCAGCAACTCGCCAATGTTGTGCATCATCCCGCAGGTAAACGCGGTTTCCACAGCAACGCCGCGGTTCTTCGCCAGCAGCCGGCTGATGCTGGCGACCTGAAAGCTGTGCGCCCAGAAGCCCTTGAGATCGAACCCTGGCGGTGCCTGGAAGGCGCCGGTCACGGCTGAGGCCAGTACCAGCGTGCGCAGGGTGTTGAACCCCAGACGCATGGCGGCATCTTCAACACTGGCGGATTCACGCGCGCCGCGAAACCGGGCGGAGTTGGCCAAACGCAGCACTTTGGCGGCAATTACTGGGTCGAGTGCGATATTGCGCGCGACGCTGTCCAGGCTGGTGTGCGGGTTCTCGAACTGCTGGATCAGGTCCTGAGCGACACGAGGAATGGACGGCAAGCTGTTAATTTCGGAAAACAGGTCGTTTATATCCATGACAAAAGCCTGCGGAGAAGGTGGGAACAATGACGATAGCAGCGATTTGCCGGTGCAAATGGGCCGTGCAGATTTCTCTTGATCTGGGTCAGGAGAAACCTGCTGGCAAGTGTTGAGAGGCAGGAGGTATGACGCTGTTTCAGCGTGTGGCAGGGCCGCAGTAGCTTTAGCCTGCGGCACGTAGCGGTGGTTTAGCGGATTTTCAGCTTACCGATGCGGTCGTTATCCAGGCTGCCGAAGTACAGGTAGTCGCCCACCGGCTTGACCGAGGTGATCATGCGCAGGTGGGTGCCGCTGGTATCGTGCAGGCTCTGGGTGATTTCCCCTTGCTCGTTGAGGGCAATGGCAAAACCGTAGGGCACGGCCTTGGGCCAAAAAACGCGCGGCAGCTTGGCCATCTGCGTTTTCAGCCATGGATAACGGTGCAGGAAGTCAGCGTCGGCCTTGCGTGGGCTCGGCAGGGCCACCCAGAAGGTGCCGTTGCGGTCGCCCTGCAGGTTGTCCGGCAGGCCGGGCAGATTGTCGATGAAGATATCGTGTGTACCGGCCTTGTCGCCGCTCAGCCAGTAACGGGTGATGCGGTAGCGATAGGTTTCGTTGACCAGCACGAAGTCCTCATTGGCCGACAGCGCCACGCCGTTGGCGAAGTACAGGTCCTTGAGTAGTACCTTGGTCTCACCGGTGGTCGGGTTGTAGCTGAGCAGGCGGCCATGGGGGCGGGCTTCGAGCAGGTCGAGCAGATAGTCCGGTTGTTCGAAACGCTGGCTGGCATCGCTGAAATAGATGGTGCCGTCGCGGGCGATATCGAGATCGTCGGTGAATTTGAAGGGTACGCCTTCGGCTTCAGTGGTCAGTACCTTGATCTGGCCCTGAGTGTCGATGCTCAGCAATCCCTTGTAGGCGTCGGCGACGATCAGGTTGCCGGTGGCGTCAAAGTCCATGCCCAGCGGGCGGCCTTTGGTGTCTGCGAAATTTTCCACGCTACCATCAGCCTTGATACGCACGATGCGACCGTCATGCAGGCCGCTGTAGACCTGGCCCTGGGCGTCCACGGCAGTGTCTTCTGGGCCATGCACCTGGCCGCGGCCGAGCAGTTCGGCCTTCATCAGGGTGTCGTTGGGCTCCAGTACGCCAGTCATTGGCGGAATTTTGGGGGCGTCCCAGGCCAGCGGATCAATCGGGCTGGGCGTGACGCCGAGGTAGATCGCCACAGCGGCAATTAAGGCCACAAGCAGGCCAAGCAGTTTCTTCATTGTTTTTATTCCCTGTACTGAAGGTGGTTCTCAATGCAAACGGGCGCAGAATAGCGCGTCTGCGGCCTGTCGCGCATTGTGAATGCCCGGCTATCGGGCGGGGCGATATATACTGCGCGGCATTCTTCAGGGGAGAGCCGCGTGGCGATTGATATTCAGTGGATTGGCGATGACGCCAGCCTGGCACAGCATTGTGCAACCTGGCGTACGCTGGCGTTTGTGGCGGTCGATACCGAATTTATGCGAGTCGACACCTTTTACCCGATCGCCGGCCTGTTGCAGGTTAGCGAGGGCGAGCGGGCGTACCTTATCGATCCGCTGCTGATCAGCGACTGGGCGCCCTTTACCGAGTTGCTGCAAGACCCTGCGGTGGTCAAGGTGCTGCATGCCTGCAGCGAAGACCTGGAAGTGTTTCTGCGCCTGACTGGCAGTCTGCCCACGCCGTTGTTCGACACCCAACTGGCCGCTGGATACCTCAACCTGGGATTCTCCATGGGCTATTCGCGTCTGGTACAGGCGGTATTGAACATCGAACTGCCCAAGGGTGAGACCCGCTCTGATTGGTTGCAGCGGCCGTTGTCGGCCACCCAAGTCAGCTATGCAGCCGAAGACGTGCTCCACCTGGCCGAGGTGTATACGCAGTTAAAGGCGCAGCTATCGGCCGAGAAGTACGCCTGGGTGCTGGAAGACGGCGCCGAGCTGGTCAGCAATCTCTGCCGCGAAGTCGATCCGCAACTGGCCTACCGTGAAGCCAAGCTGGCCTGGAAACTGTCGCGGCAACAGTTGGCGGTGCTGAAAGCGCTGTGCACATGGCGTGAAGGTCAGGCGCGTAAACGCAACCAGCCGCGCAACCGAATTCTCCGTGAGCACTCATTGTGGCCACTGGCACGCACCCAGCCGGATAACCTGGTTGCGCTGGCGCGCATCGAGGACATGCACCCGAAAACCGTGCGCCAGGACGGTGAGTTCATTCTGCAACTGATCAAGCAGGCGGCGGTTAGTCCGGCTGAGGATTGGCCCGAGGCACTGCCCGAGCCACTACCGCTGGACGCTGCGCCCTTGCTGAAAAAGCTGCGCGCCATAGGCCAACAGGAAGGCGAGCGTTTGAACATCGCTCCCGAACTGATGCTGCGCAAGAAAACTCTCGAAGCCCTGCTGAAAACCGGCTATCCAAACGGGCCTTACCAGTTGCCGGAGTCGCTGCGCGGCTGGCGGCGTGAATTGATGGGCCAGGCGCTGCTTGATTGCCTGGCTGCAACCGGAGAGTCCGCGTGAAACGTATTTGCTCAATCTACAAAAGCCCGCGTAAGAACGAGATGTACCTCTACGTGCTACGCAGCGATGGACTCAAACGCGTGCCGGAGAATTTACTGCTGGCTTTTGGCCCGCCGGCTCTGGCCTTTGAGATGGTACTGACGCCTGAGCGTGTTCTCGCTCGCGAAGACATCCACAAGGTGCTCGCCAACCTCGATGAGCAGGGCTATCACCTGCAGATGCCACCACCAGAAGATGAATATATCGAGCATCTTCCCGATGAGTTGCTGCGCCGTAACGACCCGATGTAATCGCCATGTCCGCCACTGCGAATGCCCCACTGCGTGTGTTGATTGCGGAAACCGACCACGCGCTGTATGCCGAATTACTGCGTGAGCAGGCACCTGAGCTTGAACTGTGCGGCAGCGACCGTCCTGACGAGTTAGCCGAGTACGCTGCACAGTGTCCGCTCTGGCTAGGCCAGCCGGACTTGCTGGCACCCTTGCTGCGTCAGGGATTACAACCTCAGTGGCTGCAATCGACTTGGGCCGGTATTACGCCGCTGCTGGCCAATGATTTGCCGACGACTTACCCGCTGACCCGTGCAATCGGCATCTTCGGCCAGGTGATGGCCGAGTATGTGCTGTGTCACCTGCTAGCCCATGAGCGGCAGTTGTTTGCGCGTTTGGCCGCGCAGGTTGAGCAGCGTTGGGATAACCGTTTGCCGCAGAGCTTGAGGGGGCGCAAGGCGTTGATCGTCGGCACGGGCGATATCGGCTTGAGCGTGGCACAGTTTCTCACGCCTTTTGGTATTGAGCTGTATGGGGTTGCCAGTAGTCCACGGCATTTGCCGCCGTTTACTGAAGTGGCGGGGCTCGCTGATCTGCCGCGCCTGGTGGGCAAGGCCGATTATCTGATCAATCTGCTGCCGGATACTCCGTCTACCCGTGATGTCTATGACGCAGCGCTGTTCGCTGTCTGCAAGCCCAGCACGCTGTTTATCAACGCCGGGCGCGGTGTGGCGGTGGTTGATCAGGCGCTGGTGAATGCGCTGCAACAGGGGCAATTGGCCGCTGCAGTGATTGATGTGTGCCGTGAAGAACCGTTACCTGCGGGCCATCCCTTCTGGGACGCGCCACGCTTGCAGCTTACCGGCCATAGCTCGGCGCCGACTGATCCATACCTGCTGGTGCAGCTGTTTGTCGATAATCTGACGCGCTGGCGTGCCGGTGGCGAACTGCGTGGGCTGGTGGATTTCGTTCGCGGTTATTGAATGCACGCAGCACCATTCGGCTCGTCGCCCTTGGCCGCCGCTGGCCTAGCCGCTAGACTGCCGGCCTTTTCGCCGCACACTGTACCCTCGCCATGGCCGCCAAAGTAGAACCGTTCTGGAAACGCAAAACCCTCGAACAGCTGGATCAGGACGAGTGGGAATCGCTGTGCGATGGCTGCGGCCTGTGCTGCCTGCAAAAGCTAGAAGACGAGGATGATGGCAGCGTCTATTACACGCGCATCGCCTGCAAACTGCTGGACCTCAACACCTGTCGTTGTACTGACTACAGTAACCGGCGCAAATTTGTCGCCGACTGTATCCAGCTCACTCCAGCTCAGGCCGACCAATTCCAGTGGCTGCCGCCCACCTGCGCGTATCGCCTGGTTAGCGAGGGCAAAGATCTGTTGCTCTGGCATCACCTGGTGTGCGGCGACCCTGAACAGGTGCACAAGCAGCGTATTTCACAGGCCGGGCGCATGCTGAGCGAAAACAGCGTGGCCGAGGATGAGTGGGAAGATCACATGATCTTCCGCGCCGGCTGAACCACGCCTCTGTAAAGCTGCCTAAACTCGTCCAGGCCAATGACTGGCCTTGTGGAGCCTTGCCATGTTGATCCGCCGTTTGTTGTTATCCGTTGTGCTGCTGAGCCTGAGCACGCCGCTGTGGGCGAAGAAGGTCGACCTGGATTATCACGTACGTTTCTTGCCAGATGCGGAGCAGGCCGAAGTCAGCCTGACCTTGGCAGACGGCGCGCCGGTGATCAGCCTGGCCTTCAACTTGGGCGAAGAGGGCGTCTACAGTGACTTCAAGGCCGATGGCCAATGGACCCAAGACAGTCCTGCACAGGGTACCTGGCAACCCGGTAAGGGTAAGTCGAGCCTGACCTACCGCGTGCGGATCAACCATGAGCGCAGTCCTGGCCGCTTTGATGCACGGATTACCAAGGACTGGGCCCTGCTGCGTGGCGATGATCTGGTGCCGGCAGTAAAGCTGCGCCAAGAAGACAAAACCCAACTGGTTTCGCGGCTGCAATTTGACCTGCCCAAGGGCTGGAAAAGTGTTGAAACTGGCTGGCCGCGTATCGGCAAGAACAAGTTTCGTATCGATAATCCCCTGCGCAAATTTGATCGCCCAACTGGCTGGGTTGTCGCCGGTAAAGTAGGCACCCGCCGCGCTCAGCTAGGCCAAACAGATGTAGCGATTGCTGCGCCAGTGGGTGAAGGCATGCGTCGCATGGACGTGATGACCCTGCTGACCTTCGTCTGGCCGCAAGTGCAGGCCGTATTCCCGCGTGACCCAGCCAAACTGCTGATTGTGGGCGCCGGTGATCCGATGTGGCGCGGCGGCCTGTCGGCAACCAATTCCTATTACATGCACAGCAATCGTCCGCTGGTCAGTGAAAATGGCACCAGTTCCCTGGTGCATGAATTGGTGCATGTATTCAGCCGGATCCGCGCCCGTGATCGCAGTGATTGGATCACCGAAGGCTTGGCCGAGTATTACGCCATCGAACTGATGCGCCGCGCCGGTGGCATAAGCGAGGAGCGTTACCAGAAAATTCGTGAGCAGATGATTAGCTGGAGCAAGCCGGTTAAGAGCCTGCGCACGGATAACTCCAAAGGTCCGGTAACCGCCCGCGCTGTTCTATTGCTGCAGGAGCTGGACCGGGAAATTCGCCAGGCCACCAAGGGCAGCACTCAGCCGCGTTCATTGGATGACGTGACCCGTGGCCTGATGCGTCTAGACAAGGCGAGCACCAAAGACTTTATCGAAATCAGCGAGAACGTCATGGGCGGCGCCTCCGATGTGCTGGACAACAAGCTGTTGCGCTAGCCCCACGCCCTGAGTAAGCATGCGGCGCAGTTGCTGATCTGGAGTGCCGCATGCGCCGCCTACCTTCGCTTACCGCCTTGCGCACTTTCGAGTGCGCCGCTCGGCATGCCCACTTTGGTCGGGCGGCGGCCGAGTTGTGCGTCACCGATAGCGCAGTCAGTCACCAGATTCGTCAACTGGAAGAACAACTCGGCACCGCGCTGTTCGCCCGCGAGGGCCGACAGGTTGTGCCGACGCCTGCAGCGCGGCGTTTGTTGCAGCGTTTGCAGCAGGCTTTCGAGCTGATTGGCGAGGCCTGCGACGAGTTGCGAGATCCCGGCTCGCAGGCGGTGCTGCGTATTGCGGTAACGCCCGAGCTGGCGCAGAAGTGGCTGGTCAGTCGTCTGGCCGATTTCAGCGACCGCTACCCACAGATTACCCTGCATCTGCACGAGCAGCCGCTTGAGGCCTGCTTGCCGAGCCCGGATATCGACCTGGCGATCACCTACGGCACCGGCCCCGAGGATGCCAGTGCCTATTTCGTGCGGCCGCTGCCGACCCTGCAGTTTTTTCCGGTGTGCAGCCCCAGTCTGTTCAACCAAGGTGGGCTCAAGCATCCGCGTGACCTGGCCCGGCATGGTCTGCTTCACGATGATCAGGATGGCAAAACCTGGACCGCCTGGCTGACCACCCATGCCGGCGACATTCAGCCGGCGCGTCATCTGTATCTTGGTCATGCCGGTCTAGCGCTGGAAGCCGCGGCGCAAGGGCAGGGCGTGGCCATGGGTGACAACCTCACCGCTGCCGAAGACTTGGCCAACGGCCGTCTGGTGCGACCGTTCAATGCCAGCGTGGCTGCGCTTGGGCAGTATGCGTTGGTCTGCGAGCGCATCCGTCTGGAGAAACCAGCGGTGGCTGATTTCTTAGATTGGCTGGGTGATCACCTGGCTGAATGATGAATTGAATTCAGCTATTCCGTAATTATCGTCGTTGGAACCTCGGCCAACGCGCCGCGTACTGTGTGGCCATCTTCCCCACAGGCATAAGGTGCATCCGATGGCGCGTTCCCTGACTTCTCTCCCTAAAGCCGATGGCTTCCGTCTGCCCGGCGAATTCGAACCCAAGGCCGGCTGCTGGCTCGGCTGGCCGGAGCGCACCGACGTGTGGCGCAACGGTGCCAAGCCAGCGCAGAAGGTCTGGGTGGATATCGTCACGGCGATTGCCAGTAGCGAGCCCGTGACCGTCTGCGCCTCAGCCAGCCAGTACGCCAATGCGCGTCGCCAGCTGCCGGCCCATGTGCGGGTGGTGGAAATGACCTGCAACGACACCTGGTTTCGCGACAGCGGCCCAGCCTTTCTGGTCAATGACGACAGCGGCGAAGTACGCGGTGTGGACTTCGAGTTCAACGCCTACGGTGGTCTTGATGGCGGGCTCTACTACCCGTGGGACAAGGATGATCAGATTGCGCAGAAGATCCTCGAGATCGAAGGCTATGATCGCTATCGCGCGCCCTTTATCGCTGAAATGGGTGGTATCCAGACCGATGGCCAGCGCACCCTACTGACCACCGAACAGTGCCTGCTTAACCGCAATCGCAACGCTCACCTGGGCAAGGAGGAGATGACCCGCCGGCTCAGCGATTACCTCGGCGCTGAACAGGTGATCTGGTTGCCACGCGGCTGCAAGTTCGATGAAACCGACGGCCATATCGACGACCTAGCCTGCTTCGTCCGCCCTGGCGTGGTGGTGCAGCAGTGGACTGATGATCGCTCCGATCCGCAGTGGGAAATCTACCAGGAGGCCTACGACATCCTGCGCGGCACCCGTGACGCTCAGGGGCGCGAGCTTGAGGTGCACAAGTTGCCGCAACCGCGCGTACTGGAATGGACAGCGGAGGAGGCCGAGGGCCTGGATCAGGATGATGCTACCCACACGCGGCAGGTCGGCACGCAGATCTGCGCCTCCTATATCAATTACTACGCCGGCAACTCGGCCATCGTCGTGCCGCTGTTCAATGATCCCTGTGATCGCGCAGCACAGGCGACCCTGGCCGAGCTGTTCCCCCAGCATCGAATTCTTGGCATCGAGAATTCACGGGAGATCCTTCTCGGTGGTGGCAACGTCGCCTGCATCACCATGCCGCAATACGCCGCGCCCAAGCGCGCTTAGGAGGCTTCGATGAAACTGCATACCAGTCTGTTGGCTCTGAGCCTGGCCGCAAGCGTTCAGGTGCTGGCGGCCGAGGCGCCGAAGCAGGTCAACCTGTTTATCTGGGGCGAGTACCTGGCACCGGACACCCTGAGTAGCTTCGAGCAGAAGACCGGAATCAAGGTGGTGGTCGACCACTTCGATTCGCTGGAAACCGTGGAGACCAAACTGCTCACCGGACGCAGCGGTTATGACCTGGTGCTGACGGCGGGTCAGCATCTACAGCGGGCGATCCAAAGTGGCGCATTGCAGCCTCTAAACAAGGCCGCATTGCCGCATTTCAGTGGACTTGGTCCGGAGTTCACCGGGCATATGGCCGCCTTCGATCCAGGCAACCGTTATGCCGGTTTGTATGTATGGGGTACCACGGGTTTTGGCTATCAAGAGCAGGCCATCGCCAAGCGTATGACCAATGCGCCAACCGACAGCTGGGCCATGCTGCTCGATCCACAGGTGGTGGCGAAGTTTGCCGACTGTGGGGTGAGTTTTCTCAATGACCCCAATGAGGTGTTTGCCGCCGCCTTCCGTTACCTAGGACTGGATATCAACAAGCAGAGCCTGGATGACCTGAAGCTTGCCGAAGCGCACCTGGCCAAGGTGCGGCCATCGATTCGCTACTTTGATAACGATCGCAACATCACTGATTTGGCCAATGGCGACACTTGCCTGGCCATGTCATGGAACGGCAACGTGTCGATTGCCGCGGGCCAAGCGCAGCAGGCAGGCAAGCCCTATAGCCTGCACTACAGCATTCCGCGCGAAGGCACGCTGATCTGGTTTGATGCGATGGTGATCCCCAAGGATGCGCCGCACCCTGAGGCCGGCCTGGCGCTGATGGACCATTTGATGACGCCAGCGGAAATCGGCGCGATCACTAACACCATCTATTACGCCAACGCGGTGCCAGCGGCCAATAGCACAGTTGATCCGGCCATCCTCGCCGACCCTGGCACCTACCCACCGGCCGCCGTGCGTGCGCAGCTATACACCAAGAACGACAACGCCAAGGCGTTCAACCGCGCATTGACCCGCGCCTTCAGTCGGCTCAAGTCAGGGTTGTAGCGGCTGGGTTACGGCTTACTTGAGACCAAGGCCGGATTTGGTGTTCAAGCCCTTGGCCATACGGTCGTAGAGCACCACATTGACGGTGGCAGCGAGGTTCATGCAGCCCTGGGTGGGGATGTAGATCACGTCCTCACACCAGTCGAGGACTTCCTTGCTCAGCGAGCCGTCTTCGGGGCCGAAGATATAGATGGCGCGGTCGGGGTGGGTGTATTGCGGCAATGGTCGCCCACCTTCGACCAGTTCTACGGCGACTGGCGTACAGCCGATGGGAATGATCTGCTGCAGGTCTTCAACGCCAATCAGCGGAATATCCATATAGATACGCTGCGTGTCGGTAACGAAGTCGCGCGCACGCGCATAGCGTTTGCCGCTGTAAAACACTGAGGCCGCTCCATAGCAGCCTGCTGCGCGCATTACCGAACCGACGTTTTCTGGGGATTTTGGGTTGAACAGGCCGATGCAGGCGTATCTCTTGTTGGCCACGGTGGTACTCGCACAAAATTTTCGGGGAGATTTTGACGCCGGGCCAAGGGTGGCGGGCGACAAAAAAGACGCGAGTATACCTGTATGGTAGCTGCCTGATTTTTCTAGGAGTCGGCTTGCTGGCAATGCGATTAGCCCTCAGACCGTCAGCAAGCGGGTTTCTATGGCACTGCGCTACTGTTTTTTCAGCCTTGCAGCCAGGTCAGCGAAGGGGTTGTGGGTCGCCTGGGCGATTTTAGGGCTGCTCAGCGAGCCTTCGCTGAAGTACTGCTGGTCGGTGTAGCGCGAGTGCTCGTTGTCATGACAGAACAGGCACAGCAACTCCCAGTTGGAGCCGTCCTGCGGGTTGTTGTCGTGGTTGTGGTCGCGGTGGTGCACGGTCAGTTCGCTCAGGCGCTTGCCGGAGAATTCACGGGCGCAGCGGCCGCAGACATGCGGGTACATCTTCAGCGCTTTGTCGCGGTAGCCTTCTTCACGTGAACGCTGAGTGTCAGCAAGGATGCGGTCAAGCTTGCTGGTGGCGGAGGGGGATTTATCGCTGCTCATCTGGAGTCTCGTGTGTTGGCCTATGCTGCCAGTCTAGCCTTGCCGGCGGTCAGTGAGAACTGCCCGCGCGGCACTTAACGGCGTAGCTGAGGCCCAAGTGAGTAACTGTATGGGAGATACCCGCATGCGCTTGGCCACCCTGTTAATTGTTCTCACCACACTGACCAGCACGTCGCTGTTGGCTCAGCAGCCGCCAAAAATGCCAGCCACGGCACCTGCAGCTGGTGCCCCGGGTACTGCTACCCCGCAACCCTATGCGCCGTCCGCGCCGCAGCATCTTCCAGCGCCGGCCCGCAATAACCCGCCGCTGCTCAAGCAGGCGCCGCTGCCAGAGTCCAGTCAGCCGCGACGCGATCAGGAACTGCCGTTGATAAAAGAACAGCGCGAGCGCAATACGCAGCCGCTGGAAAAATCGACTCAATAACGGGTTGCTAGAGCTGCTGTTCGACCAGCTGCCCATCGGCCATACGCAAGCGCCGCGACATGGCGATAGCAATCGCGCGAATCACCTTGGCGGCGGTCTTTGGGGCTTCGCTAAGCATCTTGTCTAGGGAGTCCCTGGCCAGCATCAGTAAGCTGCAGTCACTCACGGCAATGCAAGTGGCTGAGCGGCGCTCGCCATCGAGTACCGCCATCTCGCCGAAGGCACGGCCCTTGCGCAGTTTTGCCAGTTCAATGGTTTCGCCGCTGGAGTTGATCTTGCGCACCGATATCGCCCCCGCGTGGATGATGCACATAAACGTACCCGGGTCGCCTTCGCGGCAGATGCTCGCTTCCGGTGCGTATTTGCTCATATTGAAATAACCGGCGGCGCTGAGCAGCTCGTTGGGCGTGAGGCTGTCGAACAGGCCGCAATCGAGCAGCATGTCGCGTATTTCATCAATCAACTGGGACTGGGTGGGCATGGACGGCAGCCTGGATAAACGTAGCGCGAGGTCAGTCGCATACGTTGACCTTAGTCGCCCGCAACTTGGCTCGCCAGCGCATTCGCTGCTTACTGGCGAGTGGCCTGGGTGGGTACTTACGGTTTAGAAACTAAAGCGCCGCATTACACCTTGTAAGCGCCCGGACATGGCCTGCAGGGCCTGAATCGCCTGGACGATGCCGCCTTGTGCGGCAGAGTTTTCTTCGACGATTTGCGCAACAAGTTCCACGCTCATGGCCACTTGCTCGCTGGCCGCCCGCTGCTCTTGTAGCGAAAGCGAAATCCCGCTGACGGCTTGCAGTGATTCATTCAGCGCCAGGCGAATCTCCGTCATCGAACTGCCCACCTGATCCACCAGTTGGGTGCCGATACTGACCCGCTCACAGCCGGCGGCCATGCTGCTTTTCGCCTTGGTCATGCCGCTGTGAATGGCATCGACCAGGGCGATGATTTCAGTGGTGGAGTGAGCCGTGCGCCCGGCCAGGCTGCGCACTTCATCGGCCACCACAGCAAAGCCGCGGCCTTGTTCGCCGGCGCGGGCGGCCTCGATGGCGGCGTTGAGGGCGAGCAGGTTGGTTTGCTCGGCAATGCCGCGAATCACATCGACGATGGCGCTGATATTGCGTGATTGCGCAGCCAGGGTTTCCACATCCTGCGAGCTCTCGGCCACCAGCTCGGCGATCTTGTGCATTTCTGTGGTGGCGCGGGCCATGACCTGAATGCCTACATCGGTCATGTCGCCGGCTTTCTTCGCCATGTCGTAGGTTTGTTGGGCGTTATCGGCGATGTGGTTGATGCTCACCGCCAGTTGCTCGACGGTGGCGGCCATGGCGGAAGCCGTATCGCTCTGTACGTTGGCGCTGGTCAGCACCTGTTCGGAAGAGGCGGCCAGCTGCAGGGTGGCGCATTCGATCTGCTCGGAGGCTTCGCCAATATTGCCGATCATGTCCTGCAAGCCACGGCGCATGCTCTGCACGGATTTCATCACACCGGTCATCACCTGGTTGCCCAGGCTTTTGCCGCCGCCCAGGCGGCCTTCGGCAATGCGTGCGCTAATTTCTTCCAGCTCGCCAGGCTCAGCGCCCAGCTGCCGGCTCATCAGGCGAATAAAATAGAACACCTGCGCCATACCAATCAGCAGGGCAATCAGCAGCACGCTGATGCTCAGGTTGAGGTTGCTGGCATAGGCGGCTTCACCCAGTTGGTACTGGCGCTTGGCTTCGAGCAGCTGCACGTCGATCAGCTCAGCAAATTTCTCTGACAGTGGGTCGATCAATGGGTAGAGCCGCTGGCTGGCAAAGGCTTCGATGCCGGCTTTATCGCCACGGTTGAGTAAGCTTTGCAGCTCATCCAGTGGTTGCTGGGCCTGTTGCATAAGTGGGTTGATCTGCTCGATCAGCTGGCTCTCTTCGCGGATCAGTTCGGTGGCCAGGTACGCCTGCCAGGTTTCCTCGATACGCACCTGGGCCTGCTCGATCAGCTGTTGTGCGGTTTTTTCATCCAGCTCACCGCTGCGCGCTTTGTGGGTCGCATCAACGATATTGACCGCATACAGGTCGGCAATCAGCTTAAGGTCGCGCAGCGGCACCACGCGGTCCAGGTACACCGTTTGTAGCCCTTTTACGGTGGCCTGCAAGCCATACAGACCAAGACCGCCGACACACAGCAGGCCAAGAAGCAGGCAGCCGGCAAGCAGGAATAGGTGGGTTCTGATCTTCCAGTTTTTCATCACAGACCGTCCATGGTGAGCAGGCAGTTGAATGGGTGAGATGGCAGTACGCCAGCGTGTCATTCAGCCTAGCTGAACTTGCAAGTCAGGCAGGTTAAATCTGCATGAACGGTCAAGTAATTTTTCGCGCTAAACGTCCGTTGTTTAACGCGAATTACTCTGAGCTGCCGTCGCTCAGTAAGCCCGCATACGAGTGGACGAGCGGTGGTGGGGACTCAAGCCAGGCCCAGCACCTTGAGGATAAAGGCGTATTCCAGGGCGGCATCCTTGAGGGCTTGATAGCGGCCGCTCATGCCGCCGTGGCCGGCATCCAGTTCGGTTTTCAGCAGCAGCAGATTGCTGTCGGTTTTCTGCGCGCGCAGCTTGGCCACCCATTTGGCGGCTTCCCAGTACTGCACGCGGCTGTCGTTGTAGCCAGCCACCGCAAGAATCGCCGGATAGGCTTGGGCTCGGAGGTTTTCGTAAGGTGCGTAAGCCTTGATCCGTTCGAACACCTCGGGCTGGTTGGGATCGCCCCATTCGTCGTATTCAGTGATGGTCAGCGGTAGATCGGGGTTTTGCATGGTGTTGAGCACATCGACAAACGGCACCTCGGCGATGGCGGCGGTGAACAGCTCGGGGCGCTGATTGAGCACCGCCCCCATCAGCAAACCGCCGGCGCTGCCACCGCTGATAACCAGTTGCTGCGCGCTGGTGTAGCCGGTGGCGATCAGGTGCTCGGCGCAGGCAATGAAGTCACCGAACGAGTTCTCTTTGTGTTCCAGCTTACCGGCGCGGTACCAGGCTTCGCCCAGCTCGCCGCCGCCACGTACATGGGCGATGGCGAAGATAAAACCACGCTCCAGCAGGCTCAGACGCGCATGGGAAAACCAGGGGTCGAGGCTTTCTCCGTAAGCGCCGTAGCCGTACAGGTAGAGCGGGGCAGAGGTGCCAAGCACCTCACGTTTGGCCACCAGGCTAATCGGTATCTGGCTGCCGTCGGCGGCTGTAGCCCATAGGCGCTGGCTGACGTAGCTGTCGGCATCGAACGGCCCGAGTACCGGGGTTTGCTTGAGTACCAATTGTGCGCCCGTGGCCAGCTCCAGCTGACGCACCTGCGCCGGGCGATTGAGCGCTTCATAACGCAGGCGGATCGCGGGGCTGTCGAACTCCAGGCTGTCCTGTACATACAGGCTGTAGGCGGCGTCCGGTAGCTGCACGCGGTAGGCCGCTTGCCCGTGCGGCTGCACGTCGATCATCGGTAAACCGCCTTCTCGCAGACTCAGCACCAGCGCTTGCTGATTGAGGCTAACGCCTTCCAGCATGACGTCGGGGTCATGGGCGCGCAGCAATTGCCAATCGCTAAGGTTCAGCGTTGTGTCGCATGCAGTAAACAGCGCGAAGTTGATGCCGTGCTGGTTGCTGCGGATAAACCAGCGCCACTGGCCATCCAGAGCGCCGTGGTCGACGTCGTATTCGTGACCCTCTTCACGTGGGACCACGCAGCTGAACGCGGCTTGCGGTGTTTCGGCGTCCAGTACCCAGGCTTCGCCGGTGGTTTTGCTGCCCAGTTGCAAGATCAGCTGGCGCTCGGAGCTGCTGCGGTAGCAGCTGAGGAAGAAACGCCCATCCGGCTCGTGGAACACCAGTTCGGCTGCGTCGGTGCCAAGGCGGTGGCGGTAGAGTTTGTGCGGGCGGTGGGTGTCGTCCAACTCACCGAAGAACAGCGTATGGCTGTCATTGGCCCAGGTCATGCTGCCGTCGCATTCCTCGAACGGCAGCTCGATCAGGCTGTCATCGGCCAGCTCTTTGACAAACAGCTGGTAGGTTTCCTCGCCGCTGGTATCCAGGCTGTAGGCCAGGCGCTGATGGTCAGGGCTGATGCTGAAAGCGCCGAGGGAGATAAAGCCGCCATCGGCCAGGTCGTTGGGGTCGAGCAGCAGCTGTTCGCTGGCCTCATCGACCGTCAGCGAGCCATCGGCGGGTTTGCGGCAGCGGTAATGCCGCGGGTATTCGTCGCCCGCCGTGGTGCGCTGGTAATACAGATAAGGCCCCCAGGGCGACGGCAGGCTGAGGTCGGTTTCGCGAATGCGCCCCTTGATCTCCTGAAACAATGTTTCACGCAGATGCAATTGCTCACTGAGCTGCTGCTCCAGGTAGGTGTTTTCCGCCTTGAGGTAATCAAGCACCTCAGCGCTGTCGCGGTTTTCCAGCCAGCGATACGGGTCGGCAGCGTTGTCGACGCGGGCGATGGGGGCGTGAGACATGGGGTAACTCCGTTAGATGACGGCCAACACCGGGGACGCCGAAGAACCTGTGCAAAACCTGCTGCGTGT
>JAHJXZ010000191.1 GCA_018827205.1 Gammaproteobacteria bacterium | reverse complement strand
TCGAAGGTTTCTTTATCGATATTGCGGCCGATCTCGGCGGATTCAAACATAGCCAACTCCCTGACAATATCGTGTGAGCCTAGCGGATAGGCCGTGGCCTTGACCAAGCTATTGCGCTATTCGCTTAACGTCGGGTGATCAGCCCTTGCTTGGCCACGCGCGTCAACTGGCGCACGGTTTCATCCAGCTGCGCGGCAGTTGGCGCCTGGATCACCGCCATATCGAAGTGATTGCTGGCAAATCGCGCCAGGGATTCGCCGTCGTGGACAAAGTTGATTAGAAAGGCCCGCGGCCCCGGCCAACGCTTTGGCCAACCATCGAGATAACGCAGCAGGGTCGGCTGGTGGCTGCCGCCAAGGAGGATTTTCGGATTGCGCAGGGTCAGCCCGGAAGTAATCGGGGCCAGACGAATAAGCGGTTGGGGACAGTGCATCGATATGTCTCCGCCTCATTAGGTCCGCTGGGCAGCGGTGAGAGGCGACACCGAACCAGCGCTTTAGCGGAATTTCGAAGTCTCCGAAGAGTGCTTCTTAGGGCGCTGCAATCAGCAGGTAACCCGGCGCCCCGCAAGTAGCTGTTTAAATCGGCGCATGGGTGGGCATCCTAGAGAAGCCCGCGCAACACTGTCAAGGCGCGCTGCTAAGGCCACGCCCAACCCCCCCCAACCTTTGATTGGTGGCACCGCTAATCGACCTGACCGCTTGGCTTTTACCGCCTGCACGCAGGCCGCTACTGCACCATCTGGGGCCTGAATCCAGGCCCACGCCGTTTCACCCCGTAACAAACCCACGCCACTGCGCCAACGCCAGGTTGCGCATAACGTCGATGTAGCGCCCGCAGCAGAGGGCTACACGGCTGTTTACGGTTACTGGCATGGTTTCTGCCAATACCCTAGAGCTGATGTACACGCCACGGGATGGGCGTTTTGGCTGCATGGATTGCCCTGAACTGCCCGATAACCCCTTGCGAGAGCACCAATGAACAACAATAAAACTCTGCTCGCCCTCTGCCTGGGCGCCGGCTTGCTGGCCTCCGGCAACACTCATGCCTTCTGGTTCGGCTCTTCTGGCTACACCCAAACCAAATACCCAGTTGTGTTGGCCCACGGCATGCTTGGTTTCGATAGCATCCTCGGGGTCGACTACTGGTACGGCATTCCTGCCGCGCTGCGTCGCGACGGCGCCAGTGTGTACATCACCGAAGTCAGCCAGCTGAATACCTCCGAAGCTCGCGGCGAAGAACTGCTGGCCCAGGTGGAAGACATTATCGCCATCAGCGGCAAGCCCAAGGTCAACCTAATCGGCCATAGCCATGGCGGCCCGACCATTCGCTATGTCGCCGCTGTCAGCCCCAACCTGATCGCCTCGGCCACCAGCGTCGGCGCACCACACAAAGGCTCGGCCACGGCCGATTTTATCCGCCAGGTACCGCCTGGCTCGGCCGGGGAAACCTTACTCGCCGGCATCGTCAACGGCCTCGGCACGCTGATCAACTTCCTCTCCGGCAGCTCCAGCACCAGCCCACAGAATGCGCTGGGCTCACTCGAATCACTCAACAGCCAGGGCGCGGCACGCTTCAACGCCAAGTTCCCGCAGGGCATTCCGACCACCGCCTGCGGCGAAGGCGCCTACAGCGTGAATGGCGTGCGCTACTACTCCTGGAGTGGCACCAGCCCGGTGACCAACATTATCGATCCAAGCGACCTGCTACTGGGCGCCACCGCGCTGACCTTCAAAGGCGAAGCCAACGATGGCCTGGTTGGCCGCTGCAGCTCGCGCATGGGCAAAGTGATCCGCGATAACTATCGGATGAACCACCTCGACGAGGTCAACCAGACCCTGGGTCTGACCAGCCTGTTTGAGACCGACCCGGTCACGGTCTACCGCCAGCATGCCAACCGCCTGAAAAACGACGGCCTGTAACAGCTTCACCAAGGGCTGCCCTGCAGCCCTTGGTGGTTCTGCCCGCCTCGCCGAACCCGCCTGAAGAGTGCCTGTGAAAAAATTTCTGCTGCTGTCTCCGCTTTTGTTCGCTGCCTGCCTGGCTCTCGCGCTGTACCTGCAACCCGTGGATATTCCCACACAGCTCAGCGGCGAGACGCAACAACCCATACAACGCACTGACACACCACCTGCCACACAAGCCCAAAACAACGCCAAAACGAAGGTGTTGCCATTTAAAGCGCTGCCCGCCTCATTTGGCGGCACCACAGTGGATGGCGTTTTTCGCCTGGATGCCGATGGCAACCTGCTGATCAGCGAAGACATCCGGCGGATCTTCGATTATTTCCTTGCCGCAGCGGGTGAAGAGCCGCTGCGGGCCAGCGTCGAGCGGCTGCGCGCCTACATCGTCGCGCAACTGCCGGCTAGCGCCCGCGAACAGGCCCTAGCCCTGCTAAACCAGTACCTCGACTACAAACGCGAACTGGTGCTGCTCGAGCGCGACCTGCCGCAGATGGCCAATCTGGATGCCTTGCGTCAGCGCGAGGCCGCCGTGCTGGCACTGCGCGCCCGAATCTTCGATGCCCAAGCCCAGCAGGCGTTCTTCGCTCGCGAAGAGGCCTACAACCAGTTCACCCTGCAGCGCTTGGCGATTCTGCATAACAGCCAACTGGACGATGCCGGCAAAGCCGCCGCCGTCGACCAATTGCGCAACAGCCTGCCAGCAGAGATGCAGGACACAGTGCTGCCGCAATTGCAGAACGAGCTGCGCCAGCAAACTGCGCAGTTGCAGGCCGCCGGCGCCAAACCAGAACAGATCCGCCAGCTGCGCCAGCAACTGGTCGGTGCCGAAGCCACCCAGCGCCTTGAAGTGCTCGACCAGCAGCGACAAACCTGGAAAAAGCGCATCGCTCTATACAGCACCGCCAAAGCCGCCATCGAAAGCAACCCTGGCATGAGCGCCAGCGATAAACGCTCAGCCATTGCCCAGCTGGCAGCGGAGAACTTCGATGAACGCGAACAACTGCGTCTGGAAGCTGCCGAACAGCTGGCAACGCAGAACAAGCCAGCCCCCTGAAACGCAAAAAGCCCACCGAAGTGGGCTTTTTGCAGGCTGCTGCCGAGTCGTTTGACGCTTAACCGGCGATGCGCTTGTCCAACGACAGCTTGCCAGCACCTTCAATCAGAATCGCAACGCTGATAGCCAGCAAGGCCAGGGCAAACTCATAACCGTTGTTGCTCATAAAGAAGCCATTGGCCAAGTGCACAGTGGCAATCGCCACCACCATGGTCACCGCAAGTACTGCTGCAGCTGGGCGCGCCAGCAGACCGATGATCAAGGCAATGCCACCAAAGAACTCGGCGCTACCGGCCATCAGAGCCAGCAGGTAACCCGGCGCCAGACCGATGCTTTCCATCCACTGGCCTACACCTTCCAAGCCGTAACCACCAAACCAGCCAAACAACTTCTGCGAGCCGTGGGCGGCAAAGGTGATGCCGGCGATGATGCGCAGCACGGTAAGGCCGTAGCCTGCTTGAGTAGCAACAACAGATTTGATCAGAGCGTTCATGTGCAGCAGTCCTTGTAGTGGGGAGTTGATGGAGTGAAGATTAAACTAATTAACCAATACTTAAAGCCGATAAATCCGCTAATTTCAATCGAATAATTAAATTAATCATCCTATCCAACTGACTCGCTACGGCTCCAGCAGATAGCGCTCGCGGTCATAGGCAAGGTAGTACTTATTCACGCTATTTACATAGCTGACCACGCCCATGCCCATCTGCTCCATCGCCACTCGCTCGACCTGAAAGAACCACTGATTGGGGTTCAGGCCGCGCCTGCGCGCTTCCGCCCGCAGGCTCTGCACCCGTTGCGGGCCCATGTTGTAACCGGCCAGGATAAAGGCCATGCGCTCGCGCTCGTTAAGCTGCGGACTGTTGAAGTAGTTGCGGCGAATCATCGCCAGGTACTTGGCGCTGGCCTGCACATTGTTATCCAGCACAGCGATATTGCTCACGCCGACGCTGCGTGCAGCCGCCGGAGTGATCTGCATCAGCCCGGTGGCGCCACCCGCCCCGCGCGCAGCAGGGTTTAGGGTGGACTCCTTGAAGGCGACGGCAGCCAACGCCAACCAGTCGAAATCATGCTGACTGGCATAGCGCTGCAATACCGGACGGACCTTTTCCAGGCGCTGACGCTCAGTGCGGCCCAGCGGGTAATGCACCTTGTACAAACGCCGGTAGACGCGTTGGAACGCTACATCCTGATCCGCCGGGTCACGGTAACCCTTGAGAAAGCGGTCGATACTGGCGCCGAGCATTGGCGTGTCGCGCCGTACATACCAGCGCATAGCACCGCCGCTGGCCAACTGCAGGTGACGATCCAGGCGCAGTTTGGGCATCACCTTGGTCCAGCGCTCAGCAATCGGTTGCTCGACCGCCGTGACGCTGAAGATGCCGGCCTGAACCATTTCCAGCACATCCTCGACTGCCAGGCTCGGGTCGACCCACTCGACGATAATCGGCGAACGTTTGCTGTCGATCAGGCGCTGGTTGACTGCCCGCACCGCTTCCCCCGCCACGCTGCCCGCAGACAAGGCCAGACTGCGCCCGGAGAGCTGCTCAAGGTTCTGGTAACGGCGGTTACCCTGCTTGGCGACAATGATCAGCGGCACATTGCTGCGGATAGCCGCGCTGGCACTGAGTTTGCTGCCGCGCGGCATATTCAGCAGCTCACCGGGGGCGACCAGATCACCCTCGCCACGCTGCAAGGCGGCCAGCAGCTGATCTTTGGCGCGCGGGATGATTTTCAGTTTGAGCGTTCGGCCATCGCGCGCGTTGCGATTGAGGTACTGCTCGAAGGCGCGCATGCGCTGGTATTCGACGCCAATGCTCTGGCCTTTGACCTCACCCGAACTGTTGCGGCTCTGATTGACCAGCACGCGCAATTCACCGCTGCTACGAATGCTCGCCAGGTCACGGGCGGCCTTGGGTTGCTCGACTTCCAATGGGCCAGCCACGCGCGCCGCCGCTGTGCAGGACAGCAGCAATAGGCAGCAGGTGAGCAGCACTCGCAACATCAAGGCTCCAGGGCAGAATCGACCGATAGATCAGTGCAACGGCTCGTCTAAATAGGCTGCGTACAGGACAACTGACCCCTCGCGCGGGGCGCGGAGGTTCGCACAGCCCGCCCTTGGATGCCAGCCAGCAATCACACACAACATCATGTATAGGCTTTAACTAACTGTATTTGTTAGCTTTTAATCTATTAAAAAAGCTCTGTTATGCTGCTCAATCAATTCAGCAGGTAGCACCATGCAACTCATCGACATCGGCGTCAATCTGACTCACCCAAGCTTTGCCGAACAACGCGAAGCACTCCTTGCTCGCGCTTATGCTGCGGGCATCCAGCAAATGCTGCTGACCGGCACCAGCCTGGCGGAAAGTGAGCACGCCCTGGAACTGTGCCGTCAGCTGGATGACAGCGCCGAGCATCTATTCAGCACGGCCGGCATTCACCCCCACGACGCCAGCAGCTGGAACAGCGACAGCCATGCGCAACTCAAGGCGCTGCTGGCCGATCCCAGAGTGCGCGCGGTGGGTGAATGTGGACTGGACTTCAACCGCGACTTCTCACCCCGGCCGCAACAGGAGGAGGTGCTGGAGCAGCAGTTGGCCCTGGCGGTGGAACTGCAATTGCCGGTGTTTCTGCATGAACGCGATGCTGACGAACGCCTGCTGGCGATCCTGCGGCACTTCCGCGACCAGCTGCCGGCGGCTGTAGTGCACTGCTTTACTGGGGAAAAGCGCGCACTGTTCAACTACTTGGATATGGACCTGCATATCGGCATCACTGGCTGGATCTGCGACGAGCGCCGCGGCAGCCATCTGCACCCACTGGTCAAGGAAATCCCCCGTGGCCGCCTGATGCTGGAAAGCGACGCACCCTTTCTGCTGCCGCGCAGCCTGCGGCCGAAACCGAAGAACGGCCGTAACGAGCCGGCCTTTCTCGTTGAGGTGCTGCGTGAAGTAGCGCTGCACCGCAGTGAAACCGAGCAGGTACTGGCAGCCCATACCAGCGCTGCGGCTCAGGCCTTCTTCAGCCTGCCTGTATTTAAGGGCGCTGCCAGCTAGCGGCCAAAAGCACGGAGCCGGCAGGCTTGTTGATAAGGATCAATAGATCCACTGTGAGGCTGGGCGACACTACTGGCACTTTGCCAAGCCGTCACCTCACACAGAGACACCTGCATGGGCCATTGGATCAGCGACCTTTCCCTGAAGTACAAATTCTGGGCCGTAAATGCCGTGGCCTTCTTTACCACGCTGCTATTGGTGCTCTATGCGCTGCACCTGGAACAGCAGGTGCACCAGGACTCTGCCAAACAGGCCGCGCAGCAGCAGGCACGCTTATTAAGCCAATGGCCGCAGGAGCAGGCCTTGCCGAAAGCCGCCAATCTGCTGAGCTTTGCCAGCGGGCAGACGCCACGTCTGCCGGATAATCAGGGCAGCGCCCTGGCCAACGCACGCGGCTGGGTCGATTTAAATGGCAGCGCCGGGCTGATCGGCGCCGAAGTCATCGTCCGCGAAGACGGCCAACGCCTGGCCATCACCGCCTCGGCGCCGAGTCTGCCCGAGGTGTTTTTCGACCGTGCACCACGATATGCCGTGGCCGTCGCGCTATTGATGCTGCTCTTGCTGGCGGCCTCACAGTTGCTGATTCGCTTTCTGCTAAGCCACCTCAACACCCTTAAGGACGTGATGCTGCAAGTGGAAAAGAGCGGCGACCTGAGGGCCCGAGTGCCACTGGAGTGCAAAGATGAAGTGGGCCAGATGGCTAGCGCCTTCAATGCCATGCAGGCTGGCTATCAACGGGTGGTCGGCATCGTCGCCCAGTCGGCGGCGCAGTTGGATGAAGGCGCCGAACGCTTGGCCGGTAATATGCGCGGTGTACGCCAGGGCATGCTTGAACAACAGAGCGAAACCGAACAGGCGGCCACCGCGATCAACGAGATGTCCGCCACTGTGCACCATATTGCCGAGCATACGGCCGACACCCGCGACCAGTCACAGAACGCCGAGCACCTGGCGCGCAGCGGCCAGCAGGCGGTCAACCGCGTAAGCCTGTCGATCTCGGGGCTGTCCAGCGGCGTGCAGCAGACCGCACAGATGATCGAACAGCTGGCGGTCGACAGCCAGAAGATCGGTGGCGTGGTCAGTGAGATTCACGGCATTGCCGAACAGACCAATCTGCTCGCGCTCAACGCAGCGATTGAAGCTGCTCGCGCCGGCGAAATGGGCCGTGGCTTTGCCGTGGTCGCCGATGAAGTGCGCAACCTGGCTAAACGCGTGCAGGACTCCACCGATGTAATTACCCAGATGATCAACACCCTGCAAAGCGGCACTCGCGATGCGGTGGACTTTATGCAGGACAGCTCGATCAAAGCCGATGAATGCGTCAAGCAGGCCGGTGAAGCCGGTCAGGCGCTGGTGGCAATCACCGAATCCGTGGCGCATATGCGTGAGAGCAATACGCAGATCGCTGTGGCGGCGCAGCAGCAGAGCCAGGTGGCCGAAGAGATGAACCGCGCGGTGATTCGCATCCGCGACGTGACCGAACAGACCGTCGGTCAGACTGGCCAATCGGCCGTCACCAGTGCCGACTTGGCCAGTCTCGCAGGTGAGCTGAACACGGCTATTCGCCAGCTCAAGCTATAAGAGCCGGCGCCAGGTGCTTAACCGAACACAGCAACTGTCTGCCGACTGATCGCCAGCAACTCACCCGCTGGCGACCACAGCGCGGCGGCGATGTGGCCATAGCCATCACGGGCATGTTCGATCTGCGCGCGGTACAAGCACCAGTCCAGAGTACTCAGCTCGCTCATCGGCTGGACGAATTCGATGGTCCAGGTCAGTGAGCTGCCCGGCGCCGGTGCGCTCAGATGCGGCAACACCGCAGGTGGCCAGGCATCGACCAGCGCCAGCAGGTGAGCCTCATTGGCCGGTTCGGCGCTGCCTTGATCACGCAGGCGCACCCAGCCACCCATATCGCGTGAAGGATTGTTGGTAAAAGGCATGCCGCCAAACGCCCAGCGCATCGCCAGGTAACGGGTAAATTCGGGGGTTACGTTGGGGATATAAGGCATTTCCTGGCAATCCTCTACCGCCTTGGCCTGCGGTGCCGGATCAGCCTGCACGGCGATGCGCGAATCGCGCCCAGCGCCGAAGCTGCCCTGTACCAGAGTCACCACTTGGCCATCCTGTATTGCCCGGCCCAGCACCTGGCTAACAGCTTTGCCTTCGCGCAGCACCTCTACTTCAAAACTCACCGGAACATCAGGCGCGGCAGGGCCGACAAAGGTGATCGCCAGGGAACGCGGCGGGCGCCCGCTCGGCACCTGAGCACGCATAGCCTCGTAAACCAGTGCGGCGACCAAACCGCCAAAACTCGCACGGCCCTGCCCCCATTGCGCGGGAATCACTACCGCCTGTGGATTGTCGCGCACCGCCTGGAGTAACTCGGAAAAGCCCATAACCACCTCGAATACTGAAGATGCGGGTGATCTTAGGGCAAAGGCGACTAGGGGTGACACGACATTTCGGCCAAACAAGCCGAAGGTATAACGACCTTTCAGCCAACTCAGCCGCTGGCGCGAGCAAAACCTGCAGTCAATGCCAGCAGGGCTAGATCGGCCTGCTGTTCGGCATCCTGCATCGCTGTGCGCCAGGCTGGCACGCACGGCTGCAAATCCGTCTCGGCTTCGGCGCGCAGCAGCCACTGCCAGTGGTCGTGCCAATCGCCCAGCGCCGACTGCGCCTGTTTCAGCTGCATGCGCATGCGCCCAGACAAGTCGGCAAGCTGCGGATAGGCCTCGGCTGCATAGCGCAGCCGCTTAACCAGCAAACGCAGGCGGTGGCGGTCATGGGCGGGGTCAAGCAGTGCCTCGGCCAGGCGCTTGCGGTCCTTGCGCAAGCGCTGCCTGATCAGCTTGGGCAGGCCACGCAGTTGCCCGCCGTTAGCAGCCTGGCGCCACTGCTGCGGCCAGTCATCCAGCGCACTCAGCAGATCTGCCAACGGCGCACTGTCCAATAGTTGCAGGTATCCCTGCTGTAACAGTGGCTGGCGTGATTGTGTGGCGCTGTCGAGCCCTTGCTGCTGCAGATAGCCCAGCAGCACCTCAAGATCGCGTAGCGGGCCGGTCAAGCGACCCAACTCGGCCGCACGCTGTTGCAAGTCTTCACAGACTGCAACCGAGGACAGCGGCCGCAGCAGACTACGCAATTGACGCAAGGCGATGCGCAAATCGTGCAAAGCCTCGTCGTCGGTGGCCACCCGCACCCGTTCACGGCAGGCAAACAAGCGCATCTGTACACGCAGTACGTGCCGCGGCACCTCATTAATCAAGCCTTGCATCGCCTCACTCCTGTGAAATCGCTCCCCAGCTTATGCGCATACTGATTAGCCACAAGTGGCCAATGGTCGCGGCACTACGGTTCCAGGCGAGTCAGCCGCCAAGGCAAGGCCCGCCTGAGCGCCTTCAGATGCTGACGTAACTGCAGGGGCGAAAGTTCCTGCCCGGCATACCGCTGCGCCTCGAACGCGGCCGCAAAGTTGCCAATCGCCTGCGCCTGGGCTGGCATCTGCTGGGCTGCCCGCGCGGCATAGTCGCGCGGTCCTTCGCCGGGCATGCGTGGCACACCATGCCGAGCCAGCAAACCCTCAAAACGACGGAACAGCCGCTGCTGCACTTCGCGCTCACGCTGCCAGGGTTTGAACAACCAGAGTGACAGCAGACCGAGCAGCAACGCACCGCCACCCACCAGGCCGATCACCAGCGACTGGGCATCCACCCGCCCCAACCAACGCTGGAGAAACTCCAGCTGCTGCTGGCTCTGGTAGCCCAGTACCCAGCGCTGCCAGCCGTAATTGATATTGTCCCAGGCCAGGCGCAACTCATTCAGCCAACTGAGATTGCGGTAGCGCAGCGGCGAGAAAGGCGAGTCTTCGAGAAAGCTCTGTTCATCTGCTAGCGCCTCCTCCAGGCCCATTTCTATCCGCTCAGGAGCAACCTGAAAAGTCGGGTCGACACTGACCCAGCCCTGCCCCTCTTGCCAGTACTCGACCCAGGCATGGGCATCAAACTGACGCACCTGCACATAGTTGCCGGCCGGGTTGTATTCACCACCCTGATAACCGGCCACCACCCGCGCCGGAATGCCCGCCGCGCGCAGCACATAGGTCATGGCACCGGCATAGTGGGCGCAGAAGCCACTGCGGGTTTCAAACAAGAAGTCGTCGATATTGTTCTCACCCAGCGTCGGTGGACGCAGGGTGTAAGCAAAGGGCTCACGGTTAAAATGGCTAAGCAGCGCCTGCACCAATTGTTCGGGCTGCGGGTAATCACGCTTAAGCTGTTCGGCCCAAGCGCGGCTGCGCGGCTCACCTTGTGGCGGCAATTGCAGGCCACGGCGCAGGGTTTCCCGGGGCAGTTGCGGTTCGCGCAGCCCCTGCGGCCAGGAGGTGGCCTGATAGATCAGTGAGCGGTCCACTGGCTGGCGACGCTGCAGACGAAAATCGCTCATCTGCCGGGTTTGCTCCAGATTGGTTTCCGCGACATCCAGAGCAAACAGCCAGCGCTGTGCACTCGGCTGCATGACGATGCTGTAACTCAGCGCCTCACCCTGTTTCTGCCATTGCGCAGCAGGACCAAACTCGGCGTAATTGGACTGCGACCAGCGCCGTCCATCGAAGCGGTCCAGGGTCAGCGCACGCCAGTACAACTCGCTACGTGGCGGCGTTTCGCCGTTGAAGCTGGCGCGAAACGCCAGGGCAGCGGAGCGACTCAGATCAGCAATATCGGCTGGGGTCATGCTATCCGACAGGCCGCTGGTGGCCTTGTCATTGGGCACCGGCAACGACCATAGCGGGCCCATGCGCGGGAAGAATACAAACAGCAGCAACATCACCGGCAGCGCCTGTAGCAACAGCCCACCGGCCAGGCGCAAGGTTGGCCAGGGCTGAGTGGCCAGGCTGCTCTGTTGCAGACCGATCAAGGCTGCGAGCAAGGCGGTGACCGGCAACAGGCTATAGAACGCCATCAGCATGCTGTCATCAAACAGGTAGGCGGTAACCACTACAAAGAAGCCAAGAAAGATCAGCACCAGTGCATCGCGCCGCGTACGCATTTCCAGCAACTTGAGCACAAAAGCTGCGACCAGCAGCACCACTCCGGCATCCAGACCGATCAGGCTGCCACGGGAAAGAAATACCCCGAGCGCCGCCGCCAGCATCAAAGCACCCTTGGCCCAGGCATTCGGGTAGCGCGCACGCATGCGGAAAATCTGGATGCGCCAGGCCGCACTGCCTAGCCACAGGCCGATGATCCACAACGGTAGATGCGTCAGATGGGGAATGATCACCAGCACCTGTGCCACCAGCAGCCAAGTCAGGCTGATCCGTGGGATCACTGCAATACGGCTCATGCTGCACGCCCAAACAGCGCCAGAGCGCGCAGGCAGGCATCGCGGTGCAATTCGCCGCTATCGGCGCCCAGCACCTGGCCCGGCAGGCTCAAGGCAAAGGGTTGCTGACGCTCGGAGAGCTGCAGCACCAAGTGACAGAGCAGCGACAGGCGGGTTTCGACATCGCCGGCCAGGGCATCAAAATCCAGATAAAGATCGCGCCCAGTGATCGAGGCAAAGTCCTTAACCAGCAACCCCTGGCCACGGGAATAGGCTTTCCAGTGCAGGCGACGTTTGGAATCACCCGGCTGGTAGGTTTTCAGCCCCTGGTAATCGTCCACACCCTGGCCATGGGGCCGACTGCCCTCCTCATCCTGATCCTCACTGGCGCCAGCGGAAAGCGGCAAGTCACCGGGCAAGGGCCGTGGATAAACCAGCACGCGCTGATCCAGATCGACCCAGCTCCAGGCCATCAGAATACCCAGGGGAAAACGACTCTCGACGCGCAGACGACCGGGGCGCAGCCAGCCGCGCTGTAGCGCAGGCAGGTTCAACTGGCATTCGGCAACGCCTTCGGCAGGCACATCCAGGGTCTGCAAATCAGCCGGTGGCCAACCCAAGCTGACGGCCTGATGCGCCCGCTGGCTGCTTTCCAGGCGCACGCGAAAGCCAGCTGGTTCTCCGACGAATACTGCCGGCGCACTGCCGGCCTTGAGAATCAATCCGGCCAGGTTGCGGTAGGTATGCAGAATCGCAACGATAAATACCGACGCCAGCAGAAAGGTCAGGCCATAGGCCAGGCTGTTCTGGTAGTTGATCGCTGCCAGCAGCATCAACAACAGCGCCAGCATAAAAGCGGCACCAACCCGGCTGGGGATGATAAAGATTCGCCGCTGGTTGAGGCGCACGCTGCTGGCTGCCGGAATGCGCCGGGCCAGCCAGCGGTTCCAACGTGGCCTGAATTGGGCGATCAAAGCGCCGGCACCTCGCGCAGCAACCACTGCACCAAGCTGCCGGCGCCATGCCCAGCGGGGTCGGCACGCTCACGCAGACGATGGCCGACCACCGAAGGCAGCACCGCTTGCACATCTTCCGGGATCACATAATCACGTCCGGCGAGGAAGGCCCAAGCCCGCGCCGCCGCCAGTAGCGCCAGGCTGGCTCTTGGCGACAGGCCCCAGGCAAACTGTGGCTGGGTACGTGTGGCATCAACTAGACGCAGCACATAGTCGATCAACGCATCGCTGGCGCGGACTTTAGGGATTTCCGCCTGCACCAACGCCAGCTCAGTGTGATCGAGCAGCGCTGGCAAACTTGGTAACAGCGAGCGGCGCGAGTCGCCCAGCAGCAAGGCTTTTTCTGCGGCCTTGCCGGGGTAGCCGAGCGACAGACGCATGAGAAAGCGGTCCAGCTGCGACTCGGGCAAAGCGAAGGTGCCGCCCTGGCTCACAGGGTTCTGCGTGGCAATCACAAAGAAAGGTTCAGGCAATGGCCGGGTGGCACCTTCGATGGTCACCTGACCCTCCTCCATGGCTTCAAGCAACGCACTCTGGCTTTTCGGCGTAGCGCGGTTGATCTCATCGGCCAGCACCAGTTCGGCGAAGATCGGCCCGGGATGGAAGATAAATTGCCCGGTGTCCTTGTCGAACACCGACGTACCGAGAATGTCGCCGGGCAGCAGATCGGAAGTGAACTGGATACGCTGGAAACTCAGGCCCAGCACCTTGGCCAGCGCATGACTGAGGGTAGTTTTGCCCATGCCGGGCAAATCCTCAATCAGCAGATGACCGCGTGCCAGCAGGCAGGTCATGGCCAGACGAACCTGCGGCTCCTTACCCAGAACCACCTGATTGACCGAGTCCAGGCAGGCATCTAATTTCGTGCGCATCGCTCACTCCTTATGCTAGTGGCTCGATGCTACTGGGCCGCACGGGGTCGGCAAAGAGCAAAGTTACCTTTGCTCACGAAACTGTGCAGGCAACCTGCAGTTTTATAAATGGTGATACGGCTTTTGCAACGATTACCGCGCAGGCTAGCCTGGCTGCAGGCAGCCAGGCGTATTAGCCAGGACGGCGCATCTCGAAGGTATCGCGGGTGCGGCTATAGGCCATGCCGCCCAAGCGCCCGACCAAATCGAGCTTGTGCGCATCGATACGACCCTGTTCAGTCAGCACCGCGTCGTCGATATGCGCCAACAGCACCTCGGCAAAAATCAGGTGGCAGTTGGGCTTGTCTGCTGGATAGGCCTGAATCTGCGCCACCCGGCATTCGAAGGCCACCGCCGCGTCAGCGACCCGAGGCGGCAACACACGCTGCGAAGGCAGGCTGGCGATGCCGCACTGCTCGAACTCGCTGATGCCATAAGGCAGCACCGCAGCACTGGCATTCATCGCCTCGGCCTGGGCAAAGGACACCAGCTGAATCACCAGTTCGCCACTGGCCTGTACATTCAACAGAGTGTCCTTCAGGCCGCCATCGGCGCGGTGATTGACGTTGACCATCAAGGTCGGTGGATCATCGCTGATCACCTGAAAGAAGCTGAATGGCGCCAGGTTGCTAACCCCTGCGGCCGACTGACTGGAAACCCAGGCAATCGGTCGCGGGGTAATGGTTGACGCCAGCCAACGGTAGCGTTCGAGCGGTTCGAGTGTATTGAAATCCAGTTGCATCAGCGGCCTGCTCGCGACTCACGGATATAGAACCGGGCACGCTCGGACTTCGCCGTACAGCCCTTGTAGCCCTCGAATTGCTGCTGGGTTTTCGCCGCAGTCAGCAGCGACAGTGCCTTGGAGTAACTCACCGTACCGGCAAAACCCTCAGCCTTGGCCAGGTCCAGCTCGCGCCAGGCGGCGTCCAGCTGATTGGCGCAGCTGTTGCGATAAGCCGTTTTCCCCGCACAACCGCTTAGCACCAACAGCAACATGGGCAACACGATCCACAGTTTCATCAGGTAACTCCTGCAAATAGACGGACTATTGACTCGGCATCAGAACGCATCGCCGTCAATGTTCGCGATGCATCAATACAGCCTCTAAGACGCGTAGAACAGAGAAAAGTGCCAACACCGCTGAAACAGCTCTAGCAAGCCACAGCGCGTAAACTCGGATGCGCTGGATACTAGCAAATCGTGCCTTGGCGGCGCGCGGCACGGCGCGTATGTTCGCTACATAAATAGTGATGGGGACATCAGGATGAGTAAGCGCATTGCGCTGGTATTAGGCTCCGGTGGAGCGCGCGGTTATGCGCACATCGGGGTGATCGAGGAGCTGGAAGCCCGTGGCTATGAAATCGCCTGTATTGCCGGCTGCTCCATGGGCGCGGTGGTCGGTGGCATCTACGCCGCCGGTAAACTCAATGAATACCGCGACTGGACGCAGAGCCTGGATTATCTGGATGTACTGCGCCTGCTCGATGTGAGCTTTCGCCTGGGGGCGATTCGTGGTGAAAAGGTCTTCGGCAAGATTCGCGAAATAGTCGGCGAGATCAATATCGAAGAGCTGCCGATCCCCTTCACCGCCGTGGCTACCGACCTGACCAACCAGCAGGAAATCTGGTTCCAGGAAGGCTGCCTGCACCAGGCCATGCGCGCTTCGGCGGCGATTCCCAGCCTGTTTACCCCGGTGATACAAGGTAAGCGCATGCTGGTCGACGGCGGTTTGCTCAACCCGCTGCCCATCGTTCCAGTGGTATCCGCGCACTGCGATCTGATTGTCGCGGTCAACCTCAACTCGACCAACCAACAGCACTACGAACTACCGGTAATCGAACGCGCGCCAGCCCTCAAGGGACGTTTTGACCTGCTGATGAGTTCACTCGGCTCACGCCTGCCCTCGTTCAAACGCAAACACGGGGAAGATGACGAACTGCTTCTGCTGGAAGACCAAAGCCATGCAGTACAGCCCGAAGCCATCAACCCCTGGCAGCAGAACGCGCGCGGCAGCCTGGATAAACCTGCCGCGCCGAAATCCGCCAGCGGTTCACGCGTCGCCGACCTTAGCGGCCCGGCCTCGCTGCTGGAGCTGATCAACCAGAGCTTCGAGGTGATGCAGACCTCATTGGCCCAGTACAAGATCGCCGGCTATCCGCCAGATATCCTGATCAACGTGCCCAAGCGCGTATGCCGCTTCTTCGAGTTCTACAAGGCGCCGGAGCTGATCATGCTCGGCCGGCAGATCGCCAGCGATACACTCGACAAGTACGAACGTGGCGACCGCTAGGCTTCACGCAAGCGATAGCCAACGCCGGCTTCGGTGACGATAAAGCGCGGCGCGGTCGGGTCGTCGCCGAGCTTTTGCCGCAAATGGCCGACCACCACGCGCAGGTAGTGGCTGTCCTCGGCGTGGGTCGGGCCCCAGATGTCCTTGAGTAGCTGCTGCTGGGTCACCACCCGGCCGATATGCCGCGCCAGTTGCGCCAGCACTGCGTACTCCTTGCGGGTCAGGCTGATCTCGGCACCCTCCAGGCTGACCCGGCGGTAGGCGAAATCCACCTGTAACGAGCCGCTGCTGACCGCCGCGCTGGCCTGCTCCACACCGCCGCCCAGACGCAGCAACACGCGCACGCGGGCGAGGAATTCCTGAATGCCAAAGGGTTTGGTCACGTAGTCATTGGCGCCGCCATCCAGCGCCAGTACCTTCTCGCCCTCGCTGGCGCGCACCGACAGCACCAGTACCGGCACTTGCGACCAGGCGCGCAGCTCACGCAACACCTGTTGGCCGTCCATGTCCGGCAGGCCGAGGTCGAGCACCACCAGGTCCGGTTTGCCCAGTGCGGCCTGGGCCAGGCCTTCCTGCCCCGTAGCGCCTTCCAGCACCTTGTAGCCCTGGGCCGCGAGGCTGATGCGCAGGAATTTGCGAATCTGCGCTTCGTCATCGATAACCAGAATGGTCGCGGGGTTTTGGCTCATTGGCTATCCATCACTGTTCTTCTTCCATCTGCGGCTGGGTGTGCAACGGCAGGTGCAGGGTCAGGCTCGCGCCCAGGCCATCCAACCCTTCGCCCACCGTCACCCGGCCGCCATGGGCGCCAAGCATGCCCTGGCAGATCGCCAGACCAAGACCAGTGCCCTGCCCGCCGCGATCACCTCGGGCGGCGGTATAAAACATATCGAAAATCTTCGTGCGCTCATGCTCGGGAATACCCGGCCCCTGGTCACTGACACTAAAGCGCAGTTCCTCGGCATCCGCCTCGATGGCCACACGCAAACGCCCCTGGGGCGGGGAAAAACGCGCAGCATTCTCCAGCACATTGACCAGCGCTTGCTCGATCAGCGCGGCATGCACATAGAGCAGCGGCAGCTGTTGCGGCACCTGTATTTCCAGCTGCAAAGCGGATAACACTGGGCGCAGGCGCTGGGTCGCACTGGCCACGATATCTGCCGGCGCGACCCAGTCACGCGCCAGTTTCAGCCCGCCGTGGCCCAGGCGAGTCATGTCCAACAGGTTCTGGATATAGCGGTCGAGGCGCTCGGCCTCATCGCGGGTGCCTTCCAACAGCTCGCGGCGATCCGCCAGGGGAATCTGCTCACCCAGCGCCAGCAGGCTATCAATCGAGCCGCGCATAGCGGTCAGCGGCGTGCGCAGATCATGGGAGACCGAGGCCAGCAGCGCGCTGCGCAGCTCCTCGGTCTGCCCGTGCAGGCGCGCGGCCTCCAGATCCTCCGCCAGCTGCGCGCGTTCCAGGGCCTGGGCCAAGGGCTGGCCCAACGCCGTAAGCAGACGCCGTCGCTCGGGAGGTAAGCTCCTGCCGTCCTTGGGGCTGATACCGAGCAGCAACAGCGGCCCCTCTTCGCCCGACAATGGCAACCACCACCAGCGCCCGTCCGGCAAGGTACCGGTGCCCAGTCCGGCCGGCTGATCGTGCTGCCATGACCAATCCGCCGCCGCGCGTTCCAGATCAGTGAGCAGGCGCTGCGCCCCCGCCTCAACCTTCCAGAGTGCATCCGGGCTACGCGACAGCAAGCTGACCTCAACGTCCTGCCACAGACCCAGCTGCTGCATGGCCGCAGCCAGAACCGCCTGGCGGTCGGTGGCCGCCGTCAGCTTGCGCGACAATTCCAGCAGTGCGCTGGTTTCTCGCTGCGTCTCACGCAGCGCCTGTAATTGCTGGCGCTGGCGGCTGGCCAGGTTACCGGTCAGCCCGGCCATCAGCAGAAAGAACAGCAGGGTCAGCACGTCCTGCTGACGGTCGATGGTCAGGGTCAGGGTCGGCGGAATAAACAGAAAGTTGTACGCCAGAAACGACAGCCCGGCGCACGCCATGGCTGGTCCCAGACTGCTGCGCACCGCCACCACCAATACCGCCGCCAGCAGGATCAGCGAAATATTCGGCAGCTCCAGTACACGGGATAAGCCAAGCGCCACGGCCGAGGCCAGCAGTGTCGCCAGCAAAGCCAGCAGGTAGTCACGCCAGACCACCGGCTGGCGGCGCCGCGACAGGGCCGGGGCATTGCTCGCCTCGGTATCCAGCACGCTGATTTCCAGGCCCTGCCCCAGTTGCAGCAAACGCTCAGCAAGGCCTCGGCCGAGGTGCCAGATGCGTCGTAGACGTTGCCGGCTGCGGCCAACCAGAATCAGGCTGGCACGGCGTTCGCGGGCATGCTCGATCAGGGTTTTCGCCACCTCGCTGCCGCGCAGACTGACCACCTCGCCGCCTAGGCGTTCGGCCAGTTGCTGCGCGCCCTGCAGGTAACTCAAACGGGTTTCATCGCGCTCACCGCCGGTGTCCACATAGACCACCGACCAGGGCAGATGACGGCGCTCGGCCACCCGGCAGGCATGCCGCACCAGGCGCTCGGCCTGAGCATCGCCGTCAATGCCGACCAGCAAGCGGCCACGCAGCGCAGGCGCTTGCTGACCTTGCTGGCGGTAGCGTCGGCTGAGGTCCGCATCGACCCGCGCAGCAGCCGTCTGCATCGCCAGTTCACGCAACGCGGTGAGGTTGGTCTGGCTGAAAAATGCATCGATGGCGGCGCGCGCCTGTTCCGGCACATACACCTTGCCTTCACGCAGGCGCTCCAGCAGCTCGCGCGGAGGCAGGTCGATCAGCAGAATTTCGTCGGCTTCCTGCAACACCCAATCCGGCAGGGTTTCACGCACTTGCACGCCGGTGATATCGCGAACCTGATCATTCAGTGCTTCGAGGTGCTGCACGTTGACCGTGGTGTACACGTCGATGCCGGCATCCAGCAGTTCCTGCACATCCTGCCAACGTTTGCTGTGGCGGCTACCGGGGGCATTGCTATGCGCCAGCTCATCGACAAGCAGCAGCTTTGGCGGCTTGGCCAGAATGCCGTCGAGGTCCATCTCGCTCAGCGCCACACCACGGTATTCCAGGCGCTGCTGCGGCTGTTGCGGCAAGCCGGTGAGCATGGCCTCGGTTTCCGCGCGGCCATGGGTTTCCACCACGCCAACACGCAGGTCGACGCCCTGACGCAACTGCGCCTGCGCCGCCTGCAACATGGCGTAGGTCTTGCCCACGCCGGGTGCCGCACCGAGAAAGACCTTTAGCCGGCCACGTCCTGCTCGCGGCATGTCATCGAGCAGGGCGTCGGCGCGTACGGCATCACTCATGCAGGTTACTCAGCGTTTGCGGGAGGCGAATTGTCGGCCAGTGCCAGGTTAAGCGCCAGTACGTTGACCACAGGCGGGCCCACCAGTGGGCTTTGCACATGCGCCTCGATCAGTCGCTGCAAACTGCTCGCTGGAATACCCCGCGCG
>JAHJXZ010000190.1 GCA_018827205.1 Gammaproteobacteria bacterium | reverse complement strand
TGATCTGTCCGACGACGAGATCTGGAAACTCAACCGTGGCGGCCACGACCCGTACAAGGTCTACGCGGCGTACCACGAAGCGGTCAACCACAAAGAGCAGCCGACCGTAATTCTGGCCAAGACCGTCAAGGGTTATGGCACCGGTGCCGGCGAAGCGAAGAACACCGCACACAACACCAAAAAGGTCGATGTCGACAGCCTCAAGCAGTTCCGCGACCGTTTCGACATTCCGGTCAAAGATGACGAGCTGGAAAACCTGCCGTTCCTCAAGCCGGAAGAAGGCAGCGCCGAAGCGCGTTACCTGAGCGAACGCCGCGCCGCGCTCGGCGGTTTCGTGCCGCAGCGCCGCGCCAAGAGCTTCAGCATCCCGACGCCGCCGCTGGACACCCTCAAGGCCATCCTCGATGGTTCGGGCGACCGTGAAATATCCACCACCATGGCCTTCGTGCGCATCCTCGCACAGCTGGTCAAGGACAAGGACATCGGCTCGCGTATCGTCCCGATCATCCCGGACGAAGCGCGTACCTTCGGTATGGAAGGCATGTTCCGCCAGCTCGGTATTTACTCATCTGTTGGCCAGCTGTATGAGCCTGTCGATAAAGACCAGGTGATGTTCTACCGCGAGGACAAGAAGGGCCAGATTCTCGAGGAAGGCATCAACGAAGCTGGCGCCATGAGTTCGTTCATTGCTGCTGGTACGTCGTACTCCAGCCACAACCAGCCGATGCTGCCGTTCTACATCTTCTATTCGATGTTCGGTTTCCAGCGTATTGGCGACCTGGCCTGGGCCGCTGGCGACAGCCGCACCCGTGGCTTCCTGATCGGCGGCACCGCCGGTCGGACCACGCTGAACGGCGAAGGCCTGCAGCACGAGGACGGTCACAGCCATATGCTGGCAGCGACCATCCCCAACTGCCGCACCTATGATCCGACTTACGGCTACGAGCTGGCGGTGATCATCCAGGACGGCATGAAGAAGATGACCGAGCAGCAACAGGACGTCTTCTACTACATCACCGTGATGAACGAGTCCTACCAGCAGCCGGCCATTCCGCTGGGTGTTGAGGACGGCATCATCAAGGGCATGTACCTGCTCGAAGAGGACAAGAAGGAAGCGGCGCATCACGTGCAACTCCTCGGTTCGGGCACCATCCTGCGTGAAGTGCGCGAGGCGGCGAAGATTCTGCGTGACGAGTTCAACGTTGCCGCTGACGTGTGGAGCGTCACCAGCTTCAACGAACTGCGCCGTGACGGCCTGGCCGTGGAACGCAGCAACCGCCTGCACCCGGGCCAGAAGCCCAAGCAGACCTACGTGGAAGAGTGCCTGGGCGGTCGCAAGGGCCCAGTGATTGCTTCGACCGACTACATGAAGCTGTTCGCTGAACAGATTCGTCAGTGGGTACCGAGCAAAGAGTTCAAGGTGCTGGGCACCGACGGCTTCGGCCGCAGCGACAGCCGCAAGAAGCTCCGTCACTTCTTTGAAGTAGACCGCAACTGGGTTGTCCTGGCGGCCCTGGAAGCCCTCGCCGACCGCGGTGATATCGAACCTAAGGTAGTGGCCGAGGCCATCGTCAAGTTCGGCATCAACCCGGAAAAACTCAACCCACTGGACTGCTAAGGAGCGAAACGATGAGTGAATTGATTCGCGTACCCGACATCGGTGGTGGTGAGGGTGAAGTAATCGAACTGATGGTCAAGGTCGGTGATCGCATCGAGGCCGATCAAAGCGTGCTGACCCTGGAGTCGGACAAGGCCAGCATGGAAATTCCCGCGCCGAAAGCCGGCGTGGTGAAAAGCCTGAAAGTGAAGCTCGGTGACACCCTGAAAGAAGGCGACGAGCTGCTTGAGCTGGAAGTCGAAGGCGCTGCCGAAGCTGCACCCGCAGCTCCAGCTGCAGCACCTGCTGAGGCCCCCAAAGCCGCTGCGGCTGAAGCTGCCGCAGCACCAGCCGCGCAGACCAGCAGCGTGCAAGACGTGCATGTGCCGGATATCGGTTCGGACGGCAAAGCCAAGGTCATCGAAATCCTGATCAAGGTCGGCGATACGGTCGAAGCCGACCAATCGCTGATCACTCTGGAGTCGGACAAGGCCAGCATGGAAATCCCCTCGCCGGCTGCCGGCGTAGTGGAAAGCATCAGCGTCAAACTGGAAGATGAAGTCGGCACCGGCGATTTCATTCTCAAGCTGAAAGTCGCAGGTGCAGCTGCTCCGGCCGCCGCACCTGCCGCTGCTGCACCAACTGCAGCAAGCGATGTGCACAAGGTCCCGGCCGGCGCTCATCCGGCGGTCGCAGCCGAAGTCAGCGCGATTGCCTCGCTGGCAGCAGCCGCCGCCAGCGTTACCCCCGCGCCCAAACGTGACGGCGCAAAGGTGCATGCTGGCCCGGCAGTACGTCTGCTGGCGCGCGAGTTTGGCGTCGAGCTGTCAGTTGTGCCAGGCACTGGCCCGAAAGGTCGCATCCTCAAAGAAGACGTGCAGGCTTACGTCAAAGCGATGATGCAGAAGGCCAAGGAAGCCCCAGCTGCTGGCGCAACCGGTGGCGCAGGTATCCCACCGATCCCGGTGGTGGACTTCAGCAAGTTTGGTGAAATCGAAGAAGTGGCGATGACCCGTCTGATGCAGGTCGGTGCCAATAACTTGCATCGCAGCTGGCTCAACGTGCCACACGTGACCCAGTTCGACTCGGCCGATATCACTGAACTGGAAGCCTTCCGCGTCGCGCAGAAAGCCGTGGCGGAAAAAGCTGGGGTCAAACTCACCGTGCTGCCACTGCTACTCAAAGCCTGCGCATTCCTGCTCAAGGAACTGCCGGACTTCAACAGCTCACTGGCACCGAGCGGTAAGGCAATCATCCGCAAGAAATACGTGCACATCGGCTTTGCCGTGGACACCCCGGATGGCCTGCTGGTACCCGTGATCAAGAACGTCGATCAGAAGAGCCTGCTGCAACTGGCTGCCGAAGCCGCCGCACTGGCGGAGAAGGCACGCACCAAGAAGCTTTCGGCCGACGATATGCAGGGCGCCTGCTTCACCATCTCCAGCCTGGGCCACATTGGCGGCACCGGCTTTACGCCGATCGTCAACGCACCGGAAGTGGCGATTCTCGGCGTAAGCAAGGCAACCATTCAGCCAGTCTGGGACGGCAAAGCCTTCCAGCCCAAGCTAATGCTGCCGCTGTCGCTGTCCTACGACCACAGAGTGATCAACGGCGCCGCCGCGGCGCGCTTCACCAAGCGCCTCGGTGACGTACTGGCGGACATCCGCACCATGCTGCTGTAACGCACCAACTTTCGAGCAGCCACGCTCGTATCCTCGACCCCGCCCCTTTCGGCGGGGTTTTTTTTAGGATTTCGCTACGATCTGCTGCGCGTCGGCTAAACGACGTTGAAAACGGCCTCGGAATGCTCATTTACAACCCGTAAACTCCGCTTCCTCGGCCGTTTTCGCCGCCGTTTATCTCTAGCTCGCGAGCTCGTAAACAGACTTTCAACTCAAGAACAGCAGCAGGAAAAGCTCAGCCTTTCTGCAGATTACGGATCAGAAAGCTTAGGGCTTTGGCCAGTTCGGCGGCGCCCTTGTGATCACGCACGATGGTCAGCATTGGGCTGCCATCGTTAGGGTTGCGCAGCACACAGCTGATGCCGTTGGTCGGGCACTCGTAACGCACAAAGGGGTCGACACCAAACAGCGGCACGCGCTGATTGCGCACGGCTAAATCGGTGCCCTGCTGGCCACGGGTTTCCTCACGCAGCAGCAGCTCGCCGGACTCGCCCTGACGTAGCTGATAGAGCAGGTCCTGGCGCTGCGCCTGACCGACCTGATAGGCGGCGCGCAGCGCGTAGGTTTTCAGCAGATCATTACAGTGCGCCAACAGCGCCTGGCGGTCATTCTGGGTCAGGTAGAGGCGCTTCAGTTCGAGCAGATAATTACTCTGTTCAGCACTGCTCAAACCCGTGTCAGGCTCAGCGGCAAACACCGGCGAGGCGGCCATACAGCTACTCAGCAACACTGCGGATATTAGTTTTCTTGTCAGTCGCAATTGCATGATGCACCCTTACCCGACGCTATAAATTGAAGTGAGTCGATTGCCGCTTCGATCAGCATACTGGAAGCCAGCCACCGAATGAAAAGCCATCCCGATGCCGCGAGTCGTTTAGCGGCCGAGGTTGTGACGCAGTTGCCAGTGCCTTCGCGCCTTGGCTTGCTGCGTTTCGAGCGCTTGAATGAAGCCAGCTGGACTCTGCTGTACCTCGACGCGGGCTGCGAACAACAGTTTGGCCTACCCGCTCATGAACTCTGCTCCCTGCTCGATGCGCCCTACGCCAGCCTGATGGAACCTGCGGTTCGCCACCAGCTGCACGACAGTATTGCGCAACAGCTTGCCGACCGCCGGCACTACAGCGTGCAGTACTGCCTGCACACCCCGCGCGGTAGCCTGAACCTGATGGAAGTGGGCGAAGCCTTCAAGCAACGCGAGCGGCATCTGCTACGCGGCTATTTGCTGGTGATGAACGAGCAGACCGCGCCCTCGCCACAGACCCTCGAATTCTACCAGCGCAGCCAGGCCGAGCTGCAGGCGCAGCAGCAACGCACCCAAGCCCAGCAGCAGTTGATCGTCACCCTCGCGCGCCATCATTACGGTGACAGCGATCCCTTGCGCGAGGCCGCCGAGCTGATCAGCAAGAGCGCCTGCGAACTCTATGGCGTGAGCCGCGCCGGCATCTGGAGCCTCAGTGAGCATATGCTGCAATCGGTGGCCCTCTACCAACAGGACCAAGGCCGGCATATCGTGCAGGCCGATATCGTTGCCAGCCCTTACCCTGCCTACTTGCAAGCCCTGCACAGCGGCCGCGCCCTGGATGCCCACGACGCACAACAGGACCCTCGCACACGCGAGCTTAGCGATAGCTATTTACGCCCCATGGGCATCACCGCGATGCTCGATGCGGGCATTCGTATCGACGGCGAGGTGGTGGGCGTGCTGTGTATGGAGCACATTGGCCCTGCACGCACGTGGCAACCGGATGAAATTGCCTTTGCCGGCGAACTAGCGGACCAGTACGCCCAAGTACTGACCAACCATCAGCGGCGCACCGCGACCAATGCCCTGTACCTGTTCCAGCGCGCCGTCGAGCAAAGCTCCAGCGCCTTTATCCTGCTCGACCGCGATGGCCTGGTGGAGTACGTCAACCCGAGTTTTACTGCCATCACCCTGTACAGCGCCAGCGAAGTGCAGGGCCGCCGCCTGTCCGCAATCCCCGCCCTGGAAAACCTCAGCGACCTGCTCTTCGATGCCCGTTCCAGCCTGGCCGAACACAATAGTTGGCAGGGTGAATTCAAGAGCCGCCGCAAGAATCTCGACCCCTACTGGGGACAGCTGTCGCTGTCCAAGGTGTATGCCGACGATGGCAGCCTGACCCACTACATCGGCATCTACGAAGACGTTACCGCCAGCAAGCAGGCGCAACAGCATATCGAGCGCCTGGCCTTTCGCGACAACCTCACCGGGCTGGGTAACCGCTACGCCTTTATCCGTTCGCTGGAGAGCCACTTCAGCGAACACCCGGGCAAGCCAATCAGCCTACTGCTGGTGGATATCGACAACTTCAAGCGGATCAACGACAGCCTTGGTCACCAGACCGGTGACAAGCTGCTGGTCAGCCTGGCGCGCCGTTTGCGCAACACCCTGACCCCTAGCAGCGTGCTGGCCCGCTTTGCCAGCAACGAGTTTGCCGTAATGCTCAACGCCGGCCAGGCCGACAGCGAGCTGGTGGCGCAGAAGCTGCTGCACACTCTGGACAAGCCGCTGTTCGTCGACAACCAGCTGATCAGCGTCACCGGCTCCATCGGCCTGGGCTGCGCGCCCGAGCATGGCAACGACCCGCAAACCCTGATGAAGCACGCCGGCCTGGCCCTGCACAAAGCCAAAGCCAACGGTAAAAACCAGCTGCAGGTGTTTACCGATGCACTGAATGCCGAGGCGCACTACAAGCTGTTCGTCGAGAGCAACCTGCGCCGCGCGCTGATGCAGAACGAGCTGGAAGTGTTCTACCAGCCCAAGCTGTGCCTGAAGAGCGGCCGGCTGCTGGGCCTGGAAGCGCTACTGCGCTGGCACCACCCGGACAAAGGCATGATCAGCCCGGACAAATTTATCAGCGTGGCCGAAGAAACTGGCCTAATCATCCCCATCGGCAAATGGGTCACCCGCCAGGCCTGCCGCATGAGCAAACAGCTGATCGCCGTCGGCCACATGCCGCTGCAGATGGCCATCAACCTATCGCCCAAACAGTTCTCCGACCCGGACCTGGTTGGCGAGATCGCCGCCATCCTGCATGAAGAGCAACTCGACCCAGCCCTGCTCGAGCTGGAACTAACCGAAAGCCTGCTGCTGGAAGCCACCGACGACACCCGCCATCAGCTCAGCCGTCTGAAGAGCCTGGGCCTGACCCTGGCCATGGACGACTTCGGCACCGGTTACTCCTCGCTCAGCTACCTGAAGAAATTCCCTATCGACGTGATCAAGATTGATCGCAGCTTTATCAAGGACATCCCGGAGAATCAGGACGACATGGAAATCACCTCCGCGGTGATCGCCATGGCGCACAACCTGAAACTCAAGGTGGTGGCCGAGGGTATCGAGACGGCCGCGCAGCTCAACTTTCTCCGCCGCCAGCAGTGCGATATCGGCCAGGGCTACCTGTTCGACAAACCCATCGCCAGCCGCGACCTGCTGGAAAGCCTCAAGCGCTATCCAAACCGAGGCTAGCTGTAACAAGCCCGCTCATTGATGGTCTATGACACACATGCTTTTGCTGAGGAAATGGCTCATGGTTCTGCGTTCGCAAATTCTCGCCCACAAACTCGAACTGCCCACCGTCGAGCAGGCACTGCCTGGCCGTGCCGAAGCCATGGAAGTGCCCGCCGCGCACTTCGTCAACGGCAACGCACTGCAAGGGCCCTTCCCCGCAGGCCTGCAACAGGCGGTATTCGCCATGGGTTGTTTCTGGGGCGCCGAACGACGCTTCTGGCAGCAGCCGGGCGTGTGGAGCACGGCAGTTGGCTATGCCGGCGGCCATACACCGAACCCGACCTATGACGAAACCTGCTCGGGCCTGACCGGGCACACCGAAGTGGTGCTGGTGGTGTTCGACCCAAAGGTCACCAGCTACGCCGCACTACTGAAAGTGTTCTGGGAGGCGCATAACCCGACCCAGGGCATGCGCCAGGGTAACGACACGGGCAGTCAGTACCGTTCGGCGATCTACTGCTACGGCGCTGAACAGCTGGCGGCGGCAAAGGGCACGCAGACGCAGTTCCAGGCCGAATTGAGCAAAGCCGGTTTCGGCGCTATCACCACCGAAGTGCGCGAGGCGCCGCCGTTCTACTACGCTGAGGCCTATCACCAGCAGTACCTGGCGAAGACCCCCGGCGGCTATTGCGGCCTGGGCGGCACGGGAGCCTGCCTGCCGGGCTGATAGTGGGGGGATAGCACGATGGAACTCAGCAGCCTGACCAATCAGGTGTCGACCCAGGCAGCGGCTCAGGCCTCTGCCCTGGCCTCACTGCTGTTACTGCGCAAAACCCTGGAACTGCAGGCTGCCAGCATCGGCGGCCTGGTTGAGGCCGCCACGCCAGCCAGCGCGTCGAGCAATCCGCCCAATCTGGGCAATAGCGTCGACGTGATGGTTTAGCCAGCCACATCCGCCGCCGCACTGCCATCGGCGGCAGTTTCCGCCTTCCAGCTTTTCAATAGCTTGCCGACCTTGTAACCGCGCCAGCCAAGCATGCGCGAGGCAGTCAGCACCCCAGCCATCAAAGCGCCCCCGACCCCGGCAGTCACCGTATCGGCGCCGGTCAGATACAGGCCTTTGATCGGCGTCTGGCTGTGAATCCAGTGCTGTTCGAAACGCTGCACCGTGTGGTCGATGCCATAGATCTCGCCCTGCTCGTTCCACTGGTACCACTCGGTGGACAGCGGCGTGCCCAGTTCGCAGAAGTCCAGTGCGCCGCGCAGTTGCGGCTGATGCTGATAGAGGGTTTCCAGCAGCTGCGCAGTCAACTCGGCCTTGAACGCCTCGTAGTCGGCGCCACGCTTGCCCCAGGTTGTGCCCTTCCACTGGGCGAACCACTGCGGCTGGGTCGGTGCGACGATTTCCACCGTGGCCTTGTTCGGGTAATGCGCATCCCAGGCCGGGTCCTTGGCCGAGGGGAAGCTGATATAGATCAGCGGCATCGCCGGGTTTTGCCCAGTCATAAAACTGCTGACGTTGTGGTCATGATCGTGGGTCGGGTAGACCCAGTAGTTGGTCTTCGGCAACTTCAGCTCGGCGGCGCTGCCCTTGAAACCGGCGTACAGGCACAGGGTGGCAGCCGACAGTTTGACCTTGGGCAACTGCTCCAACAGGCCATATTCGCTGGCCACCTGATGATCGAGCAGGCGGGTATAGGTCGGCACCAGGCCGGCGCAGCTGACGATCTGCGCTGCGCGAATCTCAAAACCGTCTTTCTGCATGCGTACGCCGACCGCACGACCGTTCTCCACCAGGATCTTGTCGACCCCGGCATAGGTGAACACCTGGCCGCCGGTCGCCTCGATCACCGGGATAATGCTTTCGGAAATCTTCGTCGCGCCGCCCACCGGGTAGTTGCCGCCGGTGATGTAGTGCTTGGCGACCATCGCGTGCATAACGAAGGCGGCTTCGGCCGGCGGCAAGCCGTAATCGCCCCACTGCGCGGTCAGCACGCCGATCAACTCCTGATTGTCGGTCAGGCCTTCAAGCACCTCGCGGGTGGTTTTGAAGAAGTAATCCGGCAGCCACAACCGGCGCAGCTTGCTATAGAGCATGCCCAGCGAGCGTGGCAGGGCTTGCCCGGCGAAGAAGCGCGGCACCTTGGCGCTGACTTCGCTAAGCAGGTCGACATAGCGCTCAAGCACCGCAGTTTCCCCGGGGAAGTGGCGCGCCATCTCCGCCTTGAATTCCTCGCGCCCGGCCACGTAGTCATAGGTCTTGTCGCCTATCACGATGCGGTCGTAGTGGGCATCCATCGGCGCCCATTCGAGCTTGCCGTCGCTGATCACATCGAACACCCGGCGGATCGCCGACCAGGGTTTGTGCACCTCGCCGATGTAATGCACGCCCACATCCCACTCGTAGCCTTCGCGCTCATAACTGTGGGTGTAACCGCCCGCGGTGTAGTGCTGCTCCAGCACACACACGCGCTTGCCGAGCTTGGCCAGCAACGCGGCGGTAGTCAGGCCGCCGATACCGGAGCCGATGATGATGGCGTCGTAATCACCCTGAACCAGGCGCGGACGGAAGCGGGTACCGGTGCGTTTCATGGGATGCTCCTGCGTTATTCTTGTTATGCAATTTTTTGCATACTAGGCGGCGACGGGAGTCGATGCAACTTTTTGCATATTCCGTATACTGCCGCGCACTTCTAAAGCAGCCGGTGAAACCTGCCTATGTCGCTCAAGCACGCCATCCTCATCCTCTTGGAAAGCGAACCCGGCAGCGGCTACGACCTGCTCAAGCGCTTCAAGGATGGCCTCGGCTACTTCTGGAACGCCAAGCACCAGCAGGTCTATCTGGAGCTGAAAAAGCTCAGTGAGGCAGGCTGGCTGGAGTTTGAAGCGCAGACCCAGGACACCCGCCCGGATAAAAAGAACTATCGACTGACACCCGCTGGTCACGCAGAACTGCTGCGCTGGCTGGGCGAGCCGGTGCAGCCGAACACGATCAACGATGCGCTGCTGGTGAAGTTGTACGCGGGAGCGCATACCTCGCTGGATAACCTGCGCGAGGAAATGCAACGGCATGTGGCGGTGCACCGCAAAACCTTGAACAGCCTGCTCAGCATCGAGCGCGACTATCTGGCGCTACCCGATGAACAACGCAAGGCGCTGCGCCTGCCCTACCTGACCCTGCGCCGCGGCATACTCGGCGAGCAGTCCTGGCTGGCCTGGGCGGATGAGGTCGAACAAGAGCTGCAACACGACTAGCAGGCCAAGCGCCGAACCTAGGCACAGAAGTCATTGCAGATACTGCCAGCTCATAGGCAAAGCGCTAGACTGCCAGCCATTAGCCATCATCAACGATATCTGCATGCCTGCGTCCTCTGCCTACATATCCCCCGATCAACTGTGTGTCGGCCTGTATATCCAGCTCGAACTGGCTTGGTGGGAGCACAACTTTGCCTTCAGCAATTTCAAGATCAAGGATGAAAGCCAGATCAAGGCCCTGCGCGCCCTCGGTGTCGAGCGCCTGCGCTACGACCCGGCCCGCAGCGACTGCGAGCCGCTGAGCAAGACCGAGCCGCAGCCCCCTGTCGCCAGCACGCCAGCGCCCACCCCACCGACACCAGAGCAACAGGCCAGCCAGGCCCGCGCAGAAAAACTCAAGGCTCTGCGCAAACGCCTGGCCGAGGTGGACCGCAAGTTCGTCCAGGCCAGCCAGCAGATCAAAACCCTCAACCAGACCCTGCGCAGCCGTCCTGAAGAGGCCTGCAAGCAGGCCGGCGAGGTGGTGGGTGCAATGGTCGACACGCTGCTAGGCGGCAGTGGTGCCGTGCTGCACACGATCAATAGCAAAGCGGCCGAAGACAATTACCTGCACTCATTGAACGTCACCGTCCTGAGCCTGATGCTGGGTCGCCAACTCGGCCTGGACAGCGAGGACTGCCATGTCCTCGGCATGGGGGCGTTGCTGCATGATGTCGGCAAACTGGAAGTGCCGAGCAAGGTGCTGCTCAAGCCCGAACCGCTGACGCGCCCGGAACAGCAACTGCTGCAATTGCACTGTGAATTTGGCCTGCGCATGGGCCACAAGCTGATGCTGGATGATGAGGTGCTGCGCATCATCAATGAGCACCACGAATACTGCGACGGCAGCGGTTACCCACGTCAGCTGCGTGAAGCCGCCATCGGCCGCCTGAGCCGTCTGGTGTGCATCACCAACCAGTTCGACAACCTGTGTAACCCGCTCAACCCGCGTGACGGTCTGAGCCCGCACGAGGCGCTGGCGCTGATGTTCAAGCAATACACTGCGCGCTTCGATGCGGTGGCGCTGAAGGCCTTTATCCGCTGCATGGGCATTTACCCGCCAGGTTGCCTGGTGCAACTGGACGACCAGCGCTACGGCCTGGTGCTGGGCATGAACCCAAGCCAGCCGCTGAAACCGACGCTGATTGTCTATGACCCCGCCGTACCCAAGAACGAGGCGCTGATCATCGACCTGGAACAGGAACCGCGCCTGAGCATCGCCGCCAGCCTGCGCCCGGCCCAGCTACCGCGCGAGGCGTTGGAATACCTTAACCCGCGTCAGCAGCTCAGTTACTTTGTGGAGCCCAGCAACAAATAAGCGCTGCTTGGTACCGGCGCTACACCAGCACCTGCTACCGCCCAACAGGCGACGTCAGGCGACGTTACATCGCCTGCTCCAGGCGGTCCACGACGTTAATCCGCACTTACTGCGCCGGTGCGAAACTGCCGGCCTGCGCCATCTGCCACATTCGCGAATAGAACTCCCCAGACACCTCGCCACTGAGCAACTCGCCTGGTTTGAGGAATACGTGCAGCTGCGAGTAGAGCTTGATCTCACTCGCGGACATGCGCCGCACCAGGTGCTTGGCCTCAACCTGCGAGGGATGTTCAAGGCCGGCGGCCGCGAGCATCTCCGCCAACGCCTTGAGGGTATTGCGATGAAAGCTATGCACGCGCGCGGCCTTGTCCGGCACCACTAATGCCCGCTGGCGCAGGGCATCTTGCGTGGCCACGCCGGTCGGGCATTTATTGGTATGGCACGACTGACTCTGAATGCAGCCGATGGCAAACATAAAGCCACGGGCCGAATTGGCCCAGTCAGCCCCCAACGCCATCACACTGGCAATATCGAAGGCACTGACAATCTTGCCGCTGGCGCCAATGCGGATGTGCTCGCGCAAGCCGATGCCAACCAGAGTGTTATGCACAAACAGCAGCCCCTCTCGCAGCGGTACGCCAATATGATCAGTGAACTCCACAGGTGCAGCACCGGTGCCGCCTTCCTTGCCATCGACGACGATAAAGTCCGGCAGAATCCCGGTCTCCAGCATGGCCTTGGCAATCCCCATAAACTCCCACGGGTGGCCCAGACAGAACTTGAAACCCACCGGTTTGCCTGCCGACAGCTCGCGCAGCTGGGCGACAAACTGCAGTAGTTCAATGGGCGTGGAAAACGCACTGTGGCTCGCCGGCGACACACAGTCCTGGCCCATGGGCACGCCGCGAGTCTGGGAGATTTCGGCAGTGATCTTGTGCTTCGGCAGAATCCCACCGTGGCCTGGCTTGGCGCCCTGACTGAGTTTGATCTCAATCATCCTCACCTGCGGGTTGGCGGCCTGCGCAGCAAACCGCTGCGGATCAAACTGGCCATTGTCCTGGCGACAGCCGAAGTAACCGCTACCCAGCTCCCAGACCAGATCGCCGCCATGCTCACGGTGATAGGGACTGATGCTGCCTTCACCGGTGTCGTGATAAAAACCGCCGAGCTTGGCGCCTTGGTTCAACGCACGAATCGCATTGGCGCTGAGCGAGCCAAAGCTCATGGCCGAAATATTGAAGACCGATGCCGAGTAAGGCTGCGTGCACTGCGGCCCGCCAACGCTGACGCGAAATGCACTGGGGTCAACATGCGCGGCCGGCAACATCGAGTGGCCGATAAATTCGAAGCCACTCTGATACACGTCAGTCAGGGTGCCGAAGGCCTTGTCCGCACTCTGGTTCTTGGCCCGCGCATATACCAGCGAGCGCTGCGCCCGCGAGAACGGCAACCGCTCGCTATCAGACTCCAGCAGGTATTGGCGAATCTCCGGGCGAATCGCTTCAACCAGATAACGGATGTTGCCGAGGATCGGGTAGTTGCGCCGCACCGCATGGCGACTCTGCAACAAGTCATTCACCCCCACCGCACTGAGCAGCCCGGTTATCAGCAACACGGCCCATAACCAGGCATGCCCCGCAACAAAGGGTAAACCAGCGATTGTGAACAACACACAGAAGGCAAAGAAGGCGTAGCGATTCAACAGCGACAAGCTCATACGGGCTCCTGGCGGCATGCAACGTGACAGTAGGTGCATGCGCACCTACTTACAGTTGCAGAGCTTAGGCAGTTTTTTCCTCGATTAGCCAATCCATGCGCCAGCCGCCCTGCGTCTGCCCAAGCAGCTTGGCCAGCCAGGGCAGAATCTGCTTGAGCTCATCTTCCAGGCCCCAGGGCGGATTGCTGATCACCAGGCCGGAGCCATTCAGCCGCGTCGGCTCATCGGTTGAGTGCACGTAGAGCTCCACACGCAACAGCTTGGGCGCTTTACTCTTTTCCAGATCATTGTAGAAACGCCGCAGCTGACGCAGGTCCTTGATCGGGTACCAGATCGCCACCACCGCCTGGCGCATACGACCGATGGCTTCGCTCAGTGATTGGGCGCAGCGCTCCATTTCATCAGCCTGCTCAAACGGCGGGTCGATCAGCAGCAGCGCACGCTTCTCGCGGGTTGGTAGCAGGGCGCGCGGCACATGCCAACCTTCACCCAAATGCACCGCGACGCGGCGGTCGCCGTGCATGTTTTCCTTGAGCAGACGGCCGTCTTCTGGGTGCTTCTCGTTCAGGTGCAGACGGTCCTGCTCGCGGGTCAGCAGGCGCGCCAGCTCCGGTGAGCCTGGGTAATGGCGCAGCTCGCCATCCGGGTTCATCGCGCGGATCACTTCCAGATAGTCCAGCAGCGGGTCTGGTACATCGGTGGCCTGCCACAGCCGCGCGATGCCTTCCAGCCACTCGCCGGTACGGCTGGCCTGGTCGCCGCGCAAATCATACAGACCGATACCCGCGTGGCTGTCGAGGTAGGCAAACGGCGCCTCCTTGCGTGACAGCAGGGCAATCAGACGGCTCAAGACATAGTGTTTCAGCACATCGGCATGGTTGCCGGCATGGAAGGCGTGGCGGTAGTTCATTTGGGCGGGCTCCTGTGGCCGAGCAGTTTAACAGGGTGGCAGCATTTGCCATGCGCCAGATGGATCAGTACGGTTGCCGCTGATCCGTCTGGCAAGGGAGAACCGACATGCAACTGCAAGACCTCTTGGGCATTGAGCTACCACTGATCCAGGCACCAATGGCCGGCGTACAGCTACATGGCTTGGCCGCCGCTGTGTCGAACGCCGGCGCGCTGGGTTCGCTGCCCTGCGCCATGCTCGACGCGGCCGGCTTGCGCAAGGAACTGAAGGCGCTGAGCGAGAAAACCCGCAAGCCCTACAACCTGAACTTCTTCTGCCACACCCCGCCAGCCGTTGACAGCGCACGCGAAGCCGCCTGGCGCGAGGCACTAGCCCCTTACTACGCCGAGCTAGGCATCGACCCGATGACTATCGCCAGCGGCCCCGGCCGCCTGCCATTCAGCGCCGAGATGGCCGATGTGCTCGATGAATTCCGCCCAGCGGTGGTGAGTTTTCATTTCGGCCTGCCCTCCGCTGAGCTGCTGGCACGGGTCAAAGCCTGCGGCGCCAAAGTGCTCAGTTCAGCCACCACTGTGGCGGAAGCACTGTGGCTGCAGGCCAACGGTGCTGACGCGATCATCGCTCAAGGCCTGGAAGCCGGCGGCCATCGCGGCATGTTTCTCACTGATGAATTGAGCAGCCAGCTCGGCACCTTTGCCCTGCTGCCGCAGATCGTCCAGGCCGTGCAGCTCCCGGTCATCGCCGCCGGCGGTATCGCCGATGCCCAGGGCGTGCGCGCAGCCATGGCCCTCGGCGCGGCCGGGGTGCAGATCGGCACGGCCTACCTGTGCTGCGACGAGGCCAGCACCAGCGCCATCCACCGCGCAGCTCTGCACAGCCCAGCGGCGCGGCATACCGCGTTGACCAACCTGTTCAGCGGTCGCCCGGCGCGCGGCATTGTTAATCGGGTGATACGTGAGCGAGGTCCAATCAGCGCCCTTGCGCCGGAGTTCCCCCAGGCGACTGCGGCCATTGCGCCGCTGCGGGCCAAGGCGGAAAGCCAGGGCAGCGGTGACTTCTCACCGCTCTGGGCCGGGCAGAATGTCAGCGGCTGCAAGAGTATCGGCGCTGCCGAGCTGACCGCCGAACTGGCCCGTGGCTTTGCTAGCTGAGCCTCTATCACGCTTATTAATAGTGCTGTGAGCCACGCGCGCAGCTGCTTAGACTCGGCCCATCGCAACCGGAGGTATACGCATGTCCGAGTCCCTGCTCAGTTCCCGCAACCTGGCCTTTGAGCTGTATGAAGTGCTGGACGCCGAAGGCCTGACCCAGCGCGAACGTTTCGCCGAGCACAGCCGCGAAACCTTTGATGCTGCCATCGACACTGCGCGCAGCATCGCCGAGAACCTGTTCGCTCCGCACAATCGCAAGAACGACGAGCACGAGCCGGAGTATGTCGACGGCGCTGCGGTGCTGATCCCCGAGGTCAAGCCTGCGGTAGATGCCTTCCTCGAGGCGGGCTTTCTCAATGCTACCCGTGAGTTCGAGGTCGGCGGCATGCAGCTGCCCAACCTGCTTTCGCAGGCCTGCTTTGCGCACTTCCAGTCGGCTAACGCGGCGACCACCTCGTACCCATTCCTGACCATGGGCGCGGCCAACCTGATCGAGAACTTCGGCACCGCCGAACAGAAGCAACGCTTTCTGCAGCCGATGATCGATGGGCGTTTCTTCGGCACCATGGCGCTGACCGAGCCGCACGCCGGCTCGTCACTGTCGGACATCCGCACCCGCGCGGAACCTGCCGAAGACGGCACTTACCGGCTCAAGGGCAACAAGATCTTTATCTCCGGCGGCGACCACCCGCTCAGCGAGAACATCGTGCACATGGTGCTGGCCAAGTTGCCGGACGCCCCTGCCGGGGTGAAGGGCATCAGCCTGTTTATCGTGCCGAAGTTCCTGGTCAATGACGATGGCAGCCTGGGCAAACGCAATGACGTGGTTCTAGCGGGCCTGTTCCACAAGATGGGCTGGCGCGGCACCACCTCTACGGCGTTGAACTTCGGCGATAACGGCGACTGTGTCGGCTATCTGGTGGGCAAGCCGCACCATGGCCTGAGCTACATGTTCCAGATGATGAACGAAGCGCGCATCGGCGTCGGCATGGGCGCGGTAATGCTCGGCTACGCCGGCTACCTGTATTCACTGGACTACGCCCGTCAGCGCCCGCAAGGTCGCCTGCCGGATGGCAAAGACCCCACCTCCAGCCAAGTGGCGATCATCGAGCACGCCGATGTGCGGCGCATGCTGCTGACGCAGAAAGCCTATGTGGAGGG
>JAHJXZ010000189.1 GCA_018827205.1 Gammaproteobacteria bacterium | reverse complement strand
GCGAGCATGCCTGGCGGCGCCAGCGAGATGGTCAATCTGGCCCAGCGACATAACGCTGAAACCGCCAAGGTGGCGGCAGCCCATAGCCTGCGCTTGTTGTTGGTGGTGCTGCTGATTCCAGCGATTTTCACCTGGAGCTTGCCACCCATCTCCCCACCGCTGCCGGCTCCAGTGAGCTGGCCATGGCTGGCACTGCTGTTACCTGGCGGCGCGCTGCTGGCTTGGTTGTGGGGCCGCTTAGGTCAGCCCAACCCTTGGATGCTTGGCCCGCTGACCGTTTGTGCAGTGGCCAGCGTCAGCTTTGACCTGCACCTAAGCTTGCCAGCGGGTCTTGGCCAGGTCGGTCAATGGCTGATCGGCTGCGCATTGGGTTGCCACTTCGACCGCAACTTCTTTCGCAGCGCACCCGGTTTTCTCGCGCGCATCCTGCTGTTCTGCCTACTCGCCATGCTCGCCGCTGCCGCATTGGGCCAGGGCCTGGGCTGGATTGCCGGGGAAAGCCAGAATGCGCTGATGCTCGGCATGATGCCCGGTGGTATTACCGAACTGTGCCTGACCGCCGAAGCCCTGCAGCTTTCGGTAGCCCTGGTTACGGCGCTGCAAGTGTTGCGGCTGTTTCTGGTGATGTTTCTTGCCGAACCCTTGTTCAGGCTCTGGCAACGCAGCTGAACAGCTTTAACGACCACGTTTAGCCCGCCTTGTGCGGGCTCTTTTTGTCGGTTTCGCCAACAGTTTTTGTTTAACAGATATGTCCGCCGCCACGCAGGCGCATTGCGCAGGGGTACTCTCAGGCCTGGCTCAACGAGGCATTGTGTATGACCGTACTGCGCTGGCCCGCCGCGAAATCCCTGCTGCTATTGCTCTGCCTGAGTCTACTGGTCACGGCCTGCAGCCGCTTGGGGTTGGCCTACCGTAACCTGGACTGGCTGGTGCCCTGGCGGCTGAACGATTACCTGAACCTTAATAGCCAGCAGCAGGCCTGGCTCAAGCCGCGCCTGCAGACACACCTGCAATGGCACTGCAGCGCCGAGTTACCGCGTTATATCGACTGGTTGCATACCACCGAGAGCATCCTCAAGCAGCCACAACCGGACAGCAGCCAGCTGCTTGAGCAATTCTCGCCCAGTTTGATGCCGCGCTCAAACGCATTAGCGTCGAGATCACCCCTACCGCCATCGAACTGCTGCAGGGCCTGAGCGAACAACAGGTCAACGAGTTATATGCCGCGCTGGATGAAGACAACCTGGAAGACCGCCAGGACTTTCTCGACCCGCCGCTAACCACCCAGATCAGCGAGCGCCAAATGCGTATGCAGGAACGCCTGCAGCCCTGGCTAGGCCGTCTGAACAGCGTCCAGATAGAACATATCGCCGACTGGGCCAATGGCCTCGGCGAGCAAAACCGCCTGTGGCTGGAAAATCGGCAACGGTGGCAGGCCGAGCTGCGCACGGTGGTCGCCGAACGCGACAGCGCCGACTTTGCCGAGCAACTGAGGCGCCTACTGCAGCAGCGCGAGAGTTTCTACAGCGACGAATACCGCGCCAGTTATGGCCGCTCACGCCAGGCAATGGCCACGCTGTTAAGTCAACTGCTAAGCAGCAGTGATACGACTCAACGCGAGCGTCTGAGCCACCGCTTACGCGACCTGCGCAGGGATCTTGCCGAGCAGCAGTGCAGCGCCTAAGAACCTGACTACGATCTGCTGCGCGTCAGTCCTGCTGCGTTAAAAACACGCTCGGAATGCTCATTTACACCAGTAAACTCCGCTTCCTCGCCTATTTTTGCCTTGCATGACTCTAGCTCGCGAGATCATAAAACAGGCTCTAGAAAGCCACCTCGGGTAAGCGCCAGTCGATCGGGCTCAGCTCATGTTGCTGCAGGAACTTGTTGGTACGGCTGAAATGACCATTGCCGATAAAGCCACGGTGCGCTGATAGCGGCGAAGGGTGTACGGATTTCAGCACCAGGTGCTTGCTGGTATCGATGAGTTTTTCCTTGCTCTGCGCATGCGCGCCCCACAGCAGGAATACCAGACGCTCCTGCTGCTGACTGACCACCTCGATCACCTTGTCGGTAAAGGTTTGCCAGCCTATCTTCGCATGAGAGCCGGCGATGCCATGCTCCACCGTCAATGAGGTATTGAGCAGCAGCACGCCCTGCTCCGCCCAATGCTGCAGGTTGCCGTGGCTGGGGATGTCGATATTCAGGTCGCGCTTGAGCTCTTTGTAGATGTTCACCAGCGAAGGCGGCGTTTTCACCCCAGGCTGCACGGAAAAGCACAGGCCGTGGGCCTGCCCCTCGCCGTGATAAGGGTCTTGGCCAATCACCACTACCTTGACCTGAGCCAGCGGCGTGGAGTTAAGCGCATTGAATATCAGCGCACCAGGCGGATAAATCTGCTTGCCTGCGGCTTTCTCGGCCCGCAGAAAGTCACCCAACTCGCGCATATAGGGCTTCTCGAACTCTTCATGCAGAGCGGCCTTCCAGCCAGCTTCGAGTTTGACGTTATCTGCAGCGCTCATGCCGGTTTCCTGCTTATTCCAACGGAAGCGGCACGCTAAGGAAGGCATCCAGGCAAGTCAAGGCAAACGGCATTGCAGCGCCGGTTGTAGCGCCAGGTGATACATGGGATTGTTGTATTTGCGCCGAGGGATGGTACGAAGAGATGGATGCTGAAACTCAGCCAACCTTCTCAAGCAAACAGGCCCAGGGGCTTCTGCATTACGCGAGCACTGGCCTAGACTATGAAAAAAGCAAAGGCCATTACCGTGCTATCACGCCCGCTGATATCCATAGTCTTACTGTGCCTACTTAGCCTGCCATTACAGGCCAAGCCACTGCTACGCGTCCTAGCATGGCCGGGCTATGCCGACGCGGACTTAGTTGAAACCTTTGCCGAGCGCTATGACGCCGACGTAGAAGTCACCCTTGTCGGCAATGATGACGAGTTGCGACTTAAGTTGAGCAAAGATGGCGGTATGCATTACGACGTAATTGCCGCCAACACCTCCGAAATCAACTACTTCGTTCAGCAACAGTTGCTGCAACCCTTGCGCCTGGCAAATTTGACCAATCGCAACGGTCAACTCCAACAGTTTCGTCAACTCAACGACATACCCGGTTTAATGCATCAGGGGCAGGCCTATGGAGTCCCTTATGTCTATGGCGAGATGGGGCTGATCTATAACCGTAAGATGATGGACCGCCCACCGAACTCGATTGACAGCCTTTGGGATCCGCAATGGCAGGGTCAAGTGCTGGCCTATGACGGCAGCAGTCACAGCTTCTCACTGGCCCGCCAAGCCCTTGCTAAACCGCCCTTCGCCATACCCAACGAAGAAATGACCGCCGCTGTAACCAAGCTGATTGAGCTGCGGCGTAACGTGCTGAGCTTTTACAGCCTGCCGGAAGAGTCGGTTAGCCTGTTCATGCAAAACTCCGTTGCCTTGATGTATGCCAACTACGGTCGCCAGCAACTTAAGCTGTTGCAGGATGCAGGTGCCGAGGTGGGTTACGTGATCCCCCGGGAAGGTGCATTTGCCTGGCTGGACTGTTGGGCAATTACTCGCACTACGCCCAACCGTGACCTGGCTGAGCAATGGATCAACTACAGCCTTGAGCCAAAAGTCAGCGGTGCATTGACTGAGCGCCAGGGCCTGGAAAACACCCTGCGAACCCTGCACGCCTCAAATGCAGAT
>JAHJXZ010000280.1 GCA_018827205.1 Gammaproteobacteria bacterium | reverse complement strand
GTGATCAAAGATCGCGACGGCACCATCACCAAGAACACCCGTATCGTCGACACCACTGTCGGCCGCGCGCTGCTGTTCCAAATCGTTCCGGATGGCCTGTCGTATGACGTGGTCAACCAGTCGATGAAGAAGAAGGCGATCTCCAAGCTGATCAACCAGTGCTACCGCACTGTTGGCTTGAAAGACACCGTCATCTTCGCTGACCAACTGATGTACACCGGTTTCGCTTACTCGACTATCTCGGGTGTGTCGATCGGTGTGAACGACTTCGTTATCCCGGATGAGAAGGCGCGCATCATTGACGCCGCTACCGAGGAAGTTAAAGAGATCGAATCGCAGTACGCCTCCGGCCTGGTAACCCAGGGCGAGAAGTACAACAAGGTGATCGACCTCTGGTCCAAGGCCAACGATGAAGTATCCAAGGCGATGATGGCTAACCTCTCGAAAGAGAAAGTGGTTGATCGCGAAGGTAATACTGTTGACCAAGAGTCCTTCAACTCGATGTACATGATGGCTGACTCCGGTGCGCGTGGTAGCGCCGCGCAGATCCGCCAGCTGGCAGGTATGCGTGGTCTGATGGCCAAGCCAGACGGCTCGATCATCGAAACGCCGATCACCGCGAACTTCCGCGAAGGTCTGTCGGTTCTGCAGTACTTCATCTCGACGCACGGTGCTCGTAAGGGGCTTGCGGATACCGCGTTGAAAACCGCTAACTCCGGTTACCTGACGCGTCGTCTGGTAGACGTGGCGCAGGATCTGGTCGTTACCGCAATCGATTGCGGCACCGAGCACGGTCTGCTGATGACGCCGCACATTGAAGGCGGTGACGTGGTTGAGCCGCTGGGTGAGCGCGTACTGGGTCGAGTAATCGCCCGTGACGTGTTCAAGCCAGGCACCGAAGAAGTCATCGTTCCAGCCGGTACTTTGGTTGACGAGCAGTGGGTTGAATTCATCGAGCTGAACAGCATCGACGAAGTGATCGTGCGTTCGCCGATCAGCTGTGAAACCCGCTACGGCATCTGCGCCAAGTGCTACGGTCGCGACCTGGCTCGTGGTCACCAGATCAACATCGGTGAAGCAGTCGGTGTTATCGCTGCCCAGTCGATCGGTGAGCCGGGTACCCAGCTGACCATGCGTACGTTCCACATCGGTGGTGCGGCAAGCCGGACCTCGGCTGCTGACAGCGTACAAGTGAAGAACGGTGGTGCGATTCGCCTGCACAACCTGAAGCACGTTGAGCGTGTCGACGGCAACCTGGTGGCGGTTTCCCGCTCCGGCGAGCTGGCGATTGCCGACGAGTTCGGTCGTGAGCGCGAGCGCTACAAGCTGCCGTACGGTGCCGTGATTTCTGTGAAGGAAGGTGACAAGGTCGACGCTGGCGCCATCGTCGCCAAGTGGGACCCGCACACCCACCCGATCGTTACCGAAATGAAAGGTACCGTGACCTACGTGGGCATGGAAGAAGGCATCACCATCAAGCGTCAGACCGACGAATTGACCGGTTTGACCAACATCGAAGTCCTCGATCCGAAAGATCGTCCGGCTGCCGGCAAGGACATTCGTCCTGCGGTGAAGATGGTTGGCGAAGATGGTAAGGATCTGCTGCTGCCAGGTACCGACGTACTGGCTCAGTACTTCCTGCCGGCAAACGCCCTGGTGGGTGTGGCGAACGGTGCGAAGATCGCGATCGGTGATGTTATCGCTCGTATCCCGCAAGAAACTTCGAAGACCCGCGACATCACCGGTGGTCTGCCGCGCGTTGCCGACTTGTTCGAAGCGCGTCGTCCGAAAGAAGCTTCGATTCTGGCTGAAATCAGCGGCACCATCGCGTTCGGTAAAGAGACCAAAGGCAAGCGCCGTCTGGTCATTACCCCCAACGACGGTAGCGATCCGTACGAAGAGCTGATTCCGAAGTGGCGTCACCTGAACGTGTTCGAAGGTGAGCAGGTCAACAAGGGCGAAGTTATCTCCGACGGTCCGAGCGATCCGCACGATATCCTGCGCTTGCTGGGTGTCAGCGCGCTGGCCAAGTACATCGTCAACGAGATCCAGGACGTGTATCGCCTGCAGGGCGTGAAGATCAACGACAAGCACATCGAAACCATCCTGCGCCAGATGCTGCGCAAGGTTGAAGTGGCTGAGTCGGGCGATTCCAGCTTCATCAAGGGCGACCAGATGGAGTTGACCGCGGTACTGGGTGAGAACGAGCGTCTGGCTGCAGAAGACAAGTTCGTTGCCAAGTACACCCGCGTTCTGCTGGGTATCACCAAGGCGTCGTTGTCCACCGAGTCGTTTATCTCGGCGGCATCCTTCCAGGAAACTACCCGCGTTCTTACCGAAGCGGCCGTTACTGGCAAGCGCGATTACCTGCGTGGCCTGAAAGAAAACGTGGTTGTGGGTCGTCTGATCCCAGCCGGTACCGGTCTGGCTTATCACAGCGAGCGCAAGCGCAAGCGTGAAGCAGCTCAGCCAGTACGTGTTAGCGCCAGTGAAGTGGAAGCCGCACTGACCGAAGCGCTGAACTCCAGCAGTAATTAAGTACAAAGCCCCGCTAGTTCGCTAGTGGGGCTTTGTCTTGACTGGGGCGGTGAGTCTCTTTAGACTCATGCACCCCTAAATTTGGCAGGGCACGTGCTCTGCCATTTTGTTTGTAGGGCAATAGCGTCGCAAGACAACAGTGGAGCTTAAGATGGCAACTATCAACCAGCTGGTACGTCAGCCGCGTAAGCGTATCGTCGAGAAATCCGACGTGCCTGCGCTGCAGAACTGCCCGCAGCGTCGTGGTGTGTGCACTCGCGTGTATACCACTACGCCGAAAAAACCTAACTCGGCACTGCGTAAAGTATGCCGTGTGCGCCTGACCAACGGTTTCGAGGTTTCCTCGTACATCGGTGGTGAAGGCCACAACCTGCAAGAGCACAGCGTCGTACTGATTCGCGGCGGCCGTGTAAAAGACTTGCCAGGTGTGCGTTATCACACCGTGCGCGGTTCGCTGGATACCTCCGGCGTTAAAGACCGTAAGCAGGGTCGTTCGAAGTACGGTACCAAGCGTCCGAAGTAATAGGCGTCTGAAGTGCCCGGTGCGTGCACCGAATTGCAGTTTTTTATTTATCTGAGTCGATAAGAGTAAGGTCGGGCATCCATCTAACGATGCAGTCCCGGGCTAACCTGAAGACCGTTTGAGGGCTTATCAAATGCCAAGACGTCGTGTAGCAGCCAAGCGCGAAGTGCTTGACGATCCAAAATACGGTAGCCAAATCCTGGCCAAGTTCATGAATCACGTGATGGAGAGCGGCAAGAAAGCCGTTGCCGAGCGTATCGTTTATGGCGCCCTGGATAAGGTTAAAGAGCGTACGAACACCGATCCCCTGGAAATCTTCGAGAAAGCTCTCGACGCCATCGCTCCGCTGGTCGAAGTGAAGTCGCGCCGTGTAGGCGGTGCTACTTACCAGGTTCCTGTCGAAGTT
>JAHJXZ010000188.1 GCA_018827205.1 Gammaproteobacteria bacterium | reverse complement strand
TGGCCCGTACTTCAACTGACGTTGCTGCAGCGCAGTTCGCCCGCTTGGCTTACCGGCGTGCTTAGTGCTTTGGCCTGGGTGGGAATAGGAAGGGTGAGTAACGCTAGAGCGAGTAGGTTGCTCAAAAGCCCCGCGTGGCGGACATGGCTGCGCGTGGTTGGCATAGCAATTCCCCTGCTTTTGTTGTTATGCCTAAGGCGTAGCAGAGGATCAGCCTGCTGTCACGGTCGCGACTGAAGAATTGAGCAATTTATGTTCAATCGGGCGATTTTGCTGCTGTCAGGCATGCTGTTCACAAAAATAATGAGCACCGTGACAGTCATTATGATTACTGACTTAGCCAGTTAACCCGGCTGAATTTGTCACTGAAAGTGGTTGGCATCCCGACAACCTTGCCCAGTTTGTAGTTGAAGAATACAAAACCAGACTTGGCCATGGCCACCCGTGCGCCATCGGCGGGGCGGCTGATGCGGAAGGTGATATCGCCGCCATAGCGGTTGAAGTCCATCACGCCGACCTCGAACAGCAACTGGTCGCGGGCATGGGCCTCGGCGCGGTAGGTGGTGGCCAGATCGGTGACGATGATGCCGGTGCCGTCTTCCTGGGTTTCTTCAATGCCGAACTCGAACAGAAAACGCGCCCGTGCCTCGGAAATCATCGAGATCATCGAATCATTGCCCAGGTGGTTGGCCGCGTTGATATCGGTGACTCGCACGGTTAGATGAGTGCTGTAGCAGAATTGGTCTTCGGGGAACTCAAGGGTCAGGCGGGCCATGGGGCGTCTCGTGCAAACGGAAGGGTGCTGGTGCGGGGCGTCATTGTACGTGGGCACATCGCCATGAGCTGCCATCCAACCCATCAATGATACCCACTGGTTAATCTTAGGATGCTCAGCGGTGCAGGGTATTGAGCCAGTAAAAGGTCACTCGTCCCCCTTCATGAGTGGGGCCGTAGTTATCCTGAACATAGGCGCCGGCTTTGAAGTAGAGCAGTTGCGTGCTCCAGTAGCCGCTCAGTTGCTGGTAGAACGAGCCGTTATCGCCATGGCTGCTGGTGACTTTTACGCCGAGCTTGCCGCTCGGGGTGATGCGCAACTCGTAGCTGAAGCGCTGGTTAAGCTGGATATTCTTCGCCAGCAGAATGTTCTGTACGTCGCTGTCGCCTGGGCGCTTGCGTAGCAGCAGTTCAAGGCGACCTACGCCGCGTAGATAGTGGTATTGCAGTTTCAGCAGTGGGTCGTTGTCGCTACCGGGTTGATCTTTACTGTGCACCTGGGCAATCACGATTTTGTTCTTGCTTGGGACTTGATTGACGCTAAGGACCGCAGTCAGATAGTTGTCAGCGCTGGCGTGGTACCAGTTGCTCAGGCTGCCGTCGGCTTGAGTCTCACGTAGTTCGCTGCGCGGATAACGGGCATCGGCGGTGTGTGAGCCGTTGACCGGGACCCAGAGCGTGACGCTGTGGTCGGCGTTGCGGCGGAAATACTGGCTGCTATAGCCGTTGTTGAGGCGCGCAGTGCTGATGGTGGCAGGGCCTGGGTCAGTGGGGATCGATAGGTTCCAGGTGGTCAGGTCAAGCACAGGTAGTCCTTATGAATGCTGGGTTGGCTGGCTCCTGTTCGGTGATGATCGGCACGCTAAGTTCAGTTGGACTGACCGGTGGGGTGATTGTTTATCAGCAGCGGAACAGCCAGGCCTGCACCTGACTATTCAGCGCTGGCGTGAACTAGGCTGCGGGGCGCACCTGCTTCTGGTAGAGAAACTCCAGTACTGCGGCGCGGTACTCGTGGTAGCGCGTATCGTGCGCCATGGCAATACGCTCGCGCGGGCGCTCCAGCTCGATATGAAGAATCTCGCCAACGCTGGCGGCCGGGCCGTTGCTCATCATTACGATGCGGTCCGAGAGCAGCACGGCTTCGTCGACATCGTGGGTGATCATGATCACCGTGTTGCCGAGGTCGGCGTGGATCTCCATCAGCGAGTCCTGCAGATGCGCGCGGGTCAGGGCGTCGAGGGCACCGAAGGGCTCATCCATCAACAACACCTTGGGTTGCATGGCCAGGGCGCGGGCAATGCCGATGCGCTGCTTCATGCCGCCGGAGATTTCGCTCGGGCGTTTGTCGCGAGCGTGGGTCATGTGCACCAGAGCCAGGTTGTGCTCAATCCAGTCGCGCATTTCGCTGCGGCTTTTCTCGCCCTTGAATACCTGGCGCACCGCCAGCTCGATATTTTCATAGCAGGATAACCAAGGCAGTAGGCTGTGGTTCTGGAACACCACCGCGCGCTCTGGGCCAGGCGAGTTGACCTCGCGACCGTCGAGGATTACCCCGCCAGCCGTGGCTTGGTAAAGCCCGGCGACGATGTTCAAAACGGTGGATTTACCGCAGCCCGAGTGGCCGATCAAGGAAACAAATTCGCCCTTGTCGATCTTCAGGTTGACGTTTTGCAGCGCGCAATACAGGCCCTTGTCGGTGGGGAAATCGATGCCGACGCCGGACAGTTCGAGGTGTGGACGGTTCATGTGATGCTCCTCAATTCTTCGATGCGCTTAGCGCAGGTCGGCGTTTTTGTCCCAGCTGACGCGGCGTTGCAGCGCGAGCATCAGGCGGTCGAGGGCGAAACCAATCAGGCCGATGACAATCACCGCCACCATGATCCGTCCCAGGGAGTTGGAGCTACCGTTCTGGAACTCATCCCAGATGAATTTACCCAGGCCCGGGTTTTGCGCGAGCATTTCAGCGGCAATCAGCACCATCCAGCCGGTGGCCAGCGACAGGCGCAAACCGGTGAAAATCATCGGTATGGCTGCCGGCAGCACGATGCGGCGCACGTGGCCGAGTGGCGACAGGCTAAGTACGCGGCTGACGTTTTGCAGGTCCTTGTCCAGGTTGGCCACACCCACTGTGGTGTTGATCACGGTCGGCCACAGGCAGCAGAGCGCTACGGTAACCGCCGAGGTGACGAAGGATTTGGCAAACAGTGGATCGCTGCTGGTGTACACGGCGCTGACCACCATGGTCACCAATGGCAGCCAGGCCAGCGGCGATACCGGTTTGAAAATCTGGATCAGCGGGTTGATCGCGATATAGATGGGTTTGCTCAAGCCGCAGACAATCCCCAGTGGGATAGCAATGAGCGAAGCAATTAGAAAACCAGTCATCACCGTGTACAGGCTGGTGAGGATCTGTTTGAAGAAGGTTGGTTTGCCGGTGTATGGGCGAATGCTGACCTTGGCGGCGGGGTCTTTGGCCAGCTTTTCGGCATTGCGCACTTCCTGGCGCTCGAAGAACGCATCAGCCTTTTTCTGTTCGCGCAGGTGCTCATTGACCAGTGCGCCGAACTGAGTGGCCACCTGGGTCGGAGCCGGGAATTTGCCGAGACTGGTATCGATGCTGCCTGCAACCAGTTGCCAGAACAACAAGAAGGCCAGGGCGCCGATGGTTGGCATCAACAAATTCGGTAGCCAGCGCTTGAATGCGGCTGCGCGGGCTGTTTTCAGGGTGTCTTGAATGGGTTGGGCGACGGCTGGATTACTCATCGTCTTGTCCTCTAAACAGTGGGGGCGGCAGTGGCAGCCCCTGGGCGACAGATGGGTTAGAAGCTATTTACGATCTGCTGCGCGTCGGCCTTGCTGCGTAAGAGCAGACTCGTGTGCTCATTTACAGCTGTAAAGTCCGCGTCCTCGTCTGCTCTTGCCTTGCATGGCTCTAGCTCGCAAGCTCGAAAGTAGCCTCTTAGAGCGTGGAGTCGGCTTTCAGACCAATCTTGAATTGCTCGATGTAGGCGTTGGGTTTGCGCCCGTCATAGCTCAGGCCATCGATAAATTCATTGGTGGGCGCACGGAAGCCTTCCTCGCTAGCCGGCGGAAAGTCCTCAGCCTTGGCCTTGCCTTCGGCAATCAGCTCATCCGCGGCGCTGCGATACACCGCTGGCAGATACACCTGCTTGGCAATGTCGAAGTACCAGCTATCCGGTTTGGCATCGCTGACTTGGCCCCAGCGGCGCATCTGGGTCAGGTACCAGATAGCGTCGGAGTAGTAGGGGTAGGTGGCGTTGTAGCGGAAGAACACGTTGAAGTCCGGTACGTCACGCTTGTCGCCCTTCTCGTACTCGAAGGTGCCGGTCATGGAGTTGGCGATCACCTTGGCATCGGCCCCCACGTATTCAGGGCGCGCGAGGATTTCTACGGCTTCGGCGCGGTTGGCGTTGTTATTTTCATCCAGCCACATGCCGGCACGGATCAGGGCCTTGACCAGACGCTTGTGGGTTTCCGGGTTGGCGTCGGCCCATTCTTTGGAAACACCAAGGACTTTCTCCGGGTTGTTCTTCCAGATCTCGTAGTCGGTAATCACCGGTACGCCGATTCCTTTGAACACGGCAGCCTGATTCCACGGCTCACCGACGCTGTAGCCGCTGATCGTGCCGGCTTCCAGGGTGGCTGGCATTTGCGGCGGCGGGGTGACCGAGAGCAGGGCGTCAGCGTTTAGGGTGCCAGTGATGTCGCCTTTGCCCGGTGCGTAATAACCCGGGTTGATCCCGCCAGCAGCCAGCCAGTAGCGCAGTTCGTAGTTATGGGTGGATACCGGGAACACCATGCCCAGGTTGAACGGCTTGCCCTTGGCTTTGTATTGCTCGATGACCGGTTTCAGTGCATCAGCTTTGATCGGGTGCACCGGTTTGCCGTCTGCCATCGGCACGTGTTTTTTCATTTCCTCCCACACGGCATTGGACATCGTGATGCCGTTGCCGTTGAGGTCCATGGAAAATGCGGTGACCACATCAGCCTTGGTGCCAAAGCCGATGGTGGCGCCTAGAGGCTGACCAGCGAGCATGTGCGCACCGTCGAGTTCGCCGGTGATAACTCGATCCAGCAGTACCTTCCAGTTGGCTTGGGCTTCAAGAGTGACGTACAGCCCTTCATCCTCGAAGAAGCCTTTTTCGTAGGCGATCGCCAGCGGGGCCATATCAGTGAGTTTGATAAAGCCGAGTTTGAGTTCGTCCTTTTCCAGTTC
>JAHJXZ010000187.1 GCA_018827205.1 Gammaproteobacteria bacterium | reverse complement strand
TGCAGCACCGGAAAGGCACCGCTGATAAAGCCTTCGATATTGTTGAAAAACAGCGCTTCATACACCGCCATACGCTCGACGCTGATGCCGTCGAGCAGCGGCTGCTCTGCCGGTTGGCGAATACGCGCGGCAAAAGCGCGCTGTGCTTCGACGCCACTCATGTTCCGTAACTCCGCAAAGGAGCCGCAGCCGCTTGCAGCTGGCGAATCTGCGCCACCTCGGCGTACAACTCGGCAATCGGCGGGAAGTTGAAATCGCGTTCCAGCAGAGTCGGACGCACGCCATGCACAGCATAGGCCTGCTCCAGCAACGCCCACACAGGGTCGATCACGGGCGCGCCATGGGTGTCGATCTTCAGATCACTGGCCTGGTCGTAATGCCCGGCCACATGCAGATAGGCGATGCGCGTACTGGGCATGCTGGCGATATACGCCTGCGCATCGAAGTTGAAATTGATGCTGTTGACGAAGACGTTGTTCACGTCCAGTAACAGCTGGCAGTCGGCTCGCTCCAGCACCGCGCAGACAAACGCAGCTTCATCCAGCTCGCCCGGCAGCTGTGCATAGGCCGACACGTTCTCGATGATCAACGGCCGCTCCAGTACGTCCTGCACGACGCGCACCCGCTCGGCAATACGCAGCACCGATTCCTCGGAAAACGGCAGCGGCATCAGGTCATACAACTGCCCATGGTCGGCGCAGGCCGACAGATGCTCGCTGTAACCGCGCACACTATGCAGGTCGAGAAAGCCCTTGATGGCCTTAAGCAGTTCGATATCCAACGGCGCAAAGCCACCGAGGTTGAGGGACAGGCCATGGCAGAGCAGCGGCAGGCGTTCGCTCAGGGCACGCAACTGTTTACCCAAGCGGCCACCCACACCGATCCAGTTCTCCGGCGCCACTTCTAGGAAATCCAGATCGTGTGAGCTGCATTCCTGTAGTGCGCCGAGCAAGCCGCGACGCAAACCCAGCCCGGCACCATTGACGAAATCTGCCTGCATATCCTGCCCCTGAATCTCAGTTATTCGGTTTTTTCAGCGCCGCACTTGCCTTCACCGCACTTGCCCTCGCCATCGGCCTTAGCCTTGGCTTCGCCACCGCATTTGCCCTCGCCACACTTGCCTTCGCCTTCGGCCTTCTTCATTTCACCGCCGCACTTACCTTCGCCACAGCTGCCTTCAGCGGTTTTCTCAACCGCGGCCAAGCTGTAACCGCTGCTCAATTCCTGCGCAGCAAATGGATTGCTGGCGGCCTGCACGCTAAACGCGGCGCTGCTCAGCAGTGCTACACCCAAGGAAGCAACAACAGTGTTCAGATGTTTCATGGCAACTCTCCAATAATCGTTAACAGTGGCAGCCAATTGGCTCCCTCGGCCCAATAGACGGAGCCGATCAGCGACTGTTACAACCCCTGGAGAAATATTTCATAGACGGCTGCCGCCCACGCCCGAAGACGTTGCAGTCCGTCTGCCGCTAAACGTCGTTAATCCCGCGAAGATTTTTGCCGCCGGCCAACTGATCCGGCACACTACGCCCCCCGAGCAAATGCTCGTTTTCAAGCCTGCAGACTCCGTATGACCCGATCTCCGCTTCGCCGTCTCGTTTTTGGCACCCTACGCCGAGTGCTGTACCTCTGGGTACGCTCGGAAACCATTAACCAGTCGGCCTTTACCCTCAAGCTCGACCGCAGCAAGCCGGTGTTCTACGTGCTGCAGCAGCCGTCGCTGAGTGACCTGGCAGTGGTCGATACGGAGTGCCGCAAGGCCGGGCTACCGCGCCCAGTCCTGCCGGTCACGGTGGGTAACCTGGAAGAGCCAGCAGCGTTCTTCTACCTGACGCCAGAGCCCGACTGGCTCGGCCGCCAGGACAAACGCGGCATCTCGCCTACTCTGCAACGCCTGGTCAGCGCGCTGAGCCAGCATGCAGTGGACGATGCGCAGATCATTCCGGTCAGCGTGTTCTGGGGCCAGTCGCCCGACCGTGAAACCAGCCCGTGGAAGCTTCTTTTCGCTGACAGCTGGGCGGTTACCGGGCGTCTGCGCCGCCTGATCAGCATCCTGATTCTCGGTCGCAAAACCCGCGTGCAATTCTCCACGCCGATCCATATGCGTGAGCTGGTCGAGCAGGACAAAGGCCACGAGCGCACCCTGCGCATGGTCCAGCGCATCCTGCGCGTGCACTTCCGCAACCAGAAGGCTGCGGTAATCGGTCCGGACGTCTCGCACCGTCGTAACCTGGTCAAAGGCTTGGTGCACGGCCCGCAGGTTCGCCAGGCGATCATCGAAGAGGCCGAGCGTGAAGGCATCAGCCTGGAGAAGGCCGAAAACCAGGCCCTGCGTTATGGCAACGAGATCGCCTCGGACTACACCTACACCGCCATTCGCTTCCTCGAACTGGTGCTGAGTTGGTTCTGGAACAAGATCTACGACGGCATCAAGGTCAACCATATCGAGGGCGTGCAGGAAGTCGCTCAGGGCCATGAGGTGATCTATGTGCCCTGTCACCGCAGCCATATCGACTACCTGCTGCTGTCCTACCTGCTGTTCCGCAACGGCCTGACGCCACCGCATATCGCCGCCGGTATCAACCTCAACATGCCGGTGATCGGCGGTCTGCTGCGCCGTGGTGGTGCGTTCTTTATGCGCCGCACCTTCAAGGGCAACCCGCTGTACACCGCAGTGTTCAACGAATACCTGCATACCCTGTTCAGCAAGGGCTTCCCGGTCGAATACTTCGTTGAAGGCGGGCGTTCGCGTACCGGGCGTATGCTCCAACCGAAAACCGGCATGCTGGCCATCACCATGCGCAGTTTCCTGCGCAGCAACCGCCTGCCAGTAGTTTTCGTGCCGGTGTATATCGGCTACGAGCGCGTGCTGGAAGGCCGCACCTACCTGGGCGAGTTGCGCGGCGCGAGCAAGAAGAAGGAGTCGATATTCGACATCTTCAAGGTCATCGGCGCGCTCAAGCAGCGCTTTGGCCATGTCTGGGTCAACTTTGGCGAGCCAATCAAGCTCGCCGAATTCCTCGACAGTGAGCAGCCCGACTGGCGCGAGCAGGATTACGGCACCCAGTACCGCCCGGCCTGGCTTAATGAAGCCACCAATAACCTTGGCGAGCGCGTGGCCCAGCACCTTAACGAGGCGGCGGCGATCAACCCGGTCAACCTGGTGGCCCTGGCGCTGCTCTCCACCAGCAAATTAGCGCTGGATGACCGCGCGTTGGCGCGTGTGCTCGATCTCTATTTAGCCCTGCTGCGCACCGTACCCTACTCGCCGCACACCACCCTGCCGGACGGCAACGGCCAGACGCTGATCGAATACGTGCAGAAGATGGACCTGCTCGCCGAACAGAAGGACGCCCTCGGCAAGATCCTCTACCTGGACGAGCACAACGCCGTTCTGATGACCTACTACCGCAACAACGTGCTGCACATCTTCGCCCTGCCGGCGCTGCTGGCGAGCTTCTTCCAGAGCAGCGCCCGGATGAGCCGCGAGCAGATCCTGCGCTTTACCCGCGCGCTTTACCCCTACCTGCAAGCCGAGCTGTTTATCCGTTGGAACCTGGATGAACTGGACGGCGTGGTCGATCAGTGGCTGGCTGCTTTCGTTGAACAGGGCCTGCTCAAGCTCGATGGCGACATGTATGTGCGCCCGGCGCCCAGCTCGCGCGAGTTCGTTCTGCTCACCCTGCTGGCCCGCGCCATCGTGCAGACCCTGCAGCGCTTTTACATGGCCACCGCCCTGCTGCTGAATGCCGGGCAGAACGCGATTAGCGCCGAGGAGCTGGAAGACCTCTGCACCGTAATGGCCCAGCGCCTGTCGATCCTGCATGGCCTCAACGCCCCGGAGTTCTTCGACAAGAGCCTATTCCGCCACTTTATCCAGAGCCTGCTCGACCAGGGCGTGCTGCGCCAGGACGAAGCCGGCAAGCTCAGCCACCACCCACTGCTCAGCGAACTGGCTGAAGGTGCGGCCAAGCGCGTGCTGCCGGCAGAAATTCGCCTGTCGATTCGCCAGGTGGCCATGGACCGCAACGAGGATGTCGCCGAGCCGGTGTAAACCGGCACGGCCACTGCGTTATGAGCGAAGCCAACGAAAACGCCGCGCGACCGTCTCGCGCGGCGTTTCACCACGCCAACCAGGCGCGCGCCGAAGCCGAAGCACTGCGCCTGCTAGCCGCTAAAACTGAACGGGGTGGAGCCTGGTTGAGTTGGGTAGCAGCAGAACTGTATGCCCTCACACCTGCCGCTTATGCGCAGATGGTGCGGCGTGAGTTGCAACGCCTGAGCCGCTAACGCCACAGGTAGAGAAACGACGCGGGACAGTTAGAGCACCAGCACCCGGTCTAAATTTGCTGAATTAACGGGTGCTGCGCCGGAAAAGAAGATGCGGGTTATATCGGCCTTACTGCATATCAGCCAGCGAGCACGAACTAACGCGAGCGCGCCCCGCTTGCTTGGCCTGATAGAGCTGCCGGTCAGCCTCCGCGACAACCGTTGCAGATGTCGTCCCAGCAGTCGGCACAATAGTCGCCACCCCAAGCGAAACGGTCAGCACCTGATCTACTGCAGAATCCGCGTGCTCAAGCTTGAGCGCCCGCACAGCTGTTTCCATACGCTCAGCAATCTTTACGGCATCAATCAGATCGGTATTGGGCAGCACACAGGCAAACTCTTCGCCGCCATAACGCGCTAATAAATCGTATGGCCGCTTGAGAACACTACCCAGTGCTTTGGCAACAGCCTGCAAACCGCTGTCGCCTTTCAGGTGACCATAACGGTCGTTGTAACGTTTGAAGTGATCAACATCAATCAAGATCACTGACAACGCCGCTTGCTCTCGCAGGCATTGCCGCCAATCCAGAGCCAGCTCTTCATCGAATTTACGTCGATTGGCAACACCTGTCAGACCATCCAAAAGCGCGAAGGAACGCAAGATGTCAGTTTGCTGCTTAAGCGTCAGGTGGGTTTTAACTCGCGCTTTTACAATGACGGGGTTGATCGGTTTGACGATGAAATCCACCGCGCCCAACTCAAAACCGCGCACTTCATCCTGCTCTTCGCCCTGAGCGGTAACAAAGATAATCGGGATGTCGCGCGTTTCCGGATCGTCTTTCAGACGACGGCATACCTCGTGACCGTCCAGCCCATCCATATGCACATCAAGCAGTACTAAATCCGGCAATACGGTGCGGCAGCTCTGCAACGCTTGCTCACCGTCGGTAGCCATAAAAATTTCGCACTCGTCACGAAACAGTTCATACAGCACGAGGATATTAACGCGCTGATCATCAACCAGAAGCAGTTTGGGCTTCTGCTGGGTGGCTTTTAGCCAAGTTTGCATCAATAAATCCTCAGACCGAATGCAGCAATTCATGCCCAGCCAATAAAGATGCAGCAAAGTCTAAGGATTGCACCAAATCTAAAAACTTGCCAAATTGTGGCCGCAACTCGTGTGAGGTCTGCGCCAACAATGCCTCACTTTGGGCGATTGCCTGCATATTGCCCGCGTCTAACAACTGCAGAATATCCTGCAAGGCCTCACGCCATTGCTCCAGCGGTAAACCAACAGATTCGACATCTACTGGGGGCAACTCAGTGGGCAACTCAAACATAGCCTTCAGCGCCTGATCACTGCTGCGTAGCAACTCATGCAGTTCCTCAACGAAACTACCATCGGCTAACAGCTGTGCCTTGGCGGCTTCATCCGCATGCAGGAGTTGTTGCTCCAGCTCACCCGCCAGTTGCGACATGGCCCACGCCCCCATGGTGCCGCTGCTGCCTTTGATGGCATGCAATACAGCAGCCGCACCGGCGGCATTGCGCTGCTCAACGTGCTCCTGCAGCCGAGCGAGTTGCTTGGCCTGCTCTGGCGCGAAACTGTTCAACACGTTGCGAATCAACTCGCGATTACCGCCAAAACGCTGACTGATCGCATTCAAAGGCTCCACTACCGCATCACGCGCATCAGGTGGCAGCGGCGCTTCAGGCTCTACGCTGGCCACACCGGCATAGCGCAACAGTGTGGCAACCATTTTTTCCAGATCAATGGGTTTGCCGAGGTGATCATCCATCCCCGCCGCACGGCATGCTTGCTCATCGGCGCTGGAGGCATTAGCCGTCATGGCGATGATCGTTAGCCCCTGGCTCCGCGCATCCGCACGCAGCCGCCGCGTCGCTTCCAGGCCGTCGATATCGGGCATCTGGATATCCATCAACACAGCATCCAGAGCCTCTGCGTTGTCAGTGGCCAACTGCACCCCTTCAAGCCCGCCCTCAGCCAGGGTCACCTGGGCGCCCTCGCCTTTCAATAACTCGAAGGCGACCTGACGGTTAAGCATGTTGTCCTCGACCACCAGCAAGCGCATACCACTCAAACGCTTTGGCTGCGCAGCACGCAGACTGGCAGCGGATGGCTGAGGGGCAACCTCTCCCATAGAAACCCGCTGGATCGTATCGGCTAACTGCTGAGGGGTTACCGGTTTACTGAGGAAGCCGGCAAAAGGCGCATCGCCTTCCTGCTGCGCATCCGCCAATACCTCTCGCCCGTATGCAGTAATCATGATGATCAAAGGCACCGACTTCTCCGGATTTTGCTCACGGATCAGCCGTGCTGCGCTCAACCCATCCATATCAGGCATGCGCCAGTCCATCAGGATTACATCGTAGGCTTTACCCGCGCGCTGCATGCTCTCGACGCGCGCAAAAGCTTGCAGACCATCGCTAACAAGATCCACCTGCCAGCCTAATGCCTCTACCGTTCGCGCCAGCAAGTAACCGGCCACCTCGTTGTCATCCACCACCAGCAAGTGCATCGGTTGATCAACACCGGGGCAGAGCGCACGTAACGGCATGGTTTGCGAGACCCCCATCTCGATTTCAAACCAGAAGCGGCTACCTACGCCCACTTCGCTACTGACTTGCAGCTCGCCGCCCATCAAGTTGATTAGCCGCTTGGAAATGACCAAGCCTAATCCAGTGCCGCCAAAACGCCGGGTAGTCGATGCTTCCGCCTGAGTGAAGCCCTCAAAAATGCGCGTCAGTTGATCCGAATCGATACCAATACCGGTATCAGTGACTTCAACCCGAACCAGCACAACCTCGCCCAGCCGCTGCAGCTGCTCGACCCGGACCACCACTTGGCCGTGCTGGGTAAACTTGAGGGCATTGCCTGCCAGATTGATCAGCACTTGCTGTAACCGCATGCTGTCGCCAAGCAGCGCACTGGGTAATTGTGGATCCAGATCGAACATCACCTCCACATCCTTGCGACCCTGATTACCGGACAGCACAACTGCCAAGTCGCGCATCAGGGGTTCGAGTTCAAAGGTGTGAACATCCAGCTGCAACTTGCCAGCTTCAATTTTCGAATAATCAAGAATATCGTTAAGCAACCCCAGCAACGACTTGGCGGCCGTCTCGGCTTTGCTGATGTAATCCAGTTGCCGGGTATCCAGTTCGGTGTTCTGCACCAAGTGCAGCATGCCCAACACCGCATTCATGGGCGTACGGATTTCGTGGCTCATATTGGCCAGGAATGACGATTTGGATGCACTGGCGGCGTCCGCCTGCTCCTTAGCATCAAGCAAACGTGATTCGAGCTCACGTTGCGCCGTGATGTCGCGATTGATGCCCGTAACCCGGACTGCAACACCCCTGACATCCCTCTCCACTTGGGCTCCAGCCTGAACAATGCGAACCTGACCGTCAGGCCTTACAACACGGAAAATCGGGTCGTACAGGCCTCGTCCCTCGACCGCCATACTCAGCTTGCTCTCCGCCATTTCCACATCGTCAGGGTGTACGCGTGAATGCCAGTGCTCGTAGTTCAAGCCTGTATCACGCAAGCTCTGCGGCTGGCCATACAACTCGAACATACGGTCGTTCCAGCTCAAGGCATTGTCCGCCAGTGTCCAGGACCAGATACCCAGCTCGGCCACATCTGCAGCCATCAACAACTGATCACGCGCTGCAGCAACGGCAGCTTCAGAATCCTTGGTAGCAGTCAAATCCACTGCCATACCCAGGTAGCCGTTGATCTCGCCATCCTCATCACGGATGGCCGTGACAGCCAGGGACACTGGTAAATGCGAGCCGTCCTTACGCACGTAGGTCCACTCGCGCGTCTCCGCCCCCTCTAGTTCGGCCTTGTGTACAAATGCTCGGAACCCGTCTATCGCTTGGTCATATTGCGCAGTTAATTCAAGCGAGCGCGACGCCACTTCTTGATTCAGATGGAAGATAGCCGGGCTGCTCTTATCGATCAGCTCTTGCGCCTTATAGCCCAGCATGCGCTCGGCACCGGCATTGAATAAACGAATGATGCCCTCCCGGTCAGTCGCAATAATTGCTACTTCCGAGGCCGAGCGCAGCACATTACTCAACAACAGGTTGCTCTCACGCAGCTCCGCTGTACGCTGTACGACCTGAGCCTCAAGGCTGCTGTTGAGCTCATGAATCTTCGCCTCAGCGGCCACTTGCTCAGTGTTATCCCGGACGGTTTTCGACGCTCCAACAACTACGCCAGCGGAGTTACGAATAGGCGAAACGGCAACGGAAACGGGAATCAACTTGCCGTATTTATCTTGGCGCAGGGTGTTAAAGCTGGGGACGTGGCTTCCCGCTTTAACCGTGGCAAGAATCTCTGCCTCCTCATTTTTTAGTGCCTCTGGGACAACCAGTTCAGTAAGGCGTCGCCCTATCGCCTCCTGCGCACTAAACCCAAATAGCCTCTCGGCTCCTTTATTCCAGCTGGTCACCGTGCCATCTAGGTCTTTACCAATAATGCCATCGGCCGAACTTGCAACAATGGCGGCCAATTTGCCTTGTTCCGCGATCACTTGCTGTTGACGTGTGCGGCTGATGCTCAGCACACCCACCAAGGCGGCTAACAACACTGAAACGATGAAGCCAATACTCAGCGCCAGTAACGGAGAAAACTGGCGAAGTTGGCTGATAAACAGCGGGTGCACGCCAAACTGCACCTGCCAGCGCCGGCCATACACATCGCGCTCAAGCGTCTGAGAGATAACCACTTCCTGAGCACGCTCATCCTCATCGTTATAAAACACGACACTGTGCGCAGGATCAGTAATGTCACGTAACTCAAAACTGACTGCCTGCTCCGGCGGGCGTATGCCTTTAAGCACTTCGCCCATACTCAATGGGGCATAGCTCCAACCGAACGCTTGCGCTTCACGCGCCGCAATGGTGTCGGGGACCACCCCACCGGAGTAGATCGGCATCAGAATCAGGAAGGACTGCTGCGGCTGACCTAGGCCTTGCACCAGCGTAATGGGACCTGACAGACGCACCTCGCCGCTAAGCATGGCGGAATATGCCGCTTGCTTGCGGTTAGCCTCGGAGGCGATATCTAAACCAACGGCCACCCTATTGGGCTCAACTGGGCTGATGTACTGGATGACATAACGCTCGTTGTCATGGGGCGTAAACTGGCGGATGGCAAAATCCGGCCAGCCATCAGCACGCGCCTGGGCCAAAAACGCCGCTTCATCCTGCGGAGCAACGCGGCGAATAAAGCCAAATCCACGCGCACCCGGGAACTCCACTTCAACGTTGCGCGTCTTGCCATAACGGTCAAAACCCTCACGGGTGATGGCTTTCTCGTCCATGGTTTGAATCGAGCCACGTGCCCCTCGCAAACCATACTGATAAAGCTTTATGCGATTAACCACCGCATCAGCGGATTTCTCAGCAGCAGCCTTAACAGCTTCAACAGCCTCCCGATGATTGAACTGAGCAAGCCCCACGGTTACAGCGATGCTGATAACCAACCCGACAAGCAGGCTGGTGATGGTCCATTTATTGGCGGCAACGATGGCGTAATTCTTTTTTATCGACATAGCATCCCAACAACAATTTCAGAGCGCTGAACGGCGATGTTCGCCCACAGCAAAACCTGGGTAACTCACGAGTCAAGTGGTGTGTGGTGAATCAACAAAACATACAGCCCAGCTGTTCTTATCAGTTATCGAACAGTTAGATTGCCAGAGTCCAGCAATGCACAGAACTGGTTGAACGGTACCGGCCGAGAGTACAGATAGCCCTGCATAATTTGGCAACCAAAGGCCTGCAAGGCGGCGGCTTGCTCCTGGGTTTCCACGCCTTCGGCGACTAATTCAAGGCCGAACGCCTGAGCCAGTTTGACAATGGCCTCAATAATCGCGGCATCACTCTTGTCAACCAACATGTCACGCACAAAGCTCTGGTCTATTTTCAGCACATCCACTGGAAAGCGCTTGAGGTAGGTAAGGCTTGAGTAACCCGTGCCAAAATCATCCAGTGCAATCCTCACCCCCATGCTGCGCAGAGATGTCAGTACATGCTGCGTGTTAGCGACATCCCTGGCCAGCACGCCCTCGGTGATCTCCAACTCAAGAAACTCTGGCGCGAGTTTCGACGCAAGCAACGTGTCTTGCACCATCTGGAGAAATGACTCTTCGCGAAACTGCACTGCCGAAATATTCACGCTGACCACAAAATGCATGCCTTGTGCGACAAGCATCTGGGCATCCTGACAGGCCTGCTGCAGCACGAATTTACCAATCGGAATGATCAGTCCGGTTTCTTCGGCCAACGGAATAAATTCAGCTGGAGAGATGAGCTTGCCCTCTTTATTGCGCCAGCGTACGAGTGCCTCCATCCCGACCATTACATTCCCGGTGGCCACAACCTTGGCCTGATAGAAAACCTCAAATACGCCATTTTCCAACGCACTGCGCATGTGCTGTTCCAACAGGTGCCGACCACGGGTGCTGCGCTCAATATCGAGAGAAAAGAAGCGACAACGATTACGCCCATCGAGTTTGGCTTGATACATGGCCGAATCCGCGTGACGGTAGAGCGATTCAGTATCCTCGCTGTCGTCAGGGAACAGACTGATGCCGATACTCGCGCTCAGGTCATAGCGATTACCTTGAATAATGAAGGGTGTACTGATGGTGGTTAGTAGCCGCTCGGCAAAATCACCGACCACATCAAAACCACTGACTTCAGGCAATAAAACAATGAACTCGTCCCCACCCTGCCGGCTGACCGTATCCAAAGCCCTGGAGGCCAGCGAAAGACGGGCAGCGACTTCCTTGAGTAGGGCATCACCAATGGAATGCCCGAGTGAATCATTAATGCCTTTGAAGTTATCCAGATCGAGCAACAGCATGGCCACGCGGACCTGACTGCGACGAGCCTTTTGCAAGGCTTGCTCGGTACGGTCTTGCAGTAACGTGCGGTTTGGTAAGCCGGTCAGCGCATCATGGTTAGCGAGCTTCTTCGCCTCATTACGCAACGCCAGGTGGGCTTTGATATGCGCCCTGGCCACTGGTGCATTTAGCGGCTTGTGGATGAAATCAATACCGCCATATTCCAGCGCGCGTAGCTCGTTCTCAGACTGAACATGGGAGGTAACAAAGATAATCGCGGCATCGCAGAGTTTCGGGTCAGCCTTGAACGCCTTGCATACGGAAAAGCCACTCATGCCAGACATTTCGATATCCAAGAGCACAAGATCCGGCTTGCACTGCCTGGCCATCGCTAAGGCTGAAGGACCATCACTGGCCACGTGAACCTCCCCTAGGTCACGCACCGTTTCACGCAGAGCGAGCGCATCCGTGGTCTGGTCTTCGACGATCAGAATGACTGAGTCGACGTTAATTCCTTTGCTAATGCGCATGTGCGACTCCAGAACGTTGCGTTGCTACTCCATGTCCCCTTAGCCTAGCTCGCTTTGGCTTCAGTGGTAGCACACAAGACACGTACCTGAGCATCACGAAAAATCAGTAAGGCTCTCCGTTGCTCAACTGAATTGTTCCTCTTCCGTAAACATCACTGCCTGCAATGCCGGCTCATTGAGCGCGTGGCGAGTAATCCGCGTTATCTCGCCCCCCAATTGAAGCAGCCATACGCGCACCCTTGGCAGAGGCTCGCCCATCGATTCGCTAAATGGCCATAAATCGCAACGGGGCCGTTGCAACGCAAGGGTTAATCGATGGGCTGCACCGAAATCCAATGCGCTGACAGCCAAGACCGAATTGAAAGGGTACAGAGCTAAGCGATAGCTGAGCGTTACACCCTTAAACCTGCGGCCACTAGGTGGGTTCTAAGCCGCACGTAGCGGCGGCTAGCCTCGGCTCAGCCCAGTCAACCGTGATGACAGCGCCTGCATGGCACTGCTGACTTCATCCAGAGCCTGGGCGTCTCGGGCGTTTTCTTCGCTGATGCTGTGAATGCGCACCGCAAGCTCATTGATCTCCTGAGTCACATGGCTTTGCTGCTGCGCCGCCACGGCGATCTGCTGAGCGCGTTGAGAGATGTCATCGAAACTCTGCACCGAACTGGACAGCGCCGCCGCTGCGCCTTCGGCCTCCACTACCGCATGCTCGGTACGTGCCTCGCCCGCTTGCATGGCCTGCACGGCCTGGCGTGAAGCCTGCTGCAACGCACTGATCATGGTGCTGATCTCATTGGCCGAAGCCTGAGTTCTGCCCGCCAGGGTGCGCACCTCATCGGCCACCACGGCAAAGCCACGGCCCTGCTCACCGGCCCGCGCGGCCTCGATGGCGGCATTCAGTGCCAACAGGTTGGTCTGCTCGGAAATTGCCTTGATCACATCCAGCACCGCCCCGACCTGCTGGCTGTCTTTTTCCAGACGACTGATCACCATGGCCGCACCGGCCATTTCCGTCGACAGCGCCTGAATTGCCGAGCTATTGGAGGCAACCTTCTGCTGCCCCTGCTGCACCACCAGCAGTGAACTCTGTGCGGTATTGGCGCAGTCGTTGGTGTTCTGCGCCACTTCCTGGGCGCTCGACGACATTTCGGTGATTGCCGCCGCCAGCTGGGTGTTTTCCTGGCGTTGCTGCTCGGCGCGCCCGGCCAGGGTGCTACTCAGGCCGCCCAGTTGTGCGGCTTCGGCCTGCAAATGGTCGGCTTCTTCGGCGATCCGCTGGAGCATGGTGCGCAACTGCCCGGCATAACGATTGACCGCGTGGCGCAGCGCGCCGATTTCATCTTCGCGTTCCACACTCAATTCGACATCTCGGCTGGCCGAGCCACGGCCCAGGGAGTCGATCTGCGCAGTGGTTTCTTCCAGTTGGCCGATCAGTTTGCGCCCAGCCAACCAGGCCAGCGCTAGCAGCACCGCCAACAACGGAATTAGAAATAACAGAATTTCCCAGGTCAGCGCCCTGGCCAAGCCAGTTACCCGCTCCTGCGGCGTAACCAATCCAATCACCCAGCCTGTATCAGGCATCACAAACAGGCTGACGCGGCTGGCCTGCTGGAGCTGCTCATCGTTATTCAGATCAAGGTTACGAATTGCCCCTGAGCTGCTGTCTGCGAGCGATGCCTGAATCGGCTTCAACCAGTCTTTCTGTTGCGCCAGGTCAGCGAATGCCAACATGCTGCCGCCCTTATTGCCGGTCACTCCAGGGAAGTGCAGCACATTGCCCGCCTGATCAAGAGCGAAGGCATAGCCATCAGTCACCTTGCCCTGCTCGAGTAGAAACTGCGCCAAATCATCAAGCAAGAGATCAACCGTCGCCACACCCGCGAAACGCCCTTTTAACTGGTAAGGCACGCTGCAGGTGACCATTGGTACGCCGGTCACCGCATCCTGATATGCCTCCGACCATAAGCAGCGACCTGCCTTGCTGTTGCGCGCTCCGGTATACCAAGCATCGTTGTGATAACCAGGGCCGTCAGCAGCATTGTAGTCATCCGAATAGGCTAACCGCCCGTCGCCACCGCGCGCCCAGAAAAAACTACGACGCGCCACACCGTCGGTAAACGCATTCGGCTCAGGCCATACTCCGCCGCCGGCAATGGCTTTATCACCCTGATTGTCGATCACATTAGGCAGCGTGTTGAGATACAGCGTCTCATCCAACGGCAGCACTTCGGAGAGATGCGCCAGACTGGCGGTCACGCCCTCAATCCCAGCCAGCTGCAAAGCTAGCTGGCGCACGATGGCACTGCCCGTCTGCTCAATCAGTTCGCCACTGGCCGCCACTACCCGCGGCTGCCCGCGCAGCGCCATCACCGCAAACACTGCCAACGCGGTGAGAATCAGCAGCAGAATGCTGCCCAGGGTTAAACGTTGCGACAACCGAACGGGGACCAAAGCCATGCAATTACTCCTGCTGTGTAGAAAGGGTACTTCGAGAGACCACCAGAACTGCTTACAAACAACTCCCAGCTCCACCAGCAAATCTGATATTGCGCAGGCAGCCATAACGCAGCAACAAATGCCCAGATAGAGTTATAGATGAATTAGCTCCCTAGCGTGTTTGTCCCCTATCAGACGGCTGAGTTCGAAACGCTTCATTACGGACTCGCCCAGCGGCGCGCATATGCAGATTTGCCTGTACGCGCCAGTCCGTTAAGCTCCATCCATTGCCTCTCCCAACCGAACAAGGACGCCTTTTATGTTGCGTATCATCTCCCTGGCCGCCGGCCTTGCCCTATCCACCAGCGCTCTCGCGTTTTCCCTCGCCGACCTCTCTCAGAGTGATGCCAGCGGCGGCCTCAAGGACGCCCTCACCCAAGGCGCCAAAATGGCCGTGCAGCAACTGGGCAAACCCGGCGGTTTCAGCAACAACCCGGACGTGCGCATCGAACTGCCGGGCAACCTCGGCAAAGCCGCGAAAACCATGAAAATGATGGGCATGGGCGCGCAGGTTGATCAGCTGGAAGCCAGTATGAACAAAGCCGCCGAAGCCGCCGTACCGCAAGCCCAGGCGCTGCTGGTGGACTCGGTGAAGAAAATGACCGTGCAGGACGCCAAAAGCATCCTCAGAGGTCCGCAAGACTCCGCCACCCAATACCTGAACAAAACCAGCCGCGAACAGATCCGCGCCAAGTTCCTGCCCATCGTAAAACAAGCCACCGACCAGGTCGGCCTGGCCAAGCAATACAACAGCTTCGCAGGCCAAGCCGCGAGCTTCGGCGTGATCGACGCGAAAAGCGCGAATATCGAGAACTATGTCACCGAGCAGGCACTGGACGGACTGTTCACCATGATCGCTGAGCAAGAAGCGAGCATTCGGGAGAACCCAGCTGGCGCAGCGACCAGTTTGGCGAAGAAGGTGTTTGGGGCGTTGTAAGAAGGGCTGGATCGATGTGAAAAAGCCAGACCGTGATATCTAGCTTTTTGTTACGGCAAAGCAAAACATCGCGGCCATAGGCCGCTCCTACAGGGGGATATGCCCTCACCCGGCCGAAAAACAAAACCCCGCCAATCAGCGGGGTTTTGTCGACCAAACGTCAGGCTTATTTGGCCTGCGCCACCAGCACATCACTCTGGTTACGGCTCCACTGCGGCAGCAGCGTACCAATCAACATACCGGCCATGCTGAACAGCAAGCCCGCCAGCTGGGGCGGCCAGAAGGCGGCTTCGCTCCAGCTGTATTCCAGGTAGATCCACGACACCAGGCCAAAGGCGATGGCCACCAGCGCGCCCTGGGTGGTCGCACGCTTCCAGAACAACCCGGCGAACAACGGTACCACCGCCGCGACCAGGGTCACCTTGTAGGCGTTGCCAACCATCTCGTAGATGCTCGCATCCGAGTACAGGGCGAAGCTCAGGGTTGCAATCGCACAAACCAGAATGGTGGCGCGCATCAGCAGCAGAAACTGCTTGTCAGTAAGCACCGGCAAGAAGCGCTTGAGCACGTTCTCGGTCAGGGTCACCGACGGTGCCAGCAAGGTGCCCGAGGCGGTGGACATGATTGCCGAGAGCAGCGCACCGAAGAACATGATTTGGGCGAACAGCGGCGTCTTTTCCAGGATCATCAGCGGCAGGATCATCTGCGCATCTTCAGCCAACCACTTCTCGACCAGCGTCGGATCGATCATCGAGGCGGCGTACACCAAGAAGATCGGCAACATACAGAAACCGAGGTAGAACACCGCACCGGCCATTGAGGCGCGCGCGGCGATGTTCTCGCTCTTGGCCGACATCACCCGCTGATACACGTCCTGCTGGGGGATGGAGCCGAGCATCATGGTTACCGCCGCGCCGATAAAGGCGACGATGTCCTTAGGCTCGAAGGCGTGCATAAAGGTGAACTTGCCTTCGCTGGCTGCCTTACTAATCACCAGATCAGCACCGCCAGCCATGTCGCTGAACAGCCAGACCAGGTACACCAGGCCGACCACGATGATGATCATCTGGAAGAAGTCGGTCAGGGCAATCGACCACATGCCGCCGAACAGGGTGTACATCAGCACGATGAAGGTGCCAAGGAACATGCCTTGGGTGGTGCTGATGCTGCCGTCGGAGATGACGTTGAACACCAGACCCAGCGCGATCAGCTGGGCGGCAATCCAGCCCAGGTAGGACATGACGATAACCAGGCTGATAATCAGCTCGACCTGCGGGCCGAAGCGCTTTTTGAAATAGTCACCGATGGTCAGCAGGTTCATCCGGTACAGCGGCCGGGCGATTATCAGACCGACCAAGAACAGGCAACCGAAGGAGCCGAACGGGTCTTCGACGATGCCGGCAAAGCCTTCTTCGAGGAAGGTGGCGGGGATGCCCAGTACCGCCTCGCTGCCAAACCAGGTGGCAAACACCATGGCGGCGACGATGGGGAAACCCATGCTACGACCACCGGAGGCGAAGTCGCGGGTGTTGTGCACCCGGGTGGAGGCGTAGAAACCGATAGCGACAGTCACCAGCAAATAGAGCGCAACGAACCAGATCAGCATGCTTTCCCGTTCCACAGACGTCAGCCCACCGCATGCATGCCCCACGCAGGCTGCGTAGGACGTAACGATGGGCTACAGGTTTTTGTTATGGCCATTTTTGACGGGTAGCTGCACGCGCCCGTTCAAGGTCGCGCAGTTTTGGCAAACACGTAAAATATGTCAAACAAAAACGACGAAACGTAAGCAGATAATTCGCCAGAATGCCCTACACCACCCTGTAACAGACTGTAAACGCTATAAAAGCCACATACAGGCCTCAGCAGGCAGTTGCATATTTTTGACAGATGTCCAACAAACGCACTAACCGCCAGGCATAAAAAAGCCAGGCGCGGGGCCTGGCTTTTTCACATCAGCAACCGTCGCTTCAGGCAGGCTTTGACTCCGCTTCCTTGACCCGGAACCAGGCCGCATACAGCGCCGGCAGGAACAGCAAGGTCAACGCGGTGGCCACGATCAGGCCGCCCATGATGGCCACGGCCATCGGCCCGAAGAACACGCTGCGCGACAGCGGAATCATCGCCAGCACTGCCGCCAGGGCGGTCAGCACAATGGGCCGGAAGCGCCGTACGGTGGCTTCGATAATCGCGTGCCAGCGGTCCATACCGGCGGCAATGTCCTGCTCGATCTGATCGACCAGAATCACCGAGTTACGCATGATCATCCCCGACAGGGCGATGGTGCCGAGCATGGCGACGAAGCCGAACGGCTGACGAAAGATCATCAGGAACAGGGTCACGCCGATCAGCCCCAGCGGCGCGGTGAGGAACACCATGGCCGAGCGCGAGAAGCTTTTCAGCTGCAGCATCAGCAGGGTCAGCACCACCACGATAAACAGCGGAATACCGGCGTTGACTGACTTCTGCCCACGGCTGGAGTCTTCCACGGTGCCGCCGACGTCCAGCTGGTAGCCGTCTGGCAGTTGTGCCCGGATCGGTTCAAGAGTCGGCAGGATCTGTTTGACCAGGCTCGCCGGCTGCTCCTTACCGTACACATCGGCACGTACGGTGACGGTCGGCAGGCGGTTGCGGTGCCAGATAATGCCTTCCTCAAAGCCGTATTCCAGGGTAGCAATCTGCGACAGCGGCACGCTGCGGCCATTGTCGGTTGGCACGGCCAGGCTTGGCAGCAGGCCGAGTTCCTGGCGCTCACTCAAGGTGCCGCGCAGAAGGATCTCGATCAGCTCATTGCCTTCACGATACTGGCTTACCGGCGAGCCAGTCAGCGAGCTTTGCAGGAAGCGCGACAGGTCGGCAGTGCTGACGCCCAGGGCGCGGGCGCGCTCCTGATCGATGTTCAGGCGCACCACCTTGCTCGGCTCTTCCCAGTCCAGGTGCACGTTGCTCACATGGCTGTTCTCACGCACCTTGTCAGCGACCTGACGGGCCAGCTGACGCACCTCGTCGATATGCTCGCCAGAAACGCGGAACTGCACCGGGTAACCCACAGGAGGACCGTTCTCCAAGCGCGAGATACGCGTGCGCAGGGTCGGGAACTCTTCACGCAGTACGTCGATCAGCCACGTGCGAATTTCTTCGCGCTCTTCAATGCTTTTTGCCAATACCACGAACTGGGCAAAGCTGGCAGCCGGCAGTTGCTGGTCAAGCGGCAGGTAAAAACGCGGCGACCCTGTACCCACATAGGCCACGTAGTTATCGATGCCTTCGCGCCCTTTGAGCAGTTCTTCGAACCGCTTGGCCTGCTCTTCAGTAGCGGCCAGCGATGCGCCCTCACTGAGTTTGAGATCAACCATCAGCTCGAGGCGGCCGGATGCCGGGAAGAACTGCTGCGGTACAAAGCGAAACAGCAGAATTGAGCCGACGAACAGGGCAATGGTCAGCATGATCACCGTCTTACGGCGTCGTACGCACCACTCCACCGCACCGCGCACACGCTGGTAAAACGGTGTGCCATAAGGGTCATGACCGTCCGCGCTGCCGCCATGTTTAGCTGCGTGCAGCTTGGCCAGGTCAGGCAACAGCTTGGCGCCCAGATACGGCACAAACACCACGGCGGCAATCCATGACACCAACAGAGCAATGGTCACCACCTGGAAAATCGAGCGGGTGTATTCGCCGGTGCCGGACTGCGCAGTGGCAATCGGCAGGAAGCCGGCGGCAGTGATCAACGTGCCGGTAAGCATCGGGAAGGCAGTGCTGGTCCAGGCATAACTAGCCGCTTTAATGCGGTCGTAGCCCTGCTCCATCTTGATCGCCATCATTTCCACGGCAATGATCGCGTCATCCACCATCAGGCCCAGCGCCAGCACCAGCGCGCCAAGGGAAATCTTGTGCAAGCCGATGCCGAGGTAGTACATGGCGGCAAAGGTCATCGCCAGCACCAGCGGAATCGACAGCGCCACCACCAGACCGGTGCGCAGGCCGAGGGAGAAGAAGCTCACCAGCAGGACGATGATCACCGCTTCGGTGAGCACGCG
>JAHJXZ010000186.1 GCA_018827205.1 Gammaproteobacteria bacterium | reverse complement strand
GAGCGTAACTACATCATGGCGACCATCAGCCTGTATGTATCGATCTACAACCTGTTCGTCAGCCTGCTGCAGATTTTCGGCATTATGGGCGGCGACGATTGATTCAAGCTGCTGTACAAAGCCCGCTTCGGCGGGCTTTTTTATGCCTGCCATCTGTGCCTGGCAGCCTTCGGGCCGTCGCAGACGACGTTAAAAATGACTCCCGATCATTTTTTATGCCTGCCGCGCGCATCTTGGTGACTCAGGCTTTATCATTCCGGCAAATTGGCTTGCCAGGTTTGCTATGAAGTTCGCCATCGCACTTTTCTCACCTCCTCATGCGCCCTCCTCGCGCCGTGCGCTGCGTTTTGCTCAGGCGGCATTGGCGGGCGGGCATGAAATCGTACGACTGTTCTTCTACCAGGACGGCGTACACAGCGCGTCAAGCAATGTGGTCTGCGCGCAGGATGAAGTGGATCTAGCACGTGAATGGCGTGAGTTCGTGCAAGCGCAGCAACTGGATGGCGTGGTGTGCATTGCCGCTGCGCTGCGCCGTGGCGTGCTGAATGACGACGAAGCGCAGCGTTACTCACGCATTGCCGCGAACCTGGATGCACCCTGGGAGCTTTCCGGCCTTGGCCAGTTACACGAAGCGGCGCAACTGGCGGATCGCCTGGTGTGTTTTGGAGGGCCTTGAGATGAGTAAGTCGTTGTTGATCATCAACCGCCAAGCGCCCTGGTCTGGTCCCGGTGCGCGGGAAGCGCTGGATATAGCGCTGGCCGGCGGCGCCTTCGATTTGCCGATTGGCATGTTGTTTCTTGATGACGGGGTATTCCAGCTGAGCAGTTCACAGCAGCCCGCCCGCCTGCAGCAGAAAGACCTTGGCGCCAATTTACAGGCCTTGCCGATGTTCGGTGTCGAGGCACTCTATGTTGCTCAACGCAGCCTGGAAGAACGCGGCCTACAAGACCATCCCAGCAGCCTTGCCGTCGAGCGCCTGGATGATGCAGAACTAAGCGCCTTGATTGACCGTTACGACCAGGTGATTACGCTCTGATGGCTACTTTGCACGTACTCTCACACTCGCCCTTTACCGATAGCCGCCTGAGCAGTTGCCTGCACTTACTCGGCAGTCAGGACGCCCTGCTGCTATGTGGTGATGCTGTATATGCCTTGCAGGCCAGCAGCGCACAGCGCCAGGCGCTGGAGCTGATGCCAGAGGCCATTGCGCTGTATGCCCTGGATGAAGATGTGCAGGCCCGCGGCCTTGCGTACCCTGCCCGCCTCACGCTGGTCGATTATCCCGCTTTCGTTGCACTGAGCTGCCAATACGACAAGGTAAACACCTGGCTATGACGGCATTGAATGTTGAGGGCCACAGCCTCGCGCTGGACAAGGACGGTTATCTGCTCGACCTGGCCGCTTGGTCCGAGGCCGCTGCGCACGTTCTGGCAGAACGTGAGGGCATCAGTTTGAGCGCCGATCACTGGGAAATTCTCTGGCTGGTGCGCAGCTTTTATGACGAGTTTCAGTTGTCGCCGGCCAATCGCCCGCTGATCAAGTTTATTGCCGTGAAAGCCGGCCCCGAGAAAGGCAATAGCCTGCATCTCAATCGCCTGTTCAATGGTGCTCCCGCCAAACTCGCCGCCAAGCTGGCGGGCCTGCCCAAGCCGACCAATTGCCTATGAACCTTGTGACCCCGCCGGAACATCCCTTCGCTCAATTTGTGCGCATTCTAGGCAAGGGTAAGCGCGGCGCACGCAATCTGACCCGTGAGGAAGCACGCGAGGCCATGGGCATGCTGCTAGATGGCCAGGCCGAAGAAAGTCAGCTGGGCGCATTCCTGATGCTGCTGCGGCACAAGGAAGAAAGCGCCGAGGAAATGGCCGGCTTTGCTGAAGCCGTGCGTGCACGCTTGCAGGCGCCGACGATCCCTGTCGATCTCGACTGGCCAAGCTATGCCGGCAAGAAACGCCATCTGCCCTGGTTTCTGTTGGCCGCCAAAGCGCTGGCCAATAGCGGCATTCGCATATTGCTGCATGGCGGTGGACCGCACACTGCGGGCCGCTTGTACAGCGAGCAACTACTCGAGGCGCTCGACATTCCGCTGTGCCGCAACTGGGTGAGTGTTGAACAAGCACTCGCCGAACAGCATTTAGCGTTTATCCCCCTGGGCGACTGGATGCCGCAATTGCAGCGGATGATTGATCTGCGCAACATCCTTGGCTTGCGCTCACCTATCCACTCCCTCACCCGCATTCTTAACCCTCTGGGAGCACGCTGCGGCCTGCAGAGCATCTTCCACCCGGGTTATCAGGCAGTCCATCGCGAGGCCAGCCAGTTATTGGGCGATAACGCCATCGTGATCAAGGGCGAAGGCGGCGAAATCGAGATCAACCCGGACGCCACCAGCCACCTCTACGGCACCGCTAATGGTGAAAACTGGGATGAGGAGTGGCCGGCCCTATCAGCACAACGTCACGTCAAACCGGAATCACTTGAGCCCGCGCATCTGGCGGCGTTCTGGCGTGGCAGCGTTGAGGATGCTTATGGCCAGTTTGCCGTGATCAGCACCATGGCCCTGGCTCTGCGCGCCCTAGGGCGCAGCCGTGAGGCCGCCTTTGATGAGGCGAAACGCTGCTGGGATACACGTAAAACATCGAACTAACTGATGTGTTTAGGCGCTTTTTTGCACCTTTCCATCCATTACAAGCCGTTAGACTGACCAATCATGCATCACGGAGTCAGTCCTATGGGCCTGCTTATAGACGGACACTGGCGAGACCAGTGGTATGACACCGGCGACAGCGGCCGCTTCCAACGTGAAGACGCACAGCGCCGCAACTGGATCACCGCCGACGGTACAGCCGGCCCCAGTGGCACTGGCGGCTTTGCTGCCGAAGCTGGGCGCTACCACCTGTATGTATCACTCGCATGCCCTTGGGCGCACCGCACGCTGATTTTGCGCCAGCTAAAAGGCTTGCAACCGCTGATTGGCGTTTCGGTCGTCAGTTGGTTAATGCGCGAGCATGGCTGGACTTTCGATACTGAGCACGGTGCCAGCGGTGATGCCCTGGATGACCTGAACTACCTGTACCAACGTTACACCGCCGATGACGCCCAATACACTGGGCGAGTTACGGTTCCCCTGCTGTGGGACACGCAGCAGCAATGCATCGTCAGCAATGAGTCAGCCGAGATCATTCGCATGTTCAACGGTGCCTTCGATGGACTAACGAACAATCGCCTCGATTTTTATCCCGCGCATTTACGCGAACAGATCGACGCCCTCAATGAGCGCATCTACCCCGCCATCAATAACGGGGTCTACCGTGCTGGTTTTGCCACACGCCAGGATGCTTATGAAGAAGCGTTCGATGAGCTTTTCGAGGCTCTGGATGGGCTAGAAGCTAGCCTAGACAGTCGCCGCTATCTGGCCGGCGAGTACCTGACAGAAGCTGATATCCGCCTGTTCACCACGTTGATTCGCTTCGATGCGGTTTACCACGGCCACTTCAAGTGCAACCTGCGCCGACTGGAAGATTATCCCAACCTGTCAAACTGGCTGCGCGAGCTGTACCAGTGGCCAGGCATTGCTGAGACAGTGGACTTCACCCACATCAAAAGTCACTACTACGCCAGCCACGCCACGATTAATCCAACCGGGGTGATCCCCAAGGGGCCGCAGTTAGCCTTAGACCGAGCGCATGATCGTGAGCGTCTAGTGGGTAAGGGAATTTACCAAGGCTAAGTATGCCCCTGTGACCCAAGCAGAGGGGCCCAGCTCTTGCCGCCGCTTAATCGCGGCGGGTTGCGTCTTCGAACCAGGCCAGCTTTTCGCGCAACTGCACCACTTCGCCGACGATCACCAGGGTCGGCGCATGCACTTCATGCTCAGCCACTAGCTCGGCCAGGTTGGCCAATGTACCGGTAAACACCCGCTGGTTCTGCGTGGTGCCCTGCTGGATCAATGCCGCCGGCGTTGATGCGGCACGGCCATGGGCGATCAGCTGTTTGCAAATCATTGGCAAACCCACCAGGCCCATATAGAACACCAAGGTCTGGCTGGAAGCCGTGAGTTCGCTCCAGGGCAGATCACTGCTGCCATCTTTCAAGTGTCCAGTAACAAAACGTACAGATTGTGCATGGTCACGGTGGGTCAGCGGAATCCCGGCATAGGCAGCGCAACCTGACGCCGCAGTGATGCCCGGCACCACCTGAAACGGGATCCCGTGAGCGGCAAGCTCTTCGATTTCTTCTCCGCCGCGGCCGAAAATAAACGGATCGCCGCCCTTGAGGCGCAGTACGCGCTTACCTTCTTTGGCCAGAGCGACCAGGCGTTGATTGATTTGATCTTGCGGCAGCGCATGCTCGGCGCGCTGCTTGCCAACATAGATACGTTCAGCATCGCGGCGGCACAGCTCGATAATCGCCGGCGCTACCAGGCGGTCGTACAACACCACATCGGCCTGCTGCATCAGACGCAAGGCGCGGAAGGTCAGCAGATCAGGATCGCCCGGCCCGGCGCCAACCAGATACACCTCGCCCAGCGCGCGCGGTGCAATCCCGGCAATCTTTTCTTCCAGCAGACGCTGACCTTCCTGCAGTTTGCCGGCGAAGACGCTTTCGGCGACCTGGCCCTGGAACACATCCTCCCAGAACACTCGGCGCTGTTGCACATCCGGAAACAGCCCTTTAACCTGGGCGCGAAAACGTTTGGCCAGACCTGCTAACTGGCCATAAGTCGCGGGAATCCAGGTTTCGATCTTGGCGCGAATCAGCCGAGCCAGCACCGGGGCGTCGCCGCCACTGGTGATGGCGACGATCAACGGCGAGCGGTCGACGATGGCGGGGAAAATCACGCTGCACAGCTTCGGCGCGTCCACCACATTGACCGGGATACCTAGGGCCTGGGCCTCGGCCGATATTTGCGCGTTCAGCGGTTCGTCGTCGGTGGCGGCAATGATCAGCGCCACGCCCTGCAAATCCGTAGATTGGTAATCACGCAGCAGCACCTCGCCATTGCGCGCGTTTGCCATCTCACGCAACTCTTCACGAATATCCGGCGCTACGACCCGCAATGTCGCACCGGCATCACTGAGCAAGCGCGCCTTGCGCACGGCAACTTCACCGCCACCGACCACCAATACCAGACGATCCTGCAGCTTGTGAAACAGGGGCAGAAAATCCATGACGCACGCTCTCGATCGGGTAAACAAAACGGGGCGGCACTGGCCGCCCCGTCACGTGCAACTGAAGCCGGCTTAGCCGATTACTTCAATGCCGCCCATATAGGGTTTCAATACATCCGGAACGCGGATGCTGCCATCGGCCTGCTGGTAGTTCTCCAGCACGGCTACCAGAGTGCGACCGACTGCCAAGCCGGAGCCGTTGAGGGTGTGTACCAGCTCGGGCTTGCCGGTTTCCGGGTTGCGGTAGCGCGCTTGCATACGGCGCGCCTGGAAGTCACCGCAATTGGAGCAGGACGAAATCTCACGGTACTTATCCTGACTCGGCACCCAGACTTCCAGATCGTAGGTTTTCACCGCACCGAAGCCCATATCACCGGTGCACAGTGCCAGTTTGCGGTATGGCAGTTCGAGCAGCTGCAGTACGCGCTCGGCGTTGGCGGTCAAGCTTTCCAGTGCCTCGAAAGACTTGCTCGGCTCAACGATCTGGACCATCTCGACCTTGTCGAACTGATGCTGACGGATCATGCCGCGGGTATCACGGCCAGATGCGCCGGCTTCGCTACGGAAGCACGGGGTGTGCGCAACGAGCTTGAGTGGCAGCTGCTTGGAGTCAAGGATTTCGCCCGCGACGATATTGGTCAGCGACACTTCAGCAGTCGGGATCAGGTAAAGATCGGCTTCACCTTCGCGGCTGATCTTGAACAGGTCTTCCTCAAATTTAGGCAGCTGGCCGGTACCTTGCAGCGCCGGCGCCTGGACCAGATACGGCGTGTAGGCTTCTTCGTAGCCGTGCTCGCCGGTGTGCAGGTTGATCATAAATTGCGCCAGCGCGCGGTGCAT